>JAQIJK010000002.1:0-350440 GCA_036946295.1 Methylobacterium frigidaeris | reverse complement strand
CGCGCCGCCGCGCCCGCCTGGAGCAGGACCCGCCTGATCCTCGGCTACTCGGCGCGGCTCGATCCGGCGCGACTGGGATACGGGCTCCGTGCCATCGCGCGCGTCAACCTCTCGACCCACAACGAGAAGACGGACGAATCCTTCGCCAGCTTCCTGACCCGCCACGACGAGGTGCGCGAAGCCTATTCGGTCTCGGGCGACGCCGATTACGTGCTCATCATCGTCACCCGGCACCTGGCCGCCTTCGCCGACTTCATCCACCTCAACCTGCCTGCCGCATCCGCAGGTCGCCCGGGTCCGCTCCGAGATCTGCCTGCGGACGATGAAGTCGGACCCGGGACTGCCGATCCGTTGAACGGCCCTCCGATCGATCGGAAACCGTTCAACGGGCGGCGAGGCGTTCGAGCCGGGCGCCGTCGAGGAGGCGCACGCCGCCGGGAACGATCAGGATCGCCTTCTCCCGGTCGAGCCGCGTCAGCATCCGGCTGACCGTCTCGATGGTGAGCCCGAGATGGTCGGCGATGTCCTGCCGGCCCATCGGCAGCTCGACGGTGACCGAGTCGCGCCCGACCCGGCCGTAGCGGGCGCGCAGCCCCAGCAGGAAGCCTCGCCACCCTCTCCTCGGCGGTGCGCCGACCGAGCAGCACCATGTGATCCTGCGCCAGGGTGAGTTCGTGGC
The DNA here is from genome assembly GCA_036946295.1 of Methylobacterium frigidaeris. Taxonomy (GTDB): domain Bacteria; phylum Pseudomonadota; class Alphaproteobacteria; order Rhizobiales; family Beijerinckiaceae; genus Methylobacterium; species Methylobacterium frigidaeris_A. The sequence continues at coordinate 349,761 of JAQIJK010000002.1, read as the reverse complement.
CGGCCCGCTCGTGCAGCCGTTGCAGCAGGTGCGGCGCCCCGGCGACGAGGCCCGCGAAGGCGTGCCGGTCGAACCGGCACAGCGTCGCCGGGACGAGCGCCTCGGCGGTGACGGTGAAGCGCTCGGGAAGGGCGAGACCGAGGAAGTCGCCGACCATGGCGAAGCCGACGATCTGCCGGCGCCCGTCCGGCAGCAGCCGCGACAGCCGCATCATCCCCTCCGTGACGTTGTAGACGGCGCCCGCCCGGTCGTCCTGATGGAACAGCGCCTGCCGCGCATCGAGGCGGAGGCGCTGGCTCAGGGCCTCGAGCCGGTCGAGCTCGTCGCCCGTCAGGGGCCGCGCAGACGCTGACGAGGCGAACGCCGCACTCGGCGCAGCCGCCGGCCGCGCGGTCGTGGGCGCAGGGATGGCCGGCGCCGCCCTGCTCGCCGCAATCCCGCATCGGAAGGCTCCCGTACCGCGTCCTGTCCAGGCCCGAGGACATAGCCCCGTCGCGCGCGGTCTGTGAAGCCGGGTCCGAAGGCGGGGCGAAGGAAGCCCTCGGGGCGAGGGTGAGGGGAGCCCCCGGATGAGGCTGGTCCTGGCCGCTCCCTCTCCCCGCGGGCCTACGGCATTCATGCATCTCCGGATGAGGCACGGGAACTCTCGTCGCCCCGCTTGCGGGGAGAGGGAGAACGCTCGCAACCCGTTGTGTGCATCTGCAAGCCCCGCAACCGGGGCGGGCTGGTGATACGATTTCCGGAAGATTCCTTCCGGAAATCGTATCACCAGCCCGCGCGGCGCCTGAGCGAAGCCGGTTTCCGCATTGCGAAGCAATCAATCGGAAATCGCATGAGAAGCCGCGGAATCGCTACGTCCGTTATGCTTCGTTCACCCCGATGTTGTTCCTATCGACCCAAGGTCGCCTCGCGACCGGCCGAACAGGGAAGGGCGGAGCGGTGACACCGAAGAGCGGGATGTCAATGGACGCATCAGAGCTTGGCGGGGCCGCCTCCAGCCGACGAATGATCCTGCTCGCCGGGCTCTCCATGCTCTCCGGCTGCGCAACGCTGCTGCCGCCGAAGGAGACCAAGCTCGTCGTGCGGGTCGGCACCGCGCCGAACGTCAACCCGTCGCCTTCGGGCGTCCCGTCGCCGCTGCTGCTCCGGGTCTACACCCTGAGAGCCGACACCAAGTTCCTGCAGAGCGACACCCAATCGCTCTACGACAACGATGCCGCGATCCTCGGCACCGACCTGCTGAGCAAGCACGAGTTTATCCTGCCGCCTTCGGCCAAGGACGGCTTCACCGCCACGGTACCCGCCGACGCGACGGTGGTGGGCGTGGTGGCCGGCTTCCGTCAGCTCGACGTGGCGCAGTGGCGGGCCGTGGCCCCGATCAAGTTCGCCGACATCAACATCGCGACCATCGCGGCCAGCGACCTCGCGGTGACGCTGACGGTCCAGACCGAGCCCAAGGCCTGGCCGTTCTGATACGAAATCCGGAAGACGACTTCCGGATTTCGTATCACCCGCCCGCGCGGCGCATGAGCGAAGCCGGTTTCTGCATCGCGAAAGCGACCGCTCGCGGTCGCCTGAAGCGATCAACCGGAAATCGTATGACAGGGCGCGGCGGTCGCGCCGCACGCGGGACGTCGGGGCCGGGGGAGGGGGGCTCATGCGCCCGGGCATCGAGCAGGTGATCGACCGCTTCGCCTCCGGCCGCCTCTCCTTCGCGGACGCGGTGGCCGCGCTGCGGGACGGGGCGCCGCAGGCCGGAAGGGCGGCGGCGACGCTCGCCCTGCAACAGGCCATCGACGCCCACCGGCTGTCCTTCCGGCTCGCCTGCCTGCTGCACGACGCGGTCGAGGCACCGGCCCCGGCCTCCGCTCGGGTCTCACCCGGCGACCGCTCCGATGCGGCGGAGATCGACCGCATGGCCGCGCGGCTTCGCGCCCTGCGGCATCCGCCTGCGCCCGCCGCGGATGCCGCCGGAGGGCGAGTCGGGCAGGTCCTGCGGGGCCGCTTCGTCCTTGATGCCGAGATCGGCCAGGGTGGCATGGGAGTGGTCTACCGCGCCATCGACCGCCGCCGCCAGGAGCTCGACGGCGTCTCGCCCTACGTCGCGGTCAAGCTGCTCGCCCCGCGCTGGGTCGGCGACCGGACGGCGACGCGGGCGCTGGAGGCGGAGGCGCGCCACACCCAGGCGCTCCGACACCCCAACATCGTCGCCGTCCACGACTTCGACCGGGACGGCGCCGACGCCTTCATGGTGATGGAGAACCTCGTCGGCTACTCCCTCGACGTCATGCTGCGCCGCCACCCGCACTTCGCCGGCAGCGCCCTGGCCCGGACCGCCCTGACCCATCTCCTCTCCGGCCTCGCCGCCGCCCACCGGCGGGGCGTGGTCCACGCGGATCTGAAGCCCTCGAACCTGTTCATCTGCACCGACGGCCAGTTGAAGATCCTCGATTTCGGCATCGCCGCCTTCCTGTCGGAGACGGACGTCGACGACGCGATCGAACGGGCCGTGACCCCCCGCCTACGCGAGCCCCGAGCGCCTGTCCGGCCACGGTCGCTCCCTGCGCGACGACGTCTACGCCCTGGGCTGCCTGACCCATCTCGTCCTGACCGGCCGGCATCCCTTCGACCGTCTCGATGCGATCGAGGCCCGGCGGCAGGGGCGCGTGCCGGCCCGGATCGAGGGGGCGACGCGGGACGTCAACGCGGTCGTGGCCCGCGCCCTGTCGTTCGATCCCGCCGCCCGGCCGGCCGACGCGTGCGAGGTTCAGGCCGCGATCGGCCTCGCCTGAGCCCCGGAGAGGGGTCATACGGTTTCCGATTGATTGCTTCGCAATGCGGAAATCGGCTTCGCTCAGGCGCGTGGAGCCGGAGGCTCCCCGCGCGGGCTGGTGATACGGAATCCGGAAGCAATCTTCCGGATTCCGTATCACGTCGCCCGGTCCTCGATCAGCCCCGCGATCCGGTTCAGGCCGGCGGCGAACGCGGCCCGCGCCGGCGGCTCACCCGGGGAGGGGCCGCGGCCCGGCGGCCCCAGCGCCTCGCAGCGGGGCAGGACCGCGGCGACCGGCCGGCGGCACGAGACCGCCGCCTCGTCGGCGAGGGCCGTGGCGTCGAGCCACGGCGCGGCCTGGTTGAGCACGACCAGCATCCGGGTCGGTTCGAGCCGCTCCAGCAGCGTGAGATCCGTTCCCCGGCGCCGCCGCGGCTCGGCGTGCAGCAGCACCAGCAGGCAATCGGCGAGGGCGGCCGCCAGCAGCGCCTCCTCGCCGAATCCGGCCGGCGCGTCGAGGATGAGCAGGTCGAGGGACAGGGCCTCGGCCGCGTCGCGCAGGCCGCGGGCCAGCCTGCGGGTATCGAGGCCCTCGTTCAGCAGGCGGGCGAGCTCCGCCGGCGCCGGGCTCGCCGGCAGCAGGTAGAGCCCGGCCTTCTCGGGGAGCGGCGCCGCAAGGGCGCCGCCGAGATCCAGGGCGGCCCCGGCGATCCCGGTGCGATGCCAGAGGAAGTCGTTGAGGCAGGGGTCGGCCTCGATCCCGAACGAGGCGTGGAGGTCCGGCGACCTCAGGCAGCAATCGGCGAGGCCGACACGCCGTCCACCCAGGGCGAGGTGTGCGGCGAGATGCCCGGCCAGGGTCGTGGTGCCGGCGCCGCCGCGCTGGCCGTGGACGGTGACGACGAGCGGCACGGCGGGCGGACGCCGTCAGCGCCGGATGGCCCACAGCTCCATCCGCGTGTCCGGGAAATCGCCCGACAGGTGCACGGCGACGCCGCCGGAGGTGGCGAGGCCGGCCCAGAGCGGGCTGTCCGGCTTCAGCTCGAAGTACACCGCGCCGGCGTGGTAGGGGAGCTGGCGCGGCGCCACCGCCAGCGGCTGCACCGGGATGCCGGGGAGCTGCACGTTGACCAGTTCGCGGATCTGCTCGACCGGGCCGATCTTGACCAGTGCCGGAAGCGAGCGGCGGATCGTCTCCTCCGGCAGCGCCGCCTTGACCACCAGCACGAAGCCCGAGGTGGTCAGCAGGGTCTTGTCCGGGATCACCCCGACGCGGATGCCGTACTTGCGGTCCTGCAGCGGGATCTGGACCGCCGACTGCTCGATCACCGCGCTCAGGGAGCGGCGCAGCGCCAGCATCACCCCGGCGAAGACGTGCTCCAGGTCGTCGTGCTGGTAGGTGGCGAACTCGTCCGGGCGCTTGCGCGGCGCGGTGAAGGTGGCGAGGTCGCCCGCGAGATCGAGGAAGGTGGCGTAGAGGCGCTCCGGATGCAGCGCGGGCAGCCGCGCCAGGTGGGCGAGCACCGGCTCGGCCCGGTTGATCACCTGGAGCAGAAGGAAGTCGGCGATCTCGGCGACGCCGTGATTCGCCGCGCCGCTCACCCGCGGCGCCAGGGCCTCGCCGCGGTGGTGCAGCATCGCCAGCACCTCGCTGGCGAAGCCGGTCAGCGTGTCGGAGGCCGCCATCGCCATCACCGGCGGGATGTAGTCCGGGTCGAGCCGCGCCCGCTTGTCGGCGCCGACCTCGGCGATGCGGGCGAGGCCGAGGCTGTGGTAGCCGCTGCGGTCGTCGCTCTCCAGCATCAGGCTCAGCCGCAGGCTCGCGGTGCGGATGCGGGCGCTGGCGTTCGAGCCGCTGATCGCGTCGACCACCTCGATGTCGCCGGCGGCGTAGCGGGCCGAGGACGCGAAGGCGCCGCCGATCCCGATCTCGGCCGCGCCGGGATGCTGCACCGGCAGGCAGAGATAGACCACGGTGTCGGTCAGCCCGACCGCGAGGTCGAGGGGGGCCGGATGCGGCAGGTCGGTCGGCACGTCGAACGGCGTGCCGTCCTCGAACACGCCGCCGCAGCGCTCCAGCGAGAGCTTGCCGAGGTCGAGCAGCGCCCGGTTGAGGCTGAGGTGGCGCAGGCCCCAGGGAAACGGCGTCAGCCCCTCGGCGCGCTGGCGCACGAGGCGCTCGGCGTAGCGGTCCTGCTGCTGGAAATGCTGCGGCCGCAGGAACATGCCCTCGGACCAGACGACCTTGCCGGTGGTGCTCATGCCTCGTGGTCTCCCGGCCGCGACGGGGCCGTGGCGGCGGAGGCCTGCCGGCCCGCCGTCTGGTCTTGGGATGGGGGCGACCCGGCCGGGGGCCGCCGGGATGGGGCGTCGAGCCGCTCCGCCGCCCGCTCCGCGATGAGCGCGATGGCCCGGTCGGCGAGGCTCGGCTCGGTGGCGCGCAGCCGGCGCAGCGTCGTCTCGGACGGCCCCTGCATCAGGCCCGCATCGGGTCCCAGCAGCGCCCGCTCGACCCGCGCCAGGGCGGTGACCAGGGCGAGCAGCAGGGCGTCGTCGCCGGAGCCGGAGACGGGGCCGGACTCGGCGACGAGGCCGGGGACGGGACCGGGGGGCGCCAGCCGGGCGGCCACGGGCCTCGGCGGCTCCGGCGCCTCCTCCGACCAGTCCGAGGGGATCACCGGGGCGGGGCCCGGCCCCGCCGGCGGCGGCGCCGCGTCGCCCGCCCCGGCCTGCGGCGGCGCGTCGAGGTCCCAGTCCTCGGGGATCACGGTCTGACCCGGAAGTGCGGAGGGAAAGGCCTGGTGCTCGGGCTCGCTCCGGTCGCCGAGGCCGAGCCTCGACCACGACGCGGGTGCCGCCCCCGCCGGCGCCGGGGTGCGGCGGTCCTGCCGGGTCCAGGAGAGGGCGCTGCCGTCGATGGCGGAGGTCGCCAGCGACAGCGACGAGAACGGCCCGGCCCCCGAAGGGCAGGCCGGCATCCGGCGCCTCCGGCAGGGCGGTGTCGTCGAGCGGATCGGCGCCCCATTGCGCCCCGGGCCGGGCGAGCAGGTCGTCGAGCGGATCGGGCGGCGTGGCGCCGGCCGCGAGGGGGGGCGCCGTCCCGCCGCGGCGGCAGCACGGCACGGAACGCGTCCCGGGCGTCCCGGTCCTCGATCAGGGCGACCGCGAGGGTCACGCCGGGAAACCGCAGGACGTCGCCGTCGCTGAGGATGCGGCTGTTGCCCCGCCCGATCGGCCGCGGCGCGCTGTTGTGGAAGACGCCGTTGGCCGAGGTGTCGATGACGATGTAGACGCCGCCCTGGAAGTCGACCGTGCAATGGTGGCGCGACATCCGCCGCGCCGGGTCGGTGAGGACCCAGTCGTTGTCGTCCTCGCGCCCGATGCGCAGGGCGGCGCCGGTGACCGTGCGCACCCGGTCGCCCGCGGGAACGTCGCCGGGTTCGGTGACGGTCAGGCGCAGGGTCGGGGTCACGAGGCGCTGCCCGCAACGCCGCTGCCGCCGCGGGCGATGTCGAACCCGGTCTCGAGGGCCAGCCGGTGCCGCTCGGCGATGGTCCCGGCCTCGCCCGGCACGCAGCGGAACATCACCGCGGCGCCGACCGCGCTGCCGGTGAGCCCGTCCCCCGGCGGGATGTGCTGGCCGGTCTCCGGCGGCGCGAGGCTGCCGCCGGACCAGAACGCCCCGAGCGCCGCGTAGGCGCCGGCGGTGTCGAACTTCAGCCCCTCGGCATGGGCGTAGGTCGCCTGCCGGTTCGGCTCGGTGGGCTCGTAGACCCAGGTCTCCGCCGCCTGCCAGGCGGCCCGCTCCGGCTCGGACTCGGCGGCCGGCATCCGGCGCCGGGCGGCGCAGGCCCACCACACCGCCTCCCGGCGCGGCAGGGCGACGGCGAGGTAGCGGATCGCGTCGACCAGGAGCCCGGCCGTCGCCAGGGCGGCGAGAAACTCCGCCGCACCCTGGCGCGGCGCGAGCACCGCGCCGGCCTCTTCGCCCGGCGCCAGCACGGCGCAGAGTTCCTCGGCCGAGGAGAAGCGCAGCTTCGGGAAGGAGCCGGGAGCCATGCTGGTCCTCAGTTGATGGTCACGAGACCGCCCGTCACCTGCACCATGCCGCTGCCGTCGACGTTCACCATCGCGCCGTTGGCCTGGATCTTCGCGTCGGCCTTCAGGGTGATCTGGATCGCCGTGAGGGTGATGCCGGTCTGGTTGACCACGATGGTGTTCTCGCCGACCTTGAGGGTGATCGATTGCGCCGCCTGCAGCGTGATGCTGCCGGCATCGCATTGGTGCACCGCATTTCCTGATCCCAGCTTAACGGTGTAGTTCCCGCTGGTGACCTCGGTGGTGTCGTTGCCGGCCGAGACCGTGAGGGTGCGGTTGCCCTTCGACACCGTGACCTTCTCGTTGCCCTCCTGCACCGTCTCGGTGCGGTCGTTCTTGATCGTCAGGGTCTGGTCGTGCTGCACGGTGAGCGTGTCGTCGTTCACCACCTCGCGGGTGAAGTCCTTCTGCGCGTGCATGTACACCAGCTCGCTGCCCTTCTTATCCTCGAAGCGCAGTTCGTTGAAGGTGCTGGCGCTGCCCTGGCTGCTGGAGCGGGTCTTGATCCCGCTCTGCGTCTTGTTGTCGGGCAGGGTGTAGGGCGGCATGTTCTGGCCGTTGTAGACCGTGCCGACGACGAGCGGCCGGTCGGGGTCGCCGTCGAGGAAGACGACGATCACCTCCATGCCGACCCGGGGCACGAACTGGCTGCCCCAGGTCGCGCCGGCGATCCACTGGCCGACGCGGATCCAGCACGAGCTGTTCTCGTCGTTCTTGCCGAGCCGGTCCCACGGGAACTGGACCCGGATGCGGCCATACTTGTCGCAGTAGATCTCCTCGCCCGAGGGGCCGACCACGGTCGCGGTCTGCGGCCCGGGGATCAGCGGCCGGCGCGTCACCGGCGGCGGCCGGAACGGGGTCGCGGCCGGCAGCGCCGTGAAGCCGTTGCGGTAGCGCGGCGCTTCCGCCTGCCGGCCGAGATGGGTGCGGTCCTCGGCCTCGTGGCGCACCCGCGCCAGGACGTAGGACTGGCCCTGCTCGGCCGCGGCCTCGTGCTTGGCCATGGTGATCTTGGCGCCGGGCATGAACCCGCGATAGGTCGCCTCGCCCTCCGCGGCCGCGTAGCGGGCCTCGACCTCCTCCATGCGGGTGCGCGACAGCGCCGTGCCGTCGCCCTTCTGGGTGTAGTCGCCCGGATAGTCGAACAGTTCCCACTGCTTGAAGGCGGAATTGCTCAGCACCGTGGTGGTGCTGGCGGTGAGGTCGGTGGTCGGCTGCTCGAAATTAGAGTCGCGCAACGTGACCTTGCCCGACGAGAAGTGGTCGGCGACCCGCCAGGACTGCACCGCGATCGTGTCGGAGGCGTCGGGCGGCGCGTGCTGGACCGACTTGTCGATGCAGTCGCAGTAACCGGAGGTGCTGTCGCTGAGCACGAGGGTGTGCTGGCCGTCGGCGTGCTGGAAGTAGAAGTAGATGCCCTCCTCGGCCCACAGCCGGGCGAGGAAATCGTAGTCGGTCTCGCGGTACTGCACGCAGTAGTCGCGCGAGGGGTGCGAGCCGTTGAGGCCCTGCTTCTTGGTGTCGGTGACGCCGCCCTCGGAGAGCAGGGTGTCGGCGATCTGCGGCACGGTCTGGTTCTGGAAGATCCGGCAATCGGCGGTGCGGGTGAGCAGCCACAGCTTCGGCCGCAGCACCATCCGGTAGCGCCGCAAGCCGTCCACGGTCTGGTCGCCGGCGGCGAACGAGGCGACGATTCCGTTGACGATGCGGGGATCGGCGTCGGGCCGCCGGATCTTCAGCGTCGCGCCCTTGCCGAGCAACTGGTCGGCGGTGATGCCGGTATTGGTCGAGGTCATCTCGATCGTGAACGCGAACAGCTCCGAGAGCCCCTCGGAGCCGTCGAGCGCGATCGGGATCAGCACGTCCTGCCCGAGCGGCGTCGTCAGCGACAGCAGGCGACCGGTCTGGACGGGAGCGGTGGGGGGCATCGGAGGAACCTGTTTGGACCGGTCATTCTCGTACGGGATTCACGGGCAAGGCCGGAGCAGGCAGCCTCTTCGCATCATCGATGGTGCATGCAATTGCCATTTTCATCACAGTGGCGGCTGCGACACCGCTTCTGGTGCCGCCCGAGACGCTGGCCCAAAGTACCGGAGCGCAGAACGATCCTGCTGGCGACGGCCGGGTGCCAACCCAAAACCCCTGCATCGCTACAGAACCATGCTGAGCATCCGTTTTGCCGCATCATTGATAGGCCGTTGCGGAAATCGTCTTGCATACTTCGCGAAGACCTTCCACCGTCTCGTTCCAGCTGTAGAAGCCGAGGGATATCTTGCCGACATCCATCGTGAATACCACGACGGTGCAGAACGTGATCAGCATCGCGCGCTCGGTATTGCTGGGGCTGCGCGACCACCGCATGCGACCTGTCAACGCTAGATCCTTCTTTCGTTGCGTGGATACCGTTCCGGTATAAGAGCTGTAGCGCTCGATGAAGCCCGCATCTTGGATCATGTTGACGTAATAGTCAGGGATACTCGTTGCGTCGGTCGTGGGATTCAGGGCGCGGAAGAACTTGCGGGCGCCGCCGCTCTGGATTTTTATCTTCGAGTCGTTCAATGCATGATTGACAATCAATTGTGATCCAATGAACAGCTTCCACATTTTCTGAAATTCTTCGTCTTTCAGGAAGCCGTTATTGCCTTTCACCATCGCGGTTTCGATGTCCGCGGTCAACGCGCTTTTCAGTGCGCGGAAGTAATTCTCGGCTTTGCTGACCAGGATAGGAAGTTTGTCCAAGTCTCCCATTCCGGCGAAGCCGTCGACGACAATGTTGCGCTTGGAGGAGGCGCCGCGGCCGACGTTGAAGGCCGCCCGGGCGCTGGTCCCATCCTCGAATTTCGGTTGGATCGTCGACAGACCGGTTTTGGTACTGAGGATCTTCATCATCTCCGCGTTGCGAGCGACGATTCCCTGGTTGTCCCTCATATCCGTACGAATGGCATCGATCGCATCGAATTTCTTGAACAGCGCTATGTCTTTCGTGATATCGCCGGCGCTATAGTTTTCCCAACTCTTCCCGTCGGTTCTTTGCAGGTATGCATCGAGTCTGACCTGGTTGCTGTCAATCGACTGTTGTGCGCGGTCTCGACCGGCGGTCAAATCGTTGAGTTCGGCCGTTCGTGCGGCGGCGCGGGCTCCGCTCCAGTCCTTGGCGTAGAAATAGCCCAGGATCAGCAGCGCGATCTTGTGATTGTTGCCGTGCAGCTTCGGGGTGTTGAGACCCTGAGTCGCGTCAGCGAACGAGGCTTCGAGACCGGCGTTCATGATCTTGAGCAGCAGGCCGAAGAACTCCTCGAACATCCTGCTGGTCGTGGTCTTGAAGGTGGCGAGCGTCGCCTTTTCAGAGAGATACATGTTGATCCGCTTCGGGTCATCCGCGAGCGAGTCCGGCATCTTGATGTTGAGACGTCCCAGAGTGTTGACGCCTTGAGCAACGTTCTGGTTCTGGCTGAAGACAGTGCCGCCGACGAGTTTCGCAAACGACTTGTCGGCACTGTCCGCCATTTTTAGAATTTTTTCGTCGTTCTTTTTGATCGCGATCTTGATGCCGGTCACGATGAGGCTCGCGACACCCTTTTGCGCGGCCAATTGCGCGAAGGTGCCATCCTTGTCGGCCACGGCCGTCACGTTCTTGAGGCCGTCGCTGATGGTCTTGCCGGCGCCGGTCGCTGCGTCGGCGCGATCCTGTCTGGTGTTGTTGCCGTTGATCGCGGTCTTCTGAGCCGATTTCATGTCGGCGTTGCCGGTGGTGAACAGCAGCGAGTTGTCGCCCGCGCCGATCGCAACGCCGGTCATGGCCCCGGTCATGGCCGCGCCGAGCACTCCGTTGATGCCTTGCGACAGGGGAACCAGGAACGGACCGGCGACGGGAACGAAGGCCAGAGCCGCGGTGATGGACATGTCGGCGACGGCAAGCAGGGCACCCTCCAGCTGGCTCGGAGGCTCCTTCACGCCTGCCAAAACTTTGTCGAGGTTGGCGCCGAACGTGTCCTTGAGGTGGTTCAGTGCTCCCATGGAGCTGACCGCCCCGTTGGTGGTCTCGATCGGAATCCTCTCGACCTTGTCGCCCAGTTGCTGGATCGCGTTCATGAACGCGGGATTGGCATTGTAGGCGTCGTAGAGTTCCTGCGCCTTGGCTCGGGCGCGCTGCTTCAAGATCTTGTCGGTCATCGGACCGTAGAGCTCGACGAGCTGCCCCGACGGCCGGGACATGCATGCCGTGAACTGATCCATGCCACCAGCGGCAGCAACGGCTTTCTTCATCGTATCTTCGAGAAGAATTGTGAACTTGTTGATGTCCATGCCTGCCGCCTTCGTCCGTCGCCCGAGCCCGAATGTTCCTCAACCAAGATTGAAGCGGCTGTATCTGCTTTCGATCTGGACGCTTGCAGAAAACAGCAGAAACTGGCCTCGTGTTGGATTTTACTTGAGATTTTATCTGTTGTCCCGCTGAGGTTTCGTGCGTCTGCGCGCGGCGGTGCGGACTGGATGCACCGCCGCCTTCGACGCGCCTACGCGGTCTTCGTCGTCGCCATGTCGTACGACACGGTGACCGGGGTGCCGGCCTTGTTCTTGTCGTCGTAGGGGGTGAACTTGAACTCGAGCTTGGTGAAGCTGATCGAGATCGACTCGGTCGGCCGGTCGCCGCCGGTCGAGACCGAGTAGGACGAGATCAGGGCGTTGGTCAGCGTGTAGGTGCAGTAGGTCACGCCCGGGCTGCCGGTGGTGGTCAGGTCGATCTTGACCGTCTTGCCGGCGTTGCCGGTGCAGGGCCTCGGTGAACAGTTTCGGCGACGAGCTGTCGAACGCCTTGACGATCGAGACCTCGCTCACCGAGGGCTCCGACGCCTCGCGGTTGTTGGTCGATCCCGACACGGTCGAGATGCCGCGGCCGACGCCCCAGGACAGCGACAGCACGTCGATCCACTTGGTGTGGTCCTGCTGCGTCGCCTCGCCGGGGATGCCGTCGTAGTTCACGTAGATCGCCATGGGTCGCCTCCGTTCGTGCGATGTCCCGGCCCGGTGCCGGGGCCAACCTTGACGGTCGCCAGCTTATAGGGGAACCGGCCGCCGAGTGGTGTCCGTTCGATGAAATATATTTAATGTTGCATGAAAGACAATCGCCCGACTGCTTTCGGCCGGCGCATCGACTTGACTTCCGCAGATGACGTGCCGGGACGATCTCCGAAGCGATCGCCGCTTCGTCGGCAAAATCATGCGGATTCGGGAATCCCGGGGGACTGGTCTACGCGGGACGACCAGATCGTCGTCGTCACTCCATCGTGAAGTTTCACCCGGTCCTGGCGCCGATTCCCGCGAGGCGACGATGACGCGAGGGGAAGAGGCGACCTGCCGTCGCCGGCGGCGACCGCTCCGAAGCCGGGCCGTCCGCGCACGGCCCGACCGGAATCCACGCCCGACGCGCGGGCTCCGTCATACGATTTTCGATCATACGATTTTCGATGGATCGCTTCAGGCGACCGCGAGCGGTCGCTTTCGCGATGCGGAAATCGGCTTCGCTCAAGCGCCGCGCGGGCTGATGATACGGATTTCGGAACGGATCGTCCGAAATCCGTATCACAGGATGCCGAGCCGCCGCCACAGCGGCAGGCGGTGGGCGAGGCACCAGACGACCCCCTCGGCGACGCGCCGGCGCACCTCGTCGGGTCCGCCGACAGGGCGGCCGTCGTCGCCGGTCAGGGCGTCCGGCGGCAGAGTGCCGTCGAGATGCGCGAGCAGCGCGCCGCGCTCCGCCGGCACGCCGTCGGCCAGCGCGGCGTAGACCAGGGCCTCCAGGGTGGTGAGGGTCACGCCGGAGCCGGAGCCGGGCGCCGCCAGCGAGGCGGTCGCGGCGTGGCGGTTCACGACCGGCGCGACCGCGGCGCGGTTGTAGGCGCGGGCCGCCGGCGCCTCGGCGACGTCGAGGCCCCAGGGCAGGGGCAGCGCCTGCCCGGTGCCGACCAGGATGCCGGCGATCTCGACCATCGAGGGAGCGCCCGCGAGGTCGCGCAGGGCCGGCAGGCCGGCGAGTTGGGCCAGGGTGTGCGGGCGCTCGGCCAGCGCATCGAGGATCGGCCGGTAATGGTGTTCCGGCAACTGCGCCTTGCCGGCCGGCACGTCGAGTTCAAGCCGCGCCTCCGGCCGGGGCACGCTCAGCGCGAGGCCGATCCCGGCGAGGTGGCGGTCGCGCTCGCGGTCGGGCATCGTCCGCGCGCCGCGCACGAACACGTCGCGGCGGAACGGCCGGGCCGACAGGTAGTCCTTCATCGTCTCCCGCTGCGGCCCGGCCGGCACCTCGGCGAGCAGCGCGCGCTGCGCCGGCTTGAGCTGCAGGTCGGGAAAGTTGTCGGTCAGGGTCGCCGAGCCGGCATAGGTCAGCTTGGCGTCGGCGAGCAGCCGGGCCGTGTCGGCGTGGTAGAGCGGCTGCCAGTTCTCGTTGAGGTACTCGTGGGCGAGGTAGACCGCGCGGTCGTCGCCCGGGGCCTTGCCGCCCTTGGCGAGCAGCTTGTCGAGCAGCGCCCCGTCGCCGAGCACGCCGGAGCCGGCCTCCTGCATCCGCCGGACGAAGGCGAGGCCCTGGAGCACGCGCTGGTCGCTGCGGCCGTGGCCGAGGCGGGCCTGCTCCAGCAGCAGCCGCTGCAGCGGGATCATCGCGGTCCAGCCCGGCATCGCGTTGTAGCTGATCGCCGCCAGCCCCCCCCGGCCTGATCGCCCGGGCCAGGAAGGCGGTGATGTCGAGGCGGTCCTTGTGGGCGATCCACGACCACACCCCGTGCGCCGACACCATGTCGAAGTCGCGCAGGGCCGTCTCGCCGGCGAGGTCGGCGAAGCTGAGTTCGAGGAACTCGACGTTGGTCAGCCCGGCCTCCGCCGCGGCGCGGCGGGCGCGGGCGATGTGGGCGGGGTTGAAGTCCATCGCCACCACGCGCGCGCGCGGGTTGGCGGCGGCGATCACCGCCGCGGTGATCCCCTGGCCGCAGCCGAGCTCGCAGTAGCGGAAGTCCGCGCCGCAGGCCGGTGGCTCGACGCCGTTGACGAGGCAGGCCAGCAGCAGGTGCCCGGGCGTCTGCTCCAGGTAGAGGCCGGGGAGATACTCGACGTCGCTGACGTAGCCGTCGGACCACAGGGTCATGGGGCGTGGTTCCTAGGTTGGATCGAGGGTGAAGACCGCGTCGTCCCGGTCGACCGGGCTTTCCGCAGCGAGCAGCCACGCGGTCTGGCCGAGCCGGACGTCGCCGTCGTCGCCGCTGGCCGGGGCGAGCCGGGCACGCGGCACCGCGGCGGCCCGGATCACGAGGTTGAGGTCGACCTCGTATTCGAGGCCGCCATAGAGGCCGACGAGATCGGCGACGGTGCCGGCATCGCGCCCGCCCGGCAGCAGCGGCGCGATCCGCTCGGGCCCGACCGGCCCGACCACGACGCGGAAGTTGCTCTGCACGCTCCAGGTGCGGGTCCCCACCATGGCGCTGGAGCCGAGCACGCCGTGCTGACCGCGGGCGCGGCGGCCCTCGCCGCCGCCGATGCGGGTCTGCTCGCTCTCGGCCACGGCGAGCCAGCGGCCGACCAGCGGGACGACGCGCACCGGCGCGTCGAGGGCGTCGGCGAGGATGGTCTCCAGCCCCGCCACGGTGCGGGCCTTGCTGGCGAACAGCCCGGCGAAGTGCAGGATGGTCTCGTCCGGCACCGCGAGCCGGCCGCGCAGCGAGGGCAGGCCGAGGCCGGTCAGGTGGGCGAGGGCGTCGCCGAAGCGGTCCGGCTCGCCGCGGCGCTTGCGGTCGTCGCTGATGACGATGCGGTACTTGCTCGCCGCGCCGTAGAACAGCGTGACCGCCCGGTGCTGGAACAGGTCGATGAACGCCTTCAGTCCCGGATTGTTGGCGTGCAGGCTGCCGGCGACGAGGGACGTGTAGCTGTAGGGCAGCACCCCGACCGGACCGAGCAGGCCGAAGCCCGACACGGTGACGCGCAGGGCCGCGCCGTCGAGGCGCGCGGCGGTCAGGGTGGCGTGCGGGTAGCGCAGGCGCGTCTCGGTCACGAAGCGCGCGCCCGGGCGCGCGGCGTCCGGCCGGGCCTCCCCGGGCGCGCCGGAGCGGTCGTCGGCGAGCCCGCCCCCCGCCTCGATCAGCCGGAGGGCCTGAACGAAGTCGAAGGCGTGCGGCGCGCCGGTCAGGCGCTCGATCAGAGAACCTGTCGGTCGCCGACGCGGGCTGGCCATGTGCGCAGGATTCCCGGTTGCCCCCTCACCGTGGCGGTGAGGCGGGTGAAGGAGTTGATGCTCGCGTAGAGCGTCAGGAAGTGGTCGAGCACCATCGCGAACAGGAACAGGCCACCGCCGACGAAATGCGCCGGATCGAAGGTGAGGCCGACGTCGATGCCCCGGCACAGCGCGTCGGCCCAGGGCGGGTCCTCCGGCCGGGCCGGGGCCCGCGCGGTGCCGCGCCGGGCGGTGAGGCCGACGAGGCCGTCGATCTGGCGCAGGGTCTCGGCCGAGTTGCGGAAGTCGTAGAGCCGCAGGATGTCCTTCAGCGCCTCCAGGCCGCGCTCGCCGGTCAGCGACAGGTGGTTGAGGCTGAGGTGGCACAGCAGGCTCCAGCGGTGGCTGTCCGGCAGCCGGCCGTGCAGCGGCGTGGTCGGCGGCACCACGCAGTCGATGCCCGCCACCGCGCTCGACCCGTCGGTCAGGCTCAGCCGCGGATGTCCGCCGCCGTAGGGCAGGCGGGTCGGCAGGTCGCGGTTGCAGCACAGGGTGTCGAGCGTCACCGCCCATTCCGCGTGCTCGGCCGTCGCGCCGTCGAGGTCGCCGCCGGTGAAGGCGAGGAACAGGTCGGTCCCGCCCCGCCGCCCGGTCGCCGGCCGGCGCGCGCCGTGCCAGAACAGCCCCGGTCCGCTCGCGCCGCGGCGGTTGGCGTAGAACGGCAGCACCTCGCGCTGCCGGCCGGCCGAATCGGTCACCGACACGCCGAGGACGGAGTGCACCTCCATCACGTCCTCGCGCCGGCAATCGGGGATCACCCGGTGCTCGAAGCGGTTGGCCGCCATCAGGATCGGCTCGGCCCGCTGGGGAAACAGGTTGACGACCGGCGTGCAGCCGAGGGCGAACAGGCTCTTCGACACCGCCCGTTCGAGGCTGGCGTCGCGCTTCCTGAAGTAGAGGAAGATGCGCAGCTCGCGCCCGGCCGAGGCGAGCACCTTCTGCAGGATCTCCACGTCGAAGAACAGGAACTTTTCCGGGAAGACGAAGAACTCGGTGAGGATGCGATAGGCGCGCTGCGAGCGCGCCGGATAGGGCAGCAGCGCCTCGTCCGGGGCGAAGCCGACCGCCGACACGGCGCCCGGCGGCACGATGACCGGGTGGGGATCGGTGGCGCTGTCGGCCAGCGCCACCGAGACGGTGTCGTTCAGGATCATCTGCTGCAGGGCGTAGACCTGGGACGCCGGCCCGCGCAGGTAGAAGCGCAGGCGGTCCGGTTGCAGCTCGGAGAAGGTCATGCCGTCCGGCAGGCAGCGGAGCGTCAGGCTCAGCGCGGCGCTCGCCCCCTCGGCCTCCGGGTTGGCCGGCGCCGCGAGCGGCTGGCCGAGCATGGCGGCGTCGGCGAGTTCGACCGGCCAGAGCGTGACCGGGTAGCAGGTGCGGAAGCGGCACGCCTCGCCCTCGACGGTCTCGGTCTCCAGCATGCTGCCCGCCGGGACCCGGTGCGGCCCGGTCATCTCGGCCGAGGGCCTGAACCGCACCACCGACATCGACGGGACCGGCGCGAGATAGTGCGGGTAGAGCACCTCCAGCAGCGTGTCGACGAGTTCGGGAAACTCGTCGTCGAGCTTGCGGGCGGTGCGGGCGTTGAGGAACGCCACGCCCTGCATCAGCCGGGCGACGTGGGGATCGTCCATCGCGTCGCCGCTGAGCCGCAGGTGCCCGGCGATGCGCGGATGCGCGGATGCGAAGTCCTGCGCCATCCGGCGCAGGAAATCGAGTTCGCGGTTGTAGTACGGCAGCAGCTCGTCGCTCATCGCGCGCTCGCCAGGGACACGGTGTTGGTGAGCGGGTCGATGACGGTGTCGAACACCATCGGCTCGGGCGCCGGCTCGATCATGATCTCCGCCTCGATGCGGATGCGCAGGGACCGGTCGGTCGGGTCGGCGTTGGGCAGGGCGACGGCGCTGAGATTGGCGAGGCGCGGCTCCCACTCGCGCACGATCTCGCCGATCACCGCCACCACCGCCGCGCGGCGCTGCTCGGTCGCGAGGTTGGCGGTGGCGAGATCCATGATGCCGAACGACAGGAGCGAATGGTCGAGCTCGCCGAGGTGGGCCGGCCAGCGGCGCACCCGCGGGTTGGTGTTCAGCAGGTCCTCGAGGTCGCGGCGCAGGCCGTTGCGCAGGGTCGTGAGCGCGCTCTCCTCGGGGTCGAGCAGCCGGTCGAGGATCGACAGCCGGACCGCCTTGCCCGCCGGGACCATCAGCGGTCCTCGAACGACAGCGTGCCGAGGGCGTGGATCGCGACGCTCTCCTCGCCGACGAGGAAGCAGCGCAGCCCGCGGCCGCCGACCCAGCCGCCGGGCCGCTCGATCCAGTCGGTCTCCCGGCCGATCCGCAGCGCGTCGCCGACCGCCTCGTCCGCCGCCACCGGGTAGATCGCCGGCACCGCGACCCGGCCGGTCGGGCCGTCCCTGACCGACAGTTCCATCATGCACCAGCCGGCATCGAGGGGCCGGCGCGGCGGTTCCACCACGGCCTCGGTCACCTGCTCCAGCGCCACCCAGAAGTACTTGCCGGTCGGGCTCATCACCTCCAGCACGCCGCCGGTCAGGTCGTCCATGTCGCGCCAGTCGTCGAACGGCCGGCCGTCGCGGGTGCCGGCCACGGCCGGGCGCGCCGCCTCGGCCTCGGCGATGCGGGAAGCCGCCCGCTCGGCATCGCCCTCGCGCAGGTGGACCAGCGCCTCCAGGCGCAGGCGCAGGTGGTCGGGGGCGGAGCCCAGCAGCTCGGGCGCGCGCCCGTCGCGCCAGACCTCGCGGCGGGCGATGCCGGCGCGCACGAACTGGCGCAGCTCGGTCACCCGCGGCGCCGTCATCGGGTCCTGGGTCGCGATGGTGTCGAACTGCCGCTCGGCCCGTTCCAGCTCGCCGGCGAGGCACAGGAACTCGGCGAGTTCGCTGCGCAGGCGGATGTCCTCCGGGGCGGCCTTGACCCGCGCGGTCGCCGCCGCGAGCGCCTCTCCCAGGCGGCCGGCCTCGAACAGGTGGAGGGCGGTGTCGGTCATGATCGGCTCCCGAAGCTCGGCTGGCTCGCCGGCGGGCGGCGGGTGAGGGACATGTCGGTGACCAGCTTGAAGGTCGTCGAGATCTGGTCGAGCTGGAAATGCGGCCGCAGGTGCATGATGCAGGCATAGGTGCCGGGGCGGCCCGGAATCTCCCTCACCTCGACCCGCGCCTCGCGCAGCGGGTAGCGGGCCTTGACCTCGGGCGCGGCGTCGTCGTTGCCGATGCTGTAGGAATGCAGCCATTGCTGGAGGGCGCTCTCGCAGGCTTCCGCCGTGGCGTAGCTGCCGACGCGGTCGCGCACCTGCACCTTCACGTAATGGGCGAAGCGCGACACGCACAGCATGTAGCGCAGCATCGCCGAGATCCGGGCGTTGACCACGGCCGGGGAGGGCGCGGCCTGCGGCGTCGCCCGGATCGACACGCCCGAGCGGAACACGAGGTAGGGCGTGTCCTTGCAGGCGTTCAGGTTCATCAGCCCGAGCTGCCACAGGTCGTACTCCACGTGGGCCGGGATCACGACCTCGCAGCCGGGACGCTGGACCACCTCCGGCGCGTCCGGCTCGGTCGAGGGCGCCGGCACGCCGGTGACGAGGCCGTGGTCGATCTCGTCCTGGCGGGCGCCGCAGATGTCGGCGAACCAGCCGTGCCGGTCGAAGGCGCGGATCAGCACCTCGCCGAAGGCGTAGACCGCGCTGCCCCAGCACAGCGCGTCGGGCCCGAGGCCGCAGCGGTCCTCGCGGTAGCGGAACGGCATCGGCACGTCGTCGTAGGGCGGCCGCATCAGGATGCGCGGCAGGACGAGGGCGAGGAAGCGGGTGTCCTCCTGCTGCCGCAGCCGCTCGTAGCGGTGGTACTCGCTGCTGCGAAACAGCCCGGCGAGGCCGTGCAGCCGGTCGAGGTCGGCGAAATCGTCGAGGCCGAGCAGGTGCGGCGAGGCGCCGAGCACCGCCGGCGCGAAGGCCGCCGCGGCGACGCCGGCGAGGCTCGCCAGCGCCGCGACGTCGTCGGTCGGGTGGGACGGCACCGGCCGGTGGCGCACCTCGTAGTCGCACAGCAGCACGCCGAACGGCTGCCCGCCGGGCATGCCGAATTCCTCGTTGTAGACCTTGTCGAACAGCGCGCTCTGCTCGACGTCGCCGGCATGCTCGAAATCGCGGGCGACCTCGGTCCAGCTCGCGTTGAGGGCCTTCACCTTGACCGCGGAGGCGGGACCGACGCAGCGGCAGAGATAGTCGAGGCCGCGCCAGGACGCTTCCAGCGCCTGGAAGCGGCGATGATGCAGGATCGCGTTGAGCTGGTCGGTCAGCATCTCGTCGAGGATCGCGATGTCGCGGTCGACGGCGCCGCGGATCGATCCGGACGGCAAGTCCGCCAGATCGCCCCCGAACCACTCGCGCAGGGCCGTCACCGGGTCGCTGGCGGCGAGGAAGCGGTCGAGCCGGTCCGCCGGCCGCCGCCCGAGCGCCATGTCGACCGCCTCGCGCCGCAGCCCCGGCGCGGGGGCCTCGGAGGACGGCTCCGCCACGAGGGCGGCGGGCGGCGCGGGCGCGCTGGCTGACGCCGGGGTTGGGATCAACGCGGATGTCCTTGGGGGCGGGCGTCGGGAGGAGGGCGATTGATCGCAGGCAGCGCCACGCCCTGGCCCTCCCCCCTCTGCGGGGGAGGGTGCCCTGCGGATGCCGGGCGGGTCGGGACGATGGTCCCGCAAGAGGGGAACGCGACGCTGATCCAGGGTGCGCCCGTCGGGCCGGGCGCGACCATTCCGGAAGCGGGGTTCCCCTCTCGGCGGGACGACGTCCCGCTGCGCTCACTGCGTTCGCCACCCTCCCCCGCAGAGGGGAGGGTCGGCGTCGGGGGCGACGACCGCCCTACGACGAGCTCGGGATGCGGGCGACCATCCGCATCGAGGTCGTGAGTTCCTCGAGCTGCAGCCACGGCCGCAGCCACGCGACGGCGTTGTAGGAGCCCGGGCGGCCCGGGATCTCGCGGACCTCGACCTTCGCTTCGGCGAGGGGATACTTGGCCTTCATCTCCTGGCCGGCATCCGGGTTGCCGTTGACGTAGTTGATGATCCAGCGGTTGAGCCACGCCTCGCAATCCTTCGCCTCCATGAAGGAGCCGATCTTGTCGCGGGCCATGATCTTGAGGAAGTGGGCGAACCGGGCCGTCGCCATCATGTAGGGCAGGCGGGCCGAGATCGCCGCGTTGGCGGTCGCCTCGGGGCGGTCGTACTTCTTCGGCTTCTGGGTCGTCTGCGCGCCGAAGAACACCGCGTAGTCGGTGCCCTTGTAGTGGCACAGCGGCAGGAAGCCGAGCTTCGACAGCTCCGCCTCGCGGCGGTCGGTGATGCCGATCTCGGTCGGGCATTGCTGGTCGGTGTCGCCGTCGTCGGAGACGAAGACATGGCTCGGCAGGTTCTCGACCTTGCCGCCGCCCTCGGCGCCGCGGATGGCGGTGCACCAGCCGTGCTGGGCGAAGGCGTCGGTGAGCCGGGCCCCGAGCACGTAGGCCGAGTTCATCCAGCAGTACTCGTCATGGTTCATGCCATGGGCGACGCCGTTCTGGATGTTGCCTTCCTCGTACTCGAACTCCTCGACCGGCTTGGTCGCGGCGCCGTAGGGCAGGCGGGCCAGGGTGCGGGGCATCGCCAGGGTGACGAAGCGGCTGTCCTCCGACTCGCGGAAGCTGCGCCACTTGGCGTACTCGACCGTATCGAAGATCTTCTCGAGGTCGCGCGGCTTGGACAGCTCGGTGTAGTCGTCGAAGCCGAACAGCTTCGGGCTCGCCGCGGCGATGAACGGCGCGAAGGCCGCCGCCGCCACGTTGGACATCTGGCTCAGGAGCTCGACGTCCTCGGGATGGTTGGTGAACTCGTAGTCGCCGATGAGGCAGCCATAGGGCTCGCCGCCGGCGCTGCCGAATTCCGATTCGTAGATCTTCTTGAAGATCGTGCTCTGGTCGAACTCGGACGCCTTGGTCAGGCTCTTGTAGAGCTCGCGCTTGGTGCAGTTGAGGACCCGGATCCGCAGGCCGGTGCCGGTCTCCGAGTTCATCACCAGGTAGTTCAGGCCGCGCCAGGTGCCTTCCAGCTTCTGGAAGTCGGGGTGATGGATGATCGCGTTGAGCTGGGTCGACAGCTTCGCGTCGATGCTCTTGATCGCGGCGTTGATGGTCTGGGTGAGGTTCTTCGAATAGGTGACGGTGCCGGACAGGGCCTCGCGGGTGAGGGTCCGCAGCAGCTCGGTCGTCCGGTCGGGGTCGGTCTGCTTGGTGGCGGCGATGGCCTGATCGAGGAACGACAGCTCGGCGCTGCCGGCTTGCTCCTCGGTGGCGGCGGCGGTGGCGGCGGCGGCTTGCGTGCTCATCAGTGGGCGCCCTCTTCCTTGCCGACGCCGAGCTGCTCGCCCAGGGTCTTCAGGTCGGTCTCGTTCGACAGGATCTGCTCGAGCAGGCTCTCCAGGTTCTCCGACCGGTCGGCCTTCGACAGCAGGTCGCGGAGCTGGTTGCGGGCCTCCATCAGCTTGCGCAGCGGCTCGACGCGCTCGACCACGGCGGCCGGATCGAAATCGGCCATCGACTTGAAGGCGAGCTCGACCGACATCTGGCTGCCGTCGTCGGCCAGGGTGTTGGCGACCTTCATCTTCAGGCCGGGGGTCATCCGGGCCAGGACCTGATCGAAGTTGTCGCGGTCGATCTGGATGAACTTGCGGTCGTTGAGCGGCTTCAGCGGCTCGCTCGGATCGGCCGAGAAGTCGCCGAGCACACCGACCACGAAGGGAAGTTCCTTCTGGACGACGGCGCCCTCGGTCTCGACGTCGTAGGTGATATGGACGCGGGGCTTGCGCACCCGGCTCAGCTTTTCGTGAATGCTCGGCATGGATCAGCACCTCGGATGAGACTGGCCTCGGTTAGCTCTCCAAGCAGAGTTGCACGGAGCAACTCTGCTTGGATCCTTGTTCGCGCATCATTCTCGCCGCCGGAACGATGGCCGTTTCGGCGCCGGCCGTTGACGGCCGGCAGAACGATGCCTGGGGTGACGGTCGCGCGCCGGCGCCGTCATTCCACCTCTTCCTTCGGTTTCACGCCCGATGCGATGAAGAAGAACCGGCGTGCATCGGCGTCCATGATCAGCTCGTCGAGGAGTTGCGGCAGCGGCAGCCGGCCGCGGCGGACAGCCTCCTCGAGCGAGTACGAGATCGGCGAATGGGGCTCGGTGTCGCGGAAGTACGCGGCGATGCGCAGCAACTGCCGGAACGCGTCCTCGCGGCTGACCGGCTTGCCCGCGGGCAGGGCCCTGGCCGGGGCGGATCCGGCCTCGTCCGCCGATCCCGCATCCTCGGCCTCCGGCGTCTCCGCGGCCGCCGCCTCGACCGGATCCGGCCGCACCTGGAGCAGCTTGTCGGCGGCGACGACGCGCACCGCGTCCTCGACCTCCTGCAGGATCGCCCGCAGGCCGCCGGCCGGGGGGGCGTCGCGGCCGACCCGGGCCGAGAACGCGTCCGAGAGGGCGTCGAGGGAGCGGCGCGCCTCGGCGACGTCGTCGAGCAGGTTGGCGTAGAAGGTGGCGGGGGTCTCCCGCATCGCCTCGAGGAACTTCTCCATGCTCAGCGCGCCGCCCGCGATGCGAGCCTCGCGCTTGGCGCCGTCGGCGAGGGTCTCGATCTCCCGCGCCTGCTCGTACTGCCACAGGGCGTAGCCGCTGCCGGCGGTGAGAGGCAGCTTGCGCAGCGCCTGGGTCAGCGTGCCGTCGCCGCCGCTGCCGTTGAGGGCGATGAACGGCGACAGGCGCGGCTCGTTGCCCTCCTCGTCGGGCAGCGGATGCACGTCGTCCCAGAACAGCTCGACCAGGCCCTGCGCCACCTTCAGGCCGGTGAACAGCCCCGGCACCCCGTCCAGCCGCAGCAGCGCCTCGATGAGCCAGGCGGCGACCTCCAGATCCTTGCCCTCCTCGGACAGGATCAGGCAGGCGCTCTCCGCCACCTCCGACCATTCGTCGGTCGGCGCCGAGGCGTCGGCGTCGATGTCGAGGGCGCGCTCCTTGCGCCGCGCGCTCGTCCGGGCATCCTTCATCTGGAGGAAGCGCGAGGACGGCGACATGTCGGAGCGCGGATCCCGGCCGGCCGGGCCCTCGCCCTCGAGCGGGGCGAGCAGGGTCTGCGGGTCGAGGGTCGGTGGGCTGATCATGGTCGGCTGGGCTGCCTGCCTTCCGGGGCACGGATGCCGGTCCGCCGGCATCCCGCCGCCGCCCGAGAAACGACCGGGTCCGGCAATCGACGGAATGTCGAAACGTGCGGCCGATCCGTAAATGGCAAACATAAACGGACGACTAAGGAGGTTTCCGGGCTTTGCGGCGATCTCCGGACCATCGCGTCCTGCGTCGCCGCGGAGGCGGGGGAGGGGGTCATGACGACGACGAGCCGGAGACGAGGGACGGCAGGCAGCGGAAGCCGCCGATCAGGTTCTGGCCGAAGGGATTGTCGGCCGTCGCCGGCTGGAGCGAGAAGCTCGCGGTCCGGGCACCGAGATGGACGGCGAAGCCGAACGTGTTGGCGCCGGTCCGCCGCAGCGACCGGGTCGCGAGGAAGCGGAACAGCGCCCAGGGACCGTTGACGGCGACGAAGGACGGCTCGCCCGGATCGTTCGCACCGAAGCCGACCCGCACGCCGGTGCCCGTCCCCGGCCACTGCATGGCGACGCTCTGCTGCGGACCGTACTGGTAGGTGAGCGACTGGCCGTCGACGTCGAGCGTCACCCGCATCGCGCCGGGATCGAGGTCGACGGGGGTGACCGCGAACGAGACGAGCGGCGTCGTCGCCCCGCCGGGGAAGAACACGCTGCGGATCCGGTTCGCCTGCTCGAACAGGCGCAGCGCCTGGGGCGTGATGTCCGGGCGGGCTCCGGCATTGGCCAGGAGCTTCCACGGGCTCGCGCTGGTGTCGACGAAGGGCTTGAGCTGGCGGGTGAAGAACTGGTCGAGCAGGCCGCCGGGAGCGAACATCCGGGTGAAGTCGGCGACGGTCGCGTCGGTCGCGGAGCCGCTGAACGGATAGCGGCCGCCGATGGCGGATTGGCAGAACGGCAGCACCTGCGCCTTCCAGGCGGCGTTGAGGTCGCTCCGCACGCTGGTGTTGGCGATGGCCGAGGTCCGGCGCACCAGGGCGAGCACCGAATCCGAGACCGGCGGCGGCGCGCTCATCACGCTGAGCTGGAGCTGGCTCAGGGTCTGGGCGAAGGCCGGAGCCGAGGTCATCTCGGTGGCGAGCGCCGGAACCGCGCCCCCCGCGCTCGCCACCGGGCCGATCATCGCCCGGAGCTGGTTGACCTGGGTCATCAGCCCGTCGAGCGAACTGGGCGAGCCGGCGACGAAGCGGTGCAGCACGGCGAAGTGGTTGGTGACGGCCTGGGCCGGGGCGGCGGAGGCGTCGGGGACGAGGCTCACCTCCTGCTTCACCCCTCCGGGCGTCTGGTCGCCGCCCACCGGCCGCGGACCGGTCAGGGTGGTGTTCTGCGCCACCGCCTGCAGGAGGGCCGCGTAGGGCGAGGGCGGTCCCGACAGCGCCTGGAGCACCCCGAACTCGTCGGCGAAGTTCGAGAACGGCGCGATGTCGATGTCGTTGAGCAGGTTCTCCCAGCGGGCGACGTACTCGCCGACGTAGAGGTCGACCATCTCCCGGCGCAGGTTGTCGATCAGGATCGGGGTGCGGCCGCGCTCGGAGGTCGGATAGCGGACCCAGTCCTCGCGGATGACGCGCGTGGCCACCTGCCCGATCTTGGGCAGCACCGCGGCCGCGAAGGCGGTGCGGGTGTAGATCCCCGGGATCGTCTCGGTCAGCGGCTGGCCGGAGCGGCGCACCAGGGCGTAGGTGGCGAGCGGCCCGGTGACGCCGGTGAGCTGCCAGGGCGGCAGGCTGGTCATGTCGCCCGCCGCCTTGAGCAGGGCCATGCCGCGCAGGGCCGGGGACAGCGCGTTGAGCGCCGAGCGGGCCTGGGCCACGAGGGGTTGGTTCAGCGTGATCGGGTCGAACCCGACCTTGAGCAGGTTCTGGACCTGGGTCTGAAGGTCGGCGCAGAGCTGGGCGTTCGATACCCCGGGATAGAGCTGTCCGCAGCGCTGGTTGATCCAGCCGACCGCGACGTCGTCCTCGATCGGGTGCTCGCCGCCGAGCATCACGTAGATCATCAGGGCGCCGTAGAGTTCGTTCGGTTCGCTCAGGCTGGTGCGGATCCGCGTCTCCAGCTTCTGGGTCAGGCGCGGCAGGAAGATCTGCCGCAGGGCCTGCACGTACTCGCCGTGCGTCGCCCGGGCGAGCCGGTTGCGCTGGGACAGGCCGGCCTGTTCGTCGAGGGGCACCGCGGTGTCCGGCGAGTTCCAGCCGGTCGGCAGGGCCTGGAGGCTCTTCAGCGCCGCCAGCATCGTCGCGAGGTCGACGGGCTGGTTCGCACGGCCGGAGGTGTCGGCGACGAGGGAGAGGCTCGAACGGGCCTGGAGCGCCTGGGCACGGACCGTGTCGATCAGCCGGGTGTTGCCGAGGAAGCTGACCGCCCACCACGCCACCATCGCGGCCGCGACCGCGGCGGCGGTCCCGAGCAGGCCCGTGCGGGTGGCGAGGGCGGCCCGACGCTCCCTGGCGTTGAGCCCGGCGAGCCCGGACTCGGGCAGGATCACCTTCTCGAGCAGGTCGCGGATGAACATGCCGGCTTCCGGCATCGGCACCTCGGCGGGAGCCCCCGGCTCGATCGGGGCCCGCGGCAGGGCGAGGCGGCCGGCATCGGGCCGCGCGCTCGTGAAGTAGACGCCGCGCAGCAGCAGCGGCTCCTCGAACTGGCTCGGCCTGAACACCTCGGCGACGAAGTCGGTCAGCTTGGTCTTCAGGGCGGCGAATTCGGGCAGGAACATGAAGGCGTCGAACCGGGACGCCGCCTCGGCCTCGGCGTTCACCCGCTCCAGGGTGCGGGGAGTGTGCCAGTGCACCAGCTCGTCGAAGCCGCGGCTGAACAGGCTCGCCACGTCGTCGGGATCCGCGCCGTTGCGCGACCCGTCGAGGAGCGGCAGGGTCAGGCCGAGGACCCCGTCGCGGGGGAACGCCGACGCGCTGCTGAAGAAGCTGCGGAAGCCCGGCAGCTCGTCGAGCTTCGTGAACACGACGTAGACCGGGAGCCGCACGCCGAGACGGGCCACCATCTCGCCGAGCTGCTGGCGGATGTCGCCGCCCATCGTCACCGCCTGCCCGTGGGCGGCGGCGCGGAATTCCGGCAGGCTCAGGGTCAGGATCACCCCGTTGGCCGGCTGCTGCCGGCGGATGCGCTTGAGCAGGCCGAGGAAGTGGCGCCAGATGCGCCGGTCGAGCTGGCTGCCGAGGGCGCCCCCGCTGTCGACGAACACCGCCCGGTCGGACAGCGACAGCGTGTAGGCGGGCCCCGCCGCGACGACGTTGCTGCGCCGGTCGGCCCCGCCGAAGCGCAGGCCCGAGGCCTGGATGAGCGAGGTCTTGCCGGCGCCGGCGGGCCCGGCGACGAGGTACCACGGCAGGGCGTAGGCGTAGGAGCGGTCGCGCCAGCCGGTTCCGCGCATCTGGCGCAGCATCAGCATCAGCCGCTGCATCGCCCGGTCGAGCATCTGGCTCTGCCGGCCGTACTCGTCGGAGACCGGGGTCTCGGCGGCGACCGCCCCGGCCGGATGGCGGCGCAGCAGCAGGGCCAGCGCCGCGATGACCCCGAGCAGGAGGATCACCAGCGTCACGAACAGCCGCAGGGCCGGGTCCTGGAGCACCGGCTGATCGCCGATCCTCAGGGCCGGACCGAGGAACCACGCCATCGCCGCGAGGCCGAGGCAGAGCACGGCCAGGAGGAGCCACGGCCACAGGGCGAGGATCTGCTTCGGACGGGTCATTGCGCGGCTCGGGGCGCGGGGAGGGGGGTGGCCGGCCTGTCCTGTGCGGGCGGGCTCGGCGTCAGGGTGATCTCGACCCGCCGGTTGGCCTGCCGGCCCTGCGGCGTCGCGTTCGAAGCGAGCGGGTCGGCCGAACCGAGGCCGGTCGAGGAGACGCGGCGCGGATCCTTGAGGTTCGCCGCGAGCAGGTCGGCCACCACCTGGGCGCGGGCCTTCGACAGGCTGACGTTGTCCGGGTAGGCGGCGGTGTGGATCGGCACGTTGTCGGTGTAGCCGACGACCTGGACCGCTCCGGGGTTGGTCTCGAGGGCTCTCGCGACGGCCTGCAGCGTCTCGGGGTAGGGCTCGCGCAGGGTGATCGACGCCGAGGTGAACAGCTCGCTCGTGGTGGTGACGACGGTCGCGCCGTTGCGGTTCGCGACCGTCAGCAGGCCGGCCTGCTCCTGCGGCGCCAGGAGGCTCGCGATGCTCGGCGGCGGGGGAGGGGGCGGAGGCGGCGGCACGATCACCCGCGCGACCGGCGGCGGAGGGGCAGGAACAGGGGCCGGCGCCGGTGCGGGCGGGGGCGGGGTCTGCACCAGCGTCCCGACCTCACCCACCGCGACCGTCGCGTTGCGGTGCAGAAGGGTGCTCAGGACGATGAAGATGCAGGCGGCGGCGAGCACCACGCCGAGGCCCGCGAGCCAGTACGGCATCAGGTCGCGGAACCGGCTGCGCTCCACGATCAGGCCGCGCCAGGACGGCGACAGTTCGGACGGCGGGTCGCCGCGCAGCTCGCGCAGGAACAGGTACAGCTCCTCGCGGATGCGCGCGAGTTCCGTCGCCCCCTGCGGCTCCAGGCGGTAGCGCCCCTCGAACCCGAACTGCAGGCAGTGATAGTAGAGTTCGATCTCCTGCGCGAAGGAGCGCGGCGTGCTCATCATCCGGCTCAGGAGGACGTAGAACCGCTCGCCGCCCCAGGTTTCGCGGAAGAACATCGAGATCATGCTCTTGTGCGCCCACGGGCTGTCGCCGCCCCAGGCGGTCTTGAGCACGATGTCGTCGACGGTCGCGGCGAGGCCGTAGAGCAGAACCCGGATGTGGACCGGCGTCAGGCCGCGATGCGCCGCCTGGACCTCGTAGCTCTTGAGCGCCGAGACGAGGTCCTGGTGCAGGGTCTCGACGTCCATCTGCGGGTCGTACTGGATGCGGAACAGCCAATCGAAGATCGGTGCGGCGAGGGCGAGCCCGATGTTGTCGCCGTAGACGTCGAACACCGCCGGCAGGGCGCTGCTGTGCTCGGACAGGGGAACCGCGGCCCGCACCACGTCGGCGCCGGCCCGCAGGGGCGGCTCCACCACGGGCGAGGAACGCGGCGGCCGCAGCAGGCCGGGGCCGGGATCCGGCAGGGGGGCGATTCGCGGCGGCGTCTCGCTCGCGGGCGGCTTCGGCCGCGGCGACGGGATTGCCTGGGCCCCCGGCGAGAAGATCGTGGCGTCGTTGTCAGCCGCCGCGGTACCTGAGGCCATAGCTCATCCCCTGGTCGGACGAGACCGCCCGCCGATGCCCCGACCCCGACAGCATCGGGGTTGCCGCATGACGCTACGTCTCTCCGGCCGAAACCTGACGCCATCTCAGATGTGAGGCGTCCCGAAATCTAGGAAGCAATTCTGATCGAAGTCATAAGGTTGTCTTGATGCACCGAACGCCATGCCCCGTCTACTCCGATTCGGCTTTTTCGAAAGTGTATTTGGCGCGCCGGTTGATGGCAATTCTCTATCACCCGGGTCTTGCCGAAACGTGATGCCATGGAGCCGCACCGGGCGGCGCCGATCCGGCCGCACCCCGCCGGGGGCTTCGCCTCGTCCGTCGGCACGGCCGAAATCCTTGATGGTGCAGGCGCTTGCGCCGCGACAGGGCTTGCTTAACCACGCCGCGCGATCGAGCCCCCGAGCGGGAACCGGCCCGCAGCCCCCTCCGGCCGCGCGGGGCGCTCACGCTCCCGCGGTCGTGAGCGTCAGGAGCCGCGTCCGGTAGGTGACGGTGGCGTTGTCGTGCAGCCGCACCGCCCAGGGCAGGTCGAGGGCCGGCGCGGTCGGCGTCAGGGGCTTGGCGCCGGGCCCGTCGCGGGAGACGCGCGCCACCAGCGCCTCGAAGGCGTCCGGCGTGTCGAGCCACGCGGGGGAGGGGGTGGCGTGGGGGGCCCAGTCGAGGGGCGTGGCGACGGCGACCCCGCCGCCCGGGGCCGTGACCCGGCTGATCTCGGCGACGAGCCGCGCGGGGTCCGGCACGCAATCGAGCACGTTGAGCGCCATGACGAGCCGGAACGTGTCGTCGGCGAAGGGGAGGGACAGGGCGTCGACGACCCAGAAATCCACCCGTCCTGCCTCCGGCGGGGAGAAGCGGGTCTCGCGGCGGTCGTAGCGGTTGCCGAGGCGGCGGAGCGGATGGCGCAGCAGGCCGCGGTCGAGCACGCCGCGGCCGATGCGCAGCAGCGGCCAGTTCAGGTCGATTCCGAGCACCGGGCCGTCGCAGGCCGCCGCGAGGTCGAAGCTCGTGCGCCCGACCGCGCAGCCGACGTCGAGGACCGGCCCGCTGCCGGGGCCGAGCCGGCGCAGGGCCTGATCCTGGCAGCGCCGCACGCCGCCGGGCGACGCCGTCCCGGCATCGGGGTCGGCGGGAAACAGGTCGCCGTAATGATCGTGGGCGTAGCTCGATTGCTGCTGGCGGGCGATGCCGAACGCCGAGTCCGGCCCGACCGCCGCCGCGATCACCGCCTCCGCCGCCGCACCGTCGACGTCGCCCTCGAGGACGAGGTGAAGATTGGCCGACAGCCAGCCGGCGAGGTCCGGCACCAGCACGGGCACGCCGGCGACGACCGGGAAACGCTCGCCGCAGCCGCCGCCCTGGCAGCGCAGCACCCCGGACCGGATCGCGTCGTCGGCGCCCTCCGCCCCCGGCTCCAGCGCCAGGAACGCCCGGCGGCAGGCCGGGCAGGCGGGCCGCAGGGCCTCGAAATGCAGGCGGCGCACGGCCTCACCCGCCGATGATCACGGTGACGCAGCCCGGCGGCAGGATCTCGCCGGTCGGACTCGGGATCGGCGCGACGCAGCTCGCGTGCAGGGTGTTGTCCCCGACCCGCGCCGCCGGCATCTTGCCGATCAGCACCGTCGCCGAGCCCTTGGCGACCATGCCCGGCCCGGCCGGGATGCAGCCGGCGAGGACGCAGGGCACCGTGGTGTCGGTCACCCGCGCCGCCGGCATCTTGCCGATCAGCACGGTCGGGCACCCCTTGATGATCGCGAGCGGCATCGCCGGGTGCGGAATCGGCGTCGGCACCGGCGCGGCCGGGTGGATCGGCGCGTGGCAGTGGGGCGCCGCTTGCAGCACGTTGTCCCCGATGCGGGCGGCGGGCGGCATGGCGGGCTCCGGTCGGCGCGGTCAGGTCACCTCGTAGACGAAGCCGCCATCGGCGCCAATGCCGGCATGGATGCGCTGGATCGGCTCGCCGCTGGCGAGGTGTTCGAGGACCCGGACCGACAGTTCCGGCAGCAGGGTGCGCGACAGGATGTTCTCGACGTTGCGGGCGCCCGACGCGCTCTCGGTGCAGCGGCCGGCGATGGTGTCGACCAGCTCGGGCGCGTAGTCGAACGCCGCCTTGTGGGTCTCGGCGACCCGCCGGCGGATGCGCTCCAGTTGCAGCACGACGATGCGGCGCAGGGTCTCGTCGCTGAGCGGCAGGTACGGCACCAGGGTGACGCGGCCGAGGAAGGCGTCCTTGAAGAACTTGCCGAGTTCCGGCCGCAGCGCATGCGCCAGGGCGGCCGGGTCCGGCATCGTCTCCGGGTCGGCGCACAGCTTGGTGATCAGGTCGGAGGCGGCGTTCGAGGTCATGATGACGACGGTGTTCTTGAAGTCGATGTCGCGGCCCTCGCCGTCCTTCATCTGGCCCTTGTCGAACACCTGGTAGAACACGTCCTGGACGCCGGGATGGGCCTTCTCCATCTCGTCGAGCAGGATCACGCTGTAGGGCCGGCGCCGGACCGCCTCGGTGAGGATGCCGCCCTCGCCGTAGCCGACGTAGCCGGGCGGGCTGCCCATCAGCAGGCTGACCTTATGCTCCTCCTTGAACTCGGTCATGGTGATGGTGGTGAGGTTCTGCTCGCCGCCGTAGAGCAGGTCGGCCAGCGTCAGGGCGGTCTCGGTCTTGCCGACGCCGGAGGGGCCGACCATCAGGAAGACGCCCAGCGGCTTGCGCGGGTCGGTCAGGCCGGCCCGGGAGGTGACGATCGCCTGCGCCACCGCGTCGATGGCGTGGTTCTGGCCGACCACCCGCTCGGCCATCGCCGCCTGGAGGGCCAGGACCGAGCGGATCTGCGTCGACTGCATGCGCCCGGTGGGGATGCCGGTCCAGTTCTGCACCACCTCGGCGATGGCCTGCGCGTCGACGAGCGGAAACACCAGCGGCGCCTCGCCCTGGAGCGCCTTCAGCTCCGCCGAGAGCGCGGCGAACGCCGCCCGGTCGTCCTCCGGCGGGCCCTCGGCGCCCGCGGCCTCGATGTCGCCCCGCAGGGCGTCGAGGCGTTCGACCAGGGCCTTCTCCTGCTCCCAGCGCGCCGTCAGGGTGTCGAGTTCACCGGTGAGGGCGGCGCGTTCCTCCGCGAGGGCGGCGAGGCGTGCCGCGTCGTCTCCCCCGGTCAGGGCCTCGCGGGTGAGCATCCCGGATTCGGTGTCGATGGTGTCGAGGCGGCGCCGGCGGTCCTCGATCGCCCCGGGCAGCGTCGTCTGGCTCACGGCGACGCGGGCGCAGGCGGTGTCCAGCAGGGAGACCGACTTGTCGGGGAGCTGGCGCGAGGGGATGAAGCGGGCGGCGAGCCGCACCGAGGCCACCACCGCCTCGTCGAGGATCCTCACCTTGTGGTAGCGCTCCAGGGTGGCGACGAGGCCGCGCATCATCGCGACCGCGGCGGGCTCGGACGGCTCCTCGATCTTGACGACCTGGAAGCGGCGGGCCAGGGCGGCGTCGCGCTCGAAGTACTTCTTGTACTCGGCCCAGGTGGTGGCCGCGATGGTGCGCAGCTCGCCGCGGGCGAGGGCCGGCTTGAGCAGGTTGGCGGCATCGCCCTGGCCGGCGGCCCCGCCGGCGCCGACCAGGGTGTGCGCCTCGTCGATGAACAGGATGATCGGCTTGGGCGACGCCTTCACCGCGTCGATCACCTCGCGCAGGCGGCGCTCGAACTCGCCCTTCATGCTCGCGCCGGCCTGGAGCAGGCCGAGGTCGAGGGACCGCAGCGTGACGTCCTTCAGGGCCGGGGGCACGTCGCCGGCGGCGATCCGCAGGGCGAAGCCCTCCGCCACCGCGGTCTTGCCGACCCCGGCCTCACCGGCGAGGATCGGGTTGTTCTGCCGCCGGCGGATCAGGATGTCGATGCATTGCCGGATCTCGTCGTCGCGGCCGAGGATCGGGTCGATCTTTCCGGCGCGCGCCTGCTCGGTCAGGTCGACGGTGAACTGCTCCAGGGCGTTGCCGGGGTGGGGCGCCGCGGCTCCGTCCGGGCCGGAGGGAGGCGCACCCTGCGCCGCCGTCGCGGCCTCCTCGCTTTCCGCCGTGAGGGCGGCGAAGTCCCGCTTGAGGCTCTCGGCCGAGAGGCGGCGGAACTCGCCCGAGATCTCGCCGAGGCGCCGGGCCAGCATCTCCTCGGCCAGCATCGCCCAGAGCAGGTGGCCGGAGCGGATGGCGGCGGCCCCGGCATCGACCGAGGCGAGGAGCCAGGACTGCTTCATGAGGTCGACGAGATCCGGGGCGAATCCCGGCGGCCGGGCATTGCCGCTGCGCAGCCGGTCGAGGGCGCGGTCGAGATCCGCGGTCAGGCGGCCGGCCTCGATGCCGGCCTGGTTCAGCACCGCGGCGACGTCCGAGCGCGGATGGCCGACGAGCCGGCGCAGCCAGTGCTCGACCTCGACGTTGTAATGCGTGCGCGTCAGCGCGAGACCTGCCGCCGCCTCGAGCTCCTGCCGGCACACGTCGTTCAGACGGCGGACGAGCAGACGTAGATCAACCGACACCATCTGACAGGTTCCCACAATCCCGTGACTGCCTCCATCCGGGGCGGGATCCCGCGTCCCGGTCGGCGCTTGGCGCCCGGTCGCGGGATCCCCGGACCGGGGCAGACGACGCAGTATAGACGGAACCCGTCGTTCGAACCGGCGGAATCGTGCGGGATTTGCCGGGATGGTTGAGCATTTCATGTCCCGTCGGGCGGGATGAACGGCGCTCACGATTTCGGCGAGGCGAGATCTGCAAACCCGCATCGAGGCAAATCCGTCTGGAGGAATGCCCGGGTGCCACCGATGTCTGTCGCGGGATCGTCGAGGCGGCACGGTGTGAATGCGGCAGGACATCGCCGCGATCGGGTCGCGCGGGAGCTGCGCCGCCCCGGCCCGGACCGGCTCCCTCCCTTGGGTCGGGCGCTGTGCTCCTCCGCGGCGGTGTGGCAGACAAGCAACGTCCCGGGGGACCCGCCCCGGGCACGACTTTGGTATGGCCTCCCGGGGCCCGCCCCTGGTCATCCTCGCCCGCAACGACGCAGATCGGGCGGGGGGAGTGGATATGGCTTTCGGGAACCTGGCTTACGGAGGCTTGGCTTTCGGGAAGGCGGCCGCGGGAACGGCCCTGACGGTCGGGCTGATCGCGGCGGGCATCGAGGTGCGCGCCGCGGATCTCGCGCCGGCGCCGTCGGTTCCGAGCGTCGCGGCCGTGCAGCAGGACTCGTGGTACGTCCAGGCGGGCTTCGCCAGCGTCAACTTCTACGAGCGCGCGCGGGTCTCGGCCTTCGGCACCGAGATCCCCGGCGCCCGCGCGCGGGTCGGCGACGGCGAGACCTTCGCACTCGGCGTCGGCTACTTCTTCACGCCGAACATCTCCGCCATCGGCATCATCGGCTATCCGCCCACCACCACGATCAGCGGCACCGGCGCCATCGCGGGCCTGACGGCGGGCCGCGTCCAGTACGGCCCTGCGGTGGCGGCGCTCAACTACCACCTCCGCGACTTCGGCGCGTTCCAGCCCTTCGTCGGCGTCGGCGTGAACTACACGCTGATCTTCGACACGATGGACGGGGACATCCAGCGCCTGAAAGTCAACAACGCCCTCGGGCCGGTGCTGCGGGTCGGCTTCGACTACATGCTCACCGACAGGCTCGGCGTGTTCTTCTCGTACAACAAGGTCTTCGTCGGCACGACCCTGAAGGGCTTCCTCAACCCGGCCATCCCCGGCCTCGGGGGGGCACGGATAACCGGCAGGATCGACCTCGATCCCGCCATCCTGCACACCGGCCTGACCTACCGGTTCTGACCGCGCCGCCGGCCGGCAAGGAGAACGATGCCGTGGCGATGCCCGCCCTCTTCCAGCGCCTGCGCCTGCCGGCCATCGCCGCGCCGATGTTCCTCGCCTCGGGCCCCGACCTCGTGGTCGAGGTCTGCCGCTCGGGGGTGGTCGGCACCTTCCCGGCGCTGAACCAGCGAAGCACGGACGGGTTCGTCGCCTGGCTCGACGCGATCGAGGCGCGCCTGTCCGACTGTGCGGGGGCGGCGCCCTACGGCGTGAACCTCATCGTCCACCGCTCGAACCCACGGCTCGCGGCCGATATCGACGCGGTGGTGCGCCATCGGGTGCCGCTCGTCATCACCTCGCTCGGCGCGGTGCGGGACGTGGTCGACGCGGTCCATTCCTACGGCGGGCTGGTGTTTCACGACGTGATCGGCCGGCGCCACGCCGAGAAGGCCGCCTCCGCCGGGGTCGACGGCATCGTCGCCGTCTGCGCCGGGGCCGGGGGCCATGCCGGCACGCTCTCGCCCTTCGCGCTGGTCGCCGAGATCCGCTCCTTCTTCTCCGGCGCGGTCGCGCTCTCGGGCGCGATCTCGACCGGCGCCGACATCGCCGCCGCGCGGGCGATGGGGGCCGACCTCGCCTATCTCGGCACCCGCTTCCTGGCGACGCGGGAATCCCTCGTCAGCGAGGCGCAGAAGCGGATGACCGCCGCCGCCGGCAGTGCCGACATCCTCTACACCCCGGCGATCTCCGGCGTGGCGGCGAACTTCCTGCGCCCCTCGATCAGCGCCGGCGGTCTCGATCCGGACAACCTCGTCCCGCACGGCGCCCTCGACATGGGGAACGAGGCGAGAGCCTGGAAGACGGTCTGGTCGGCCGGCCAGGGCGTCGCGGCGTTCGACGACGTTCCGGCCGCCGCCGCGCTCTGCGAGCGCCTGACGGCCGAGTACCGCGCGGCCGTGGCCCGCCTCGCGGCCGATCCGTTCGCCGGCGGATGAAGCATCGTCCGACGAGGCGGATCCCGCTTCGCCGAAGCCGATGCAAGATCGACGCAGCGCATCGCCGCACGCGCCACCGGCGAACGGATACCGCCCGGCCGAACCGTTCGGAGGCTGTCCCCGTTGCCCGTTGCCCGGGGGCCTCTGCGGCGGACGGGTTCGTGCTGTCCGCCGTACAGGCCGCCGGCGCGGATGCCGTCCCGGCGATCGCGCGCCCCGCTCGCCGCCGTCTGCGAGGCGCGCTCGAGGCTGCCGCCCCGGGACCGGTCAGGTCCTCTTCAGAAGGGCGCAGACAGATTCGGCCGGCGAGCGGAATGCATCCTCCGCCTTGATCGGTCCGAGGAGTTCAAGATAGTCCCAGGCACCCTTCGACTGCCCGGGCGACTTGATGCGTGCGAGGTGGATGTCGCGCATGATCCGCCCGTCGGCTCGGATGCGCGCGCCCTTGGTGAAGGCGTCGTCGATCGGCATCTGCCGCATCTGGGCGATCACCGCGGCAGTGTCCGTCGTCTTCGCGGCAGCGACGGCTTTCAGGTAGTGCAGAACCGCGCTGTAGTTCATGGCGTGCGCCTCGCTCGGCGGCCTGCCCATGCGGGCGCGGAACTTGTCCGCGAAGCCGCGGGTCTTGTCGTCCGTGTCCCAGTAGGCGACCGTGCTGAGAACCACGCCCTGCGAAACCCTGAGGCCGAGCGCGTGGACGTCCGGCAGCAGCATGGGCAGGGCCGCCGGCCTTTGACCCTCGCCGAAGACATCGAACTCGCGGCCCTGCTTCAGGATGTTCTGCAGATCGCTCACCGCCGAGGCGATGCCGATCACCTTGGCGCCGGACGCCTGCGCCTGAAGGAGCATCGAAGAGTAGTCGGCCGTGTTGATCGGATGCCGGATGGCGCCGACGACCTTGCCGCCCGAGCTCTCGATGATGCGGCGCGCATCGTTCTCCAGCGCGTGGCCGAACGCGTAATCGGCCGTGATGAAGAACCAGGTGTCGCCGCCGCCCTTCACGATCTGCCCGGTCGAGGCCTTCGCGAACTGGTAGGAATCGTAGCCCCAGTGGAAGCTGTTGGCGTTGCAGAACTTGTTCGTCAGTTCGCCGCTCGCCGCTCCCGTGGTGATCGATATCTTGTTCTTGTCCTTGGCGAGATCCTGGACGGCGATCGCGACGGCGGAGTTGCCGAGATCCAGGAGGAGCCCGACGTCGTCCCTGTCGACCCACTTTCGAGCGATGGCGACGCCGACATCGGCCTTGTTGAGGTGATCCGCCGACAGGACCTCGATCTTCCGCCCCAGCACCGTGCCGCCGAACTCCTCGATGGCGATCTTCGCCGCCTCGACGGATCCCGGCCCCTGGACGTCGGAGAGGGGGCCGGTCATGTCGGTGACGAGCCCGATCCTGACGCTTCCTTGAGCGAGCGCGGCGCTTGTCGCGAGCGTGAGCCCGAGAAGGGCCGCCGCGGCGACGATCCTGGTCTTTCCCATTCCAACCTCCCTTGGTAATTCGTTACGAGCCCGGCATCGTCGTGCGCCGTTCGCCCATGCACAGTTCTTGCAGGCGACTTGCGAGGATTGCCAGTCGCTTGTTCATCGCGGGATCGGCACCTTCGGTGACGTCCGGTTTCGTCAAGGCCAATGCCCCGATGCGGAACGCTAGGGCAGGGTCCGATCACGTTGCAATCGGCCCCTGCTCTAGATCGTTGATTTTGCCGCATTTTCTACGACGAAGCGGTATCCGCTTCGTCGGAGAATGCTCTAGGGCATTTTCCGACCTGTGAACACCGACCCCGTGCGGACGATGCGGCCGAACCGACCGCCCGAACGCAGCGCGATCGGGCGTCGACCCCGCGCCTCATCCGGTGATCCCGCGGCCCAGCAGGTGACGGGCCACGACCCATTTCTGCACTTCGTTCGCGCCTTCGTAGATTTCGCCGATCTTCGCGTCGCGGTAGATCGATTCGAGCGGCCAGAGCTGCTCGCCGCCTTTGAGCTCCCGGGCGAAGCCGTATCCGCCGCAGGCCTGGATGGCGTCGCGCACGACCTCGACCGCCAGCTCGCTGCCCTTGATCTTGGCCATCGCCGCCAGGGGCTCGCTCGCCCCGCCGCGGTCGATCGTCGTGCCGGCCTTCTGGTAGAGCGCCCGTGCCGTCTCGAGACCCACCGCGTGCTCGGCGAACCGGAACTGCCAGTGCTGGAAGGCCGCGATCGGGCGGCCGTAGACTTTCCGCCGGCAGGTGTAGGCGGCGGCCACGTCGAGCGCCCGCTGCGCCATGCCGACCCCGGCCGCGCCGATGCCCATGCGGCCGAGGGCCAGGCCGCCGAGCGCGGTCTTCAGCCCCGCGCCGACCGCGCCCACGACGTCCTCGTTCGACACGAAGACGTCGTCGAACCGGATGTCGGCGGTCAACTGCGCGTGATTGCCCATCTTGAGGTCGGGATCCGACACGGTGACGCCGGGCGCGGTCATGTCGACGAAGAACGTCGTCAGCGTCTCGCCGGTCCGGCACAGCAGCAGCACGCGGGCGGCGGCGACGGAATTCGTGATCCAACGCTTGTGCCCGTTGACGCGCCAGCCGCCCGCGACGGGCTCCGCTGTCGTGCGCAGCGAGGCGGGCGACAGGTCGGTGCTGGCGTCGGGCTCGCTGGTGGCGAAGGCCGCGACGAACTCGCCGCGCACGATCGCCGGGAGCCAGCGCTCCCGGGCCAGGCCGCCGGCCTGGTCGAGGGTCTTGCCGACCAGGATCGCCTGTCCGTCGAACATCGCGGAGGCGATGCCCGGGGAATAGTAGGCGAGTTCCTCCATCACCGTCAGCGTCGCCAGGACCGGCGATGCGAGCCCGAGCCCGCCGACATCGGAGCCGAAGGGGATCTGGTAGAGGCCCGCCTCCGCGATCGCCTGGAAGATGTCGTGCCGGAACCCGTCGCGGCGCTCCGGCGTCGTGTTCAGCGCGTGCGCGACCGGGCGAAGGACGGTGTCGGCGAACCGGCGGGCCCGCGTCCTGATCTCGCGCGTCTCATCGGGCAGCCACAGGTCCGCGCCCATCTTGTCGGCGAGCCGCGGCACCGCCCACGTATCGTCAAAGGTCATGGCCATCTTCCGTGCAGGCACCGGCACGCCGACGAAGGGGTCTGGCGTGCCGGTCCGGTGGGTCGTGCGTGGAGCGCCGTACGGCGCCGGTGGACGTCAGGCCGCCTGCGTCGCCAGCCGGCGGATGGTGACGGTCTTCGGGTTGGTGAATTCCTCCAGCCCGCCGATGCCGTTCTCCTGGCCGAGGCCGGACTGCTTGTGGCCGCCGAAGGCGGCGAAGGGCGAGAGCGCCAGCGCCTCGTTGATCCAGACGCTGCCGGCCTCGATCCGCCCGGCGAGCCGGAGCGCACGGGCCTCGTCGCCGGTCCAGATCGTGGCGGCGAGCCCGTACTCGCCCGCATTGGCGCGGGCGATCACGTCGTCCTCGTCGGTGAAGCGGATCAGCGGCAGGACGGGACCGAACTGCTCCTCCTGCACGATGCGGCTCGCCTCGTCGGGATCGTCGATCAGCGTGACGGGGATGAAGTAGCCCGGACCCTCGGGGGCGCGGCCCGCCTCGATCACCCGCGCGCCGGAGGCGCGGCAATCGGCGACAAGCCCCTGCACGCGCTCGTACTGCGCGCGGTTCTGGAGCGGCCCCAGCGCGATGCCGGCTTGCGCGCCGTCGCCCATCGGCACCGCCTCGGCGACGGCGCGCAGGGCCGCGAGGAAGTCGTCGTAGACGTCCGCGTGCACGTAGGCGCGCTTGGTCGCCACGCAGATCTGGCCGCTGTTGGTGAAGGCCGACCAGAAGATCTGCTCGGCGGTCGCGCGCACGTCCACGTCGGGGAAGACGATGGCCGGGTCGTTGCCGCCGAGTTCCAGCGTCAGCCGCTTCAGGGTCGGGGCGGCGCTCGCCATCACCCGCCGCCCGGTGGCGGTGGAGCCCGTGAAGCTGATCTTGCCGAAGCCCGGATGCCCCGTCATCAGCGGCCCGAGCCCGTCGCCGCCGGTGACGACGTTGACGACGCCCGGCGGCAGGATCTCCCGCAGCAGCGCGCCGATCCGCAGCACGCAGAGCGGCGTGAACGGCGAGGGCTTCAGAACCAGGGTGTTGCCGGCCAGGATCGCGGGCGCGATCTTCCAGACCGAGAGCAGGATGGGGAAGTTCCAGGGCGAGATCGCCCCCACCACGCCGATCGGCACCCGGTGGGTCTCGACCCGGTGCTCGACGCTATCCTCCACCACCGCGACGGGCAGCTCCATCGAGGCGATCGCGCCGCACCACTGGGCGGCCGCATGCACTTCGAACTGCGCCTGGGCGAGCGGCTTGCCCTGCTCGCGGGTGAGGAGTGCGGCCAGCGCCCCGGCCTCGGCCGCGATGGCCGCGCCGATCCGGGCGACGCGGGCCTGCCGCTCGGCCCACGGCGTGGCGGCCCAGGCCGGGAAGGCGCGGGTCGCGGCGGCGACCGCCGCGTCGAGTTCCGCCGCACCCGCGTCGGGCACCACCGCGAACACCTGGCCGTCGGCCGGGTTGCGCACCGGGATGCGGGCGGGCGCCTCGGCATCCTGCCCGTCGATCGTCATCGCCGTGAAGGTCATGGCCGTGAAGTCCCTCATCGTTGATCCTCCCTCGCTGCCCTTGGTCGGCTGTCGGTCGTCCCGCGCCCGCCGCGTCAGTCGATCCGCAGCACCGCCTTGATGCAGCGGCCGGCATGGGCGTCGGCGATCGCCTCGTTGATCTCGGAGAAGGGGTAGAAGCGAACGAAGCGCTCGACCGGTAGGCGGCCGGCGGCGTGGAGCGCGACCAGTTCCGGCAGGAAGCTCTGCGGGTCGCTGTCGCCCTCGATGATGCCCTTCACCGTGAAGCCGGCCGAGATCGCCGGGACGATCGGCAGCCGCAGGGTGGCGTCGAGCGAGCCCGGCACGCCGACCATGCCGAGCGTGCCGCGCGGGGCCAGCATCGCGAAGGCGGATTCGAGGGCCGCGACGTTGCCGCTGGTGTCGAACACGGTGTCCGCACCCGCCGGCACGATCGCCCGCACCGCCGCCGCGGCGTCCTCCGCCGCCGGGTCGATGGCGTGGGTCGCGCCGAGTTCGAGGCCGAGCGCGCGCCGCTCCGGGCGCGGCTCGATCAGGACGATGGTCGCGCACTCCGCGATGACGCCGCCGAGCACCGCGCTGAGGCCCACCGCGCCGCCGCCCATCACGACGAGCGTCGAGCCGGGCTGCGCCTCGAGCGAGCGCAGCACGCCGCCGACGCCGGTCTGCACCCCGCAGCCGAGCGGCGCCAGCACGCCGAGATCGGCGTCGGGGGGCAGCCTCACCACGTTGCGGGCGCTGCCGATGCACAGGCTGGCGAACGAGGACTGGCCGAAGAAGCGGGCGGCCACGCGCCCGCCCGCGGGATCCTGCGCCGGCGAGCCGCCCTCCGCGTCGACGCAGGCGAAGTTGAGCGCCACGAAGCTGTGGCAATAGGCCGGGCTGGCGCTGCGGCAGGTCGGGCAGCCGCCGCAGGAATCGAAGGTGAGCAGCACCTTGTCGCCCGGCGCGACGCCGGAGACGCCGGGGCCGACCGCCTCGACGAGGCCCGCGCCCTCGTGGCCGAGGATCAGCGGGAACGGGCTGCCCATCGCGCCGGAGGCGAAGATCAGGTCGGTGTGGCAGATCCCGGCGGCCCTGACCCGCACCAGCACCTGACCGGGCCCCGGCCTCGCGATGTCGACGCTGCGCAGGCGGAACCGTTCCTGCGGCGCGTCGAGGACGGCGGCGAGTGCCTCCATGGAAATCGTCTCCCCCGGTTTTCTCGTTGCGTGCCGAGCATGCGCCGCCGCCGCGCGGGGCGACCCCGCCGAAAGGTCGGGTTCGGGCGCGGCGCGGCCGCGGTCCCGCCGCTTCCCGCGCCCCGCCGCTTTCGGGCCCGACCCAGACTTTGGGTTGGGGCGGATCCCGACCGTCCTTGCCACTCTGCGGGCAATCGAGAGGCCCCGGACGCCGCCGCGGCGGTTCCAGGGGCTCTCCGGCTCCGGAGGAGGCCCATGCTCGACTACGCCAAATACCTGCTGTCGCCCGTGCTGCTGGCGACGGCCGCCTACGGGCTCTGGCTCGGCGGCGACCATGCCTGGCTCGGCTTCGCCGTCCTGATCGGCATCCTGCTGTTCGACGCCTTCCTGGAGCCGGACCACTCGCTGCGCGACAGGCGCTTTCCCTGGATCTACGACCTGATCGTCTCGGTGCAGCTGATCATGGGCTTCGCCATGATCCTGTTCTACGCATGGCTGGTCGGGCGGGGCCATTTCGACACCACGGCCTCGAAGATCGGCGGCTTCGTGACGATGATGTTCACGCAGTTCGTCATCGTGGCCCCGGCGCTCCACGAGATGTTCCACCGCGAGAACCTGTTCCATCGCTGGCTCGGCCGGATCGGGATGGTGATGATCTTCGATCCCTGGCGCGAGATCACGCACGTGGTCACGCACCACATCCACACGGTGACGCCGGACGACCCCGACTACGCGCGCCGCGGCGAGAACCTCTACCGCCACCTCGCCAGGACCTTCGCCGGCCAGATCGCGGAATCGTACCACCTGGAGCGCCTGATGTGGACGAAGCGCGAGCGCGCGTGGTTCGACCCGCGCAACGCCTGGGTCTGGCGCGTCGGCATCCTGGCGGGCTTCGTCGGCCTGCTCTGGCTGATCGGCGGCGGTTCCGGGGCGCTGGCCGGGGTCGGGGTCTGCCTGCTCGGGCCGCGCATCCTGCTGGAGATCTTCAACTACACCCAGCATTACGGCCTCGTCACCGCGACGCCGGGCCGGTTCGAGCCGCGCCACACCTGGAACCACCTCACCCCGTTCGTGCGGCTGCTGGCGCTCGAGATCACCAACCACGCCGGCCACCACGAGGACAGCTACAAGCCGTTCTACGAACTCGTTCCCGACCGCACCGGTCCGAAGCAGCCGCAATTCCTGATCTGCCTGCTGCTCGCGTTCGTGCCGCCGCTCTGGTTCCTGATGATCCGCGAGCGCCTGCACCACTGGGACCGGCACTACGCCAACCCGCAGGAGCGCGAGATCGCCGAGGCCGAGAACATCCGCGCCGGCTGGGGTGACCTCAACGACCGGCCGGACCTCGCCCGGGCCCGGTTCGCCGTGGCGCCCTGAGGGAGGACGCGCGATGTCGGTCGACACCCTCACGGTTCCGGGCGGGACCCGGGCCCCCACCCGCGACGATGCCCGGGGCTGCCGCGTCGCGGTGGCCGGCGAGCGGGGCTTCACGGTCGGGCGCAACGAGCTGCTGCTGCTCTCCGCCCTCGGCCAGGGCATCAACTACCCGCATTCCTGCCGGGTCGGCACCTGCGGGCGGTGCAAGACGCGGCTGGTCTCGGGACGGATCAGCCCGCTCGTGGATTTCGCCCTCTCGCCGCTGACCAACCGCGACCTGAAGGACGGCTACATCCTGGCCTGTCAGGCCAAGGTGCGCTCGGACCTCGAGATCGAGGTCGGGCTCCTCGACCAGCGGGTGACGCTGCCGCGCTCGTTCGTCGGCGAGATCGCCGGCTGGCGCGTCCTGCCCGGCGGCGTGATCGACCTGCGCCTCGCGCTCGAAGAGCCTCTGGTGTTCGAAGCGGGTCAGTACGCGGCGCTCGCCGTCTCCGGCTCCTTCGTGCGGCGCTCGTTCTCGTTCTACGACGCACCCCGGCCGGAGGGGGCGCGCGAGGTCGGCTTCCTCGTCAGGCATCTGCCGGGCGGGCGCTTCTCCGGCTGGCTGGCGGCCGGGGACCGGCGCGGCGTGCGCATCTGGCTCGAGGGGCCGTTCGGCCAGATGGGGCTCGACGACGCCCCGCGCCACGCCCTGTGCGTCGCCGGCGGCACCGGGATCGCGCCGATCCTGTCGATCGCCGAGGACCGGTTGCGGCGCTTTCCCGGCGAGGGCGTCACGGTCGTGTTCGGCGTGCGGGGGCAGGCCGACCTGTTCGCCCTCGACCGCCTGGACCGGCTCTCGTCGCTGGCCCCCGGCCGCGTGCGCGTGGTGCCGATCCTCTCCCACGAGCCGGCCGGCAGCGGCTGGGCCGGGGCGCGCGGCCTCGTCACGGCGGCCCTCGACGAGGGGCTCGGCATCGACCTGCGACAAGCCTCCGCCTTCGTCTGCGGCGCCCTGCCGATGGTCGAGGCGGTCGAGACCCGGCTCACGGCGCTCGGCCTGCCGCGCGGGCGCATCCACGCCGACAAGTTCGAGCCCTCGGGGCTCTGAGATCCGCTTCCGCCGCGCGCCGGAGCGCCGCCAAACCCTTTCGAGAGGACCCGATGTCGTCAGCCTACGTCTACGATCACGTCCGCACGCCGCGAGGGCGCGGCAAGCCGGACGGCGCCCTGCACGAGGTCACGGCGGTGCACCTCGCCACCACCGTCCTGGCGGCGCTCCGCACGCGCGCCGGGCTCGCCGAGGACACGGTCGACGACGTGATCTTCGGCCTCGTCAGCCCGGTCGAGGAGCAGGGCCAGGTCCTGCCGCGGATCGCGGCGCTCGCCGCCGGCTACGGCGAGCGGACGGCGGGCGTGCAGATCAACCGCTTCTGCGGCTCGGGCCTCGAGACCGTGAACATGGCCGCCGGCAAGGTCGCGGCGGGCGGCGCCGACCTCGTGGTGGCGGGCGGCTGCGAGTCGATGTCGCGCGTGCCGATCTTCTCCGACGGCGGCGCCTGGAGCACCGACCCGGCGGTGGCGTTCGCCACCCACTTCATCCCGCAGGGCATCAGCGCCGACCTGATGGCGACCCGCTGGGGCTATGCGCGCGAGACCCTCGACGGCTTCGCGGCCGAGAGCCACCGCCGCGCCGCCGCGGCCTGGGCGGAGGGACGCTTCGCCCGCTCGGTGGTGCCGGTGCGCGACGTGCTCGGTGACGTCCTGCTGGAGCGCGACGAGGTCGTGCGCCCCGACGCCAGCGCGGCGAGCCTCGGTGCCCTCAAGCCCTCCTTCGCCGAGATGGGCGCCAAGGGCGGCTTCGACGCGCTCGCCGTGCGGCGCTACCCCGACGTCGAGGCGATCGAGCACCGCCACCACGCCGGCAATTCCTCGGCCATCGTCGACGGCGCCTGCGCGGTGCTGATCGGGAGCCGCGCCGCGGGCGAGGGCGCCGGCCTCAGGCCCCGCGCCCACATCCGCGC
Organism: Methylobacterium frigidaeris; assembly: GCA_036946295.1. Classification (GTDB taxonomy): domain Bacteria; phylum Pseudomonadota; class Alphaproteobacteria; order Rhizobiales; family Beijerinckiaceae; genus Methylobacterium; species Methylobacterium frigidaeris_A. The sequence goes on along the minus strand of JAQIJK010000002.1, from coordinate 305,268 downwards.
CTTCGCGGAGATCGGCTCGGAGCCGACCATCATGCTGACCGCGCCGTCCTTCGCCGCCGAGAAGGCGCTGAAGCGGGCCGGCATGCGTGCCGCCGACATCGACCTCTACGAGGTCAACGAAGCCTTCGCGGCGGTGCCGCTGCGCTTCATCGAGGCGCTCGGCATCGACCCGGCCCGGGTCAACGTCAACGGCGGCGCCATCGCCATGGGCCACCCGCTCGGCGCCACCGGCGCGATGATCCTCGGCACGGCGCTCGACGAGCTGGAGCGCACCGGCGGCGCCACGGCGCTCATCACCCTCTGCATCGGCGCCGGCATGGGCGTCGCCACCATCATCGAGCGAGTCTGACCATGGCAGCGGATCTCCACCCAACCGCAAGCCCCGCCGTGCGCCGGGAGGATGCCGACGGCATCGCCGTGCTGACGATCGACATGGCCGACCGCAGCATGAACGTCCTGGAACCCGGACTCGTCGCCGAGTTGCGCGACGTGTTCGAGGCCGCGGTCGCCGACGAGGCCGTGACCGGCATCGTCATCACCAGCGGCAAGACGAGCTTCATCGCCGGCGCCGATCTCGACCAGATGGAGGCGCTCGGCGCGCCGGGCCGGCCGGCCCCGCGCGGTCGCGGACGCCATCGACTATCTCGGCGGCTTCTTCCGGCGCATCGAGACCTGCGGCAAGCCGGTGGTCGGCGCCGCCCCCGGCACGGCGCTCGGCGGCGGGCTCGAACTGCTGCTCGCCACCCATCACCGCGTCCTCGCCAGCGAACCCGGCGCCCGCTACGGGCTGCCCGAGGTCAAGCTCGGGCTCCTGCCCGGCGCCGGCGGCACGCAGCGCCTGCCCCGCCTCGTCGGCATCGCGGCCAGCCTGCCGCTGCTGCTCCAGGGCCGGGACCTCGGCGGCGCGGAGGCCGCGAAGGCCGGCCTCGCCCACGAGACCGTGCCCGCCGCCGAGGTGGTGAGCGCCGCCCGCGCGGCGCTGAAGGCCGGCAAGGTCGAGGTGACGGCGCCCTGGGACCGCAAGGGCTTCCGCCTGCCCGGCGGCGGCGCCTACGACCCGAAGGTCACGGCGGCGCTGGTCGCGGCCAATGCCGGCACGCAGGCCGCGACGCAGGGCAATGACCCGGCTCCGCTCGCGATCCTGCGCTGCGTCTACGAGGGCACCAGGCTGCCGATCGACCGGGCCCTGCGCCTGGAGCAGAAGCACTTCGCCGCCCTGGTGCGGGGCCGCCCGGCCCAGAACATGATCCGCACCCTGTTCTTCGCCAGGCAGGCCGCCGACAAGCTGGTGCGGCGCCCGGCCGCCGAGCCGAAGCGGCCGGTCCGCCGCCTCGGCGTGCTCGGTGCCGGCTTCATGGGGGCGGGCGTCGCCCAGGTCTCGGCGCTCGCCGGGATCGAGGTGGTGCTGGTCGACCGCAGCCCGGAGATCGCCGGGCGCGCGCGCGACGGCATCCTGGCGCAGCTCGAAGCCGACGAGCGCAAGGGCCGCCTGAGCGAGGCCGCGCGCGAGGCCGCCGCCGCGCGGATCACCGCGGGCGCCGACCACGCGGCGTTGTCCGGCTGCGACCTGGTGATCGAGGCCGTGCTGGAGGATGTCGAGGTCAAGCGGCAGGCGATCCGCGCCACCGAGGCCGCTCTCGGCCCGGATGCGATCTTCGCCAGCAACACCTCGGCCCTGCCGATCGACGAGCTGGCCGAGGCGAGCGCGCGGCCGGAGAACCTGATCGGCCTGCACTTCTTCTCGCCGGTGCCGCGCATGGCGCTGGTCGAGGTGGTGGTCGGACCCAAGACCTCGGACGCGACGCTCGCCCGCGCCCTCGACTACGTCCGGGCGATCCGCAAGACGCCGATCGTGGTGCGCGACGGCTACGGCTTCTACACCACGCGCTGCGTCGACGCCTACATCCGCGAGGGCCTGCGCTGCGTCGTCGACGGCGTCGATCCGGTGCTGATCGAGAATGCCGGCATCGCGCTCGGCATGCCGGTCGGGCCGCTGGCGCTGCTCGACGAGGTGGGCATCGACGTGATGCACCACATCACGCACTTCTTCCGCGCCCGCGAGACCGGCCCGGCGGCCGACGACCGCCACGCCGTCAACCCGCTCCTCGACGCCCTGGTCGCCGGGCGCCGCTTCGGCCGCAAGACCAGGGCCGGCTTCTACGCCTACCCGGCGGACGGCCCGAAGCGCCTCGACCGCGCGGCCATCGCCGACCTCGCCCGCGGCGCGAGGAGCGGGGCGGGGGTGGCGGAGGTCCGCGAGCGCCTGCTCTACGCGCAGCTCGTGGAGGCCGCCCGCTGCTGGGACGCGGGCATCATCGACGAGGCCGGCGAGGCGGATCTCGGTGCGATCCTCGGCTGGGCCTTCCCGAGCTATCTCGGGGGTCCGCTCGCGGCGATCGACGACATCGGCGCAGCGGTCTTCGCCGGGCGCTGCGCGGGGTTGAGCCGGTCCCACGGCGCCCGCTTCGACCTGCCGGCCGGGTTCGCGGCGGGGGGGCGCCGCCTTCACGGGGCCGCGGCATGAGGCTCGAACAGGTCGCCTTCTGCCTGCTCGCCGGGGGCGCCGCCGGAGGCGTGATCCTGGCGCTGCCGCCGCGCCTCCGCCTGCGTCTGCCGCGGGGATCCGGCACCATCCACGGCCTCGTCGGCCTGACCGGCCTCGCCGTGCTGTTCTTCGCCAACCTCCGGATGGGCGGCGGCGCCCCCGCCGCATGGTGGGCGCTCGGCCTGACGACGTCGGCGCTGGTCGGGGGCCTGATCCTGTTCCGTACCCTGTTCCGGGGGCGCAAGCCGCTTCCGCTCGTCGGCCTGCACGCCGCATTGGCGGTGGTGGGGCTGTGGCTGCTCAACCCCCTCGCCTTCGGTCTCTGAGGGCGGGGAGCCGGCGACCGGCGCCCTCGGGCGCCCGGAATGGTCGCAGGGCAATCGGGTGAAACCCGATTGTCGATCCGGCGGGCGCGAAGAGCGCCCCGCGCAGCGGGTCCGGGAGGACGAATGTCCTCTCGGACGCAGAGCGGAGCGAAAGCCGAAGTCACGGATGTGACTGCCGGCGCCTGAGGCCAAGCAGGAAACCCAGGGCAATCGGGTTCACCCGATTGCCCTGGGAATGGTCGCGGGCCGGCGCGACCCGTGATCCGGGCGGAGCTGCGCCGGGCAGCCCCGCCCGGCCTGGTGTGACCGCATCATTCTCGCCGCTCCGGCCCCGTCCGGCCGCGGGATGATGCTCAGCGAACGGGAGGACGACGTGAGCGCGCTGACGGCCCTTGTGATGGACGAACCCCGTACGATCGAGCGTCCGACGGTCCGGGACCCGGATGCCGGCCCGGAGCCGGCGGCGGGCGGCAACCCGTTCCAGCTCCAGTTCACGCAGGGGCTCCATCGCGCCCTGCGGACCGGGCCGGACGCGATCGCAACCCTGTGCAACGGCCGCGCCCAGACCTTCCGGGCGCTGTCGGACCGGGTGGCGCGCATCGCCGGGGCGTTGCTCTCCCTCGGCGTGAGAAGGGGAGACCGGGTCGCGATCCTGGCGCTCAATTCGGACCGCGTGCTGGAATACTACCTCGCGGTGCCCTGGATCGGGGCGCTCGTGGTGCCGTTGAACTTCCGCTGGTCGACGGACGAGCTCATCGAGGGCTTGACCGATTCCGGGGCGAAGGTCCTGTTCGTGGACGACGCCTTCGCGTCCCAGGAGCGACGGCTGAGGGAGGGCTGTTCCGGCCTGAGCCACGTCGTGTTCTGCGGCGAGCAGGCGGCGGGTCCGGGCTGCCTCTCCCTCGAGGCCCTGGTGCGCGACACCGACCCGGTGCCGGATGTCGGCATCGGCGGCGGGGAGCCGTTCGGCATCTTCTACACCGGCGGCACGACGGGAAGGGCCAAGGGGGTCGTTCTGAGCCACGCCAACGTGTTGCTCTCGGCCATGGGCATCCTCGGCGAGGGCGCCTACGCCGACGGCGCGGTCGGCCTGCACGCGGCACCGATGTTCCACCTCGCCGACCTGATGGCGACGGCCTGCCTGCTCCTGCGCGGCGGCACCCACGTGATGCTGCCGGCCTTCCAGCCCGAGGCGGTGGCCGACCTGGTCGAGCGGCACCGCATCACCGATCTCCTGATGGTGCCGACCATGCTGCAGATGCTCGTCGACCATCCCGCCCTCGCCGAGGCGGACACGGCCTCCCTGCGCTCGCTCCTCTACGGCGCCTCGCCGGCCTCCGAGGCGCTGATCGATCGGGCGATGCGGGCGATGCCGGGCGTGGCCTTCGGGCAGGTCTACGGGATGACGGAGGCGGCGGCGACGATCTCGATGCTGCGCCCGGCCGACCACGATCCGGCCCGGCGCGCCGGGGGGCGCCTGCGCTCGGCCGGGCGGAGCTTCTGCCACACGCAGGTGCGCACGGTCTCGCCGGAGGGGCTGGAACTGGGAGCCGGGGAGGTCGGCGAGATCGTCGTGCGCGGCCCCAACGTCATGGCCGGGTATCGCGGCCGTTCCGAAGATACCGCCGTGGCCCTGCGGGGCGGATGGCTGTATACCGGTGACATGGGCTACCTCGACGAGGCGGGCTACGTCTTCATCGTCGACCGCGCCAAGGACATGATCATCACCGGCGGTGAGAACGTCTACTCTCTGGAGGTGGAGAATGCGGTCTGCGGCCATCCGGCCGTCGCCGCCGCCGCGGTGATCGGCATTCCGGACGCCGAATGGGGCGAGATCATCCACGCCGTCGTCGTCCTGCGGCCCGGCCTGAGCCTGACGCTCGACGACATCGCCGGACACTGCCGGCAGCGGATCGCCCCCTACAAGTGCCCGCGCAGCCTCGACATCGTCGAGCGGCTGCCGGTCTCGGCCGCCGGCAAGCTGCTCAAGACCGTCCTGCGCCGTCCGTTCTGGGAGGGCCGGGAACGCGCGGTGAGCTGATGCCGGCCGGCGAGGATGACGGGGCATCGCCCCCGGTGAGGCGGGGGCAACGCACGGGCGCGGTCGATCCGGTCGGGCCGGCCCGGACGTGACGGCGGAACGACGACCGATGCGGGCTGCCGGTCCGGTGCTCGCGTCGAACGAAGCAGACGGGAACAAGACGTCGCCAAGATGCGGTTCCGGGGAGGAAGACGATGCCTGCCGAAACCGGCACGTGGACCGGGTCGCCCTGCACCGGGTCGGCCCCTGCGGGTGCCGCCGTGGTCCCTCTGTCTCGCGCCCGCTTCGAGCCGCCGGCCTACGGGTTCGCGCCCGTGGAGACGCGCGTGCTGCGGTCGTTCCGCTCCGGCCCCCTGACCAAGATCACCGTCGCCGTCGCTCCGACCGGGTTCGGCAAGACCGTCCTGATGACCCAGTTGCACGCCCTGCTCGCCGACCGCGGCGGGCGCTGCGTCTGGGTCGGCCTCGACGACCGCCGGATCGACCTGCCGCTCCTGCTCGGCCACATCGAGGCCGCCCTCCGGCTCGGCGGGCCGGACGCCGCGCTCCCGATCATGGTCGACCCGCGCGGCGACGCCCAGGCGCGGATCGACCGCATCGTCCAGGCCCTCGAGGCCGCCCCCGGCGACACCACGCTCTTCCTCGACAACCTCAACTCCTGCGACGATGCCGACCTGACCCTGCTGATGGACGCGCTGGTGTTCCGCAGCCCCCGCAGCCTCCGCATCGTCGCCAGTTCCACCCGGCCGATCGCCTTCGACATCGGACGTGCCCGGGTGGAGATGAAGCTGCGCCGACTCACCCCGATGGAGCTGGGTTTCGACCACAGGGATACCGTGGCGGTCCTGCGCGCGGCCGGCTTGCAGGATGTCGCGCCCGAGACCGTCGCGGCCATCGTCAGGCGGACGGAGGGGTGGCCCGCGGCGGTGCGCCTCGTCCAGCTCATCCTGGAGGGCGAGGCGGGCGAGACCCGGGCCATCGAGGGCTTCACCGGCGCCGACAGCGACTTCGCCGCCCTGCTCTCGCGCCGGCTGATGGGCACGTTCGATCCCGAACTCGTCGCCTTCCTGCACGACATCGCGGTGCTGCGGGTGTTCTCGGCGGATCTCGCGCGCAGGGCCACCGGCGACCCGAACGCCGCCGGCTGGATCCGCTACCTCGTCGAACGCAACGTGCTGATCGTCCCGCTCGACCGGGAGCGGACGTGGTTCCGCTTCCACGCCCTGTTCCGCGAGTTCCTGCAGGCCGAGAGCGCGCGGCGCGATCCGGAGCGCCGGCGGGCCGTGGCGGTGCGGGCCGCGGCGTGGCTCGGGGAGCACGGCGAGCACGGGCACGCCCTCGATCTCGCGCTCGCGGTCGGAGACAGGGCCCTCGTCGCCGCGCTGCTCGACGCGATCGCGGAGCCGATGGTGCGCGACCTCGGCGAACTCTCGGGCTTCATCGATCTGGTGCGCCGCGCGGCGGCGTGCCAGACCGAGCCCGGCCTCGACGCCCTGTTCTGGTACGCCTGGGCCCAGGCCTTCACCCGGGATTACGGCGGCGCCCGCGCGACCCTGCGGCGGCTCGACCAGCGGATCCCGGCGGAGCGGCCCGCGGAGGCCGAGGACGGCCCCCTCCGGCAGCGGCAGCGCGCCGCCGAGATCGTCGTGAGCTACCACCTCAACGATCTCCAGGCGGTGCGAAGCGGGGCCCCGGCCTGGCTGGCGGCGAGCGGGAACCAGCAGCCCTTCGACCGGGCGGCGGTGGCGGCGGCGCTCGCCCTCGCGGCGGTCGCCGACAACGATCTTGGCCGGGCGCGCCAGGCGCTGCGGGAGATGGACGGCGCCATCATCCGCACCCGCAGCGACTACGGTCGCGTCTGGGCCTGCCTCGTGACCGCGACCGTGGACGCGGTGCAGGGGGACGCCACCGGCGCCGAGCGGCAGGTGCGGGCCATCGATCCCGGCCTTCGTGCCCGCCTGGGCGGCGAGACCGGTATCGCCTCGGTGCTGGTCCTGATGGAGGCGCGGGTCGCGGCCGATCTCGGGCGGATGGCGGAGGCTCTGGAGCCGATCCGCGCCTGGCTCCCGCGCGGCGTCGAGAACGGCATCCTCGAGATCGCGTGGCTCGCGATGGATGTCGCCGTCGACGCGCTCCTCACCGAGTCCGCGCCGTTCGGCCTCGACGCCCTGGAAGCCTTCGCGGCCCGGTTCGGGCCGCGCCTGAGCTTCCTCCTCGAAGCCGCCGCGATCCGCCGCATGCTGCGGGCGGGCTCCTTCGAGGCGGCCCAGGAGCGCCTCGGGCGCGCGGGCCTGATCGACCGGGAGGGCCAGCCCGTCGCCACCCTGCCGGCCTCCCTCGCCGCCATGGAGGCGTCCGCGGCCCGGATGGCGCAGATCGAGTTCTGCACCTCCTCCGGACAGTGGCGGCAGGCGGAGGGGCTCGCGGCCGAGGCGCTCCAGGAGGCGGTCCGGGACGGGCGCCGCCGCGAGCAGGTCGACCTGCACCTGACCCTGGCCGCCCTGTCCCTGCGCTCCGCCGGCGCGCCCGCCGCGCGGGCGGCGTTCGCGAAGGCCGTCACGCTCGCCGCCCGAACGGCCCTGATGCGCCCGTTCCTCCAGCGGGCGGGCCTCGTGCACGACCTGATCGCGGCGACGCCGATGAAGAAGCTCGGCCTGATCCAGGCCGCCGACCTCGCGTTCTTCCAGGCGGTCTGCACGGCCGTCGGGGCAAGTCCGGCGGGCGCCGAGGCCGACGACCCGCTGGCTGTCGATGCGGCGACGCCGCGGGAGGTCGAACTGCTGCGTCTGCTCGACGCCGGCTACGACAACGCCCGGATCGCGGCCGAACTCTCGCTGTCGCTCCCCACCGTGAAATGGCACCTGTCGAACATCTATTCCAAGCTCGGCGTCAGCAGGCGGTCCGCGGCCCTGATCCGGGCGCGCGCCTTGCGGCTGCTGACGTAGGAAGGGCGGGCGAGCTTCTCGCGGCAGCGCCCGAGCAGAGTTGCGCCGGGTAACCCTGCTCGGATCCTTGTTCATGCATCATACGGTTTGCGATTGATCGCTCGGCGACTGCGTTGCAGTCGCGTTCGCGATGCGGAAACCGGCTTCGCTCAGGTGCGCGCAGAGCTTCGCTCTGCGCCGCGCGGGCTGGTGATGCGATTTTCGGAATTGATCATCCGAAAATCGTATCATCTTCCGGATTCCGTATCACGGGTGCGTCAATCCGGGGGATCGTGGAACGAAGTGGTCTGGATCACCACGCCGCCGCATGACGAATGCGCCGAGCCAGCCCCGGCGGCGAGAACCAGGGCGGGGCCGGGGCCCTCACCGCCGGTCGGCCCGCTGTCGCACACGGTCGAGGTCCGCGGCCGGGATCCCGTCGAGGGGCAGGGTGATGAACTGGGCCGGCCCGGTGAACAGCATCCAGTAGCCCGGCCGTTCCCAGATCTCGGTGATGGCCGCCCAGGCGACGTGGCCCGACCCGAGGTCGGAGGCGAGCGCCAGCCCGTCCGGCCGGACCGCCACCTCGGCGACGGGCTCGCGCATCCGGCGGAAGCGGCCCACCGTGTTGCGGTGATGCGCGACCCAGACCAGCCCGAGGCAGAGCGGCGCCAGGAGCACCGTGGCGGCGACGACGCCGACCACCCAGCTCCGGTCGCCGCGCCAGACCAGCCAGACGATGAGGCCGAGCATCGCGGCGGCGACGGTCCACAGCCCCTTCTGGCCGGCGACGCCGCGGCGCCAGACGAACGTCCGCACGGCGTCGCGCACCATGGCCTCGGTGTAGGTGATGCGGTGGGCGGGTCCGGTCTGCTCCATGGCGGCGAGCCTACCCCCGCCGGCGGCGGCGTGGCGAGCCCCGGTCCGGCCCTCGCCGCGGGGAGCCTGCGGCCGCCGGCGACGAATCGTGGTTCCTCCGGTCGCGCCCGTCCTTCCCCGGAACCCGTTCAGACCGCCTCCGACGCCGGCGAGCCGCCCCCCGGCGCCGCGGCCGGACGGCTGCCCCAGACGGCGTAGAACAGGACGTAGAGTTCGCAGGCCGCGGTCAGGAGGAAGGAGTGCTGCAACCCGAACTCGTCGGCGATCCAGCCCTGCACCACGACGAGGGCGCCACCCGCGATCGCCATGATCAGCAGGCCCGAGCCCTCCTCGGTCAGTGGGCCGAGGCCGCGGATGCCGAGGGTGAAGATCGTCGGGAACATGATCGCGTGGAACAGGCCGACCGAGATCAGCGCCCACATGGCGAGCGGGCCGGTGGCGAAGCTCGTCACCAACATCACCGCGAAGGCGCCCACCGCGGCTCCCGCCAGCACGGTCTCGGCGGCCACGCGCTGCATCAGCCAGCTCCCGGCGAAGCGGCCGACCATCATGCCGCCCCAGAGCAGGAACAGGTAGTGCGAGGCCTGGACCTGGCTGAGGTTGCCGATGTCGGGCCGGGAGACGAAGTTGATGAACAGGTTCGAGACGCCGATCTCGGCGATGAGATAGATGAAGATCGCCGGCACACCGAGGACGAGGTTGCGGTGGCGCCAGAGCGAATGCGAGGTCCGCTCCGCCCGCGCCACGCGGCTCGTGGCGGCCCCCAGGGCGGGGAGCGAGGCGCGCGCGATGACGACCGCGAGCACCACCAGGGTCGCGGCGACGATGAGGTAGGGCAGTTGCACCGACTGCGCGTCGGCGAGCCGCTCGGCCGCGCCCAGGGGCGCGGCGCCGGCCGCGACGTTGCCCGACGCGGAGCGGCCGAGGATGAGGTAGCCGCCGAAGAGCGGCGCGAGCGTCGTGCCGAGCGAGTTGAACGCCTGAACGAGGTTGAGCCGCGACGAGGCGCTCTCCGGCGGTCCGACCACCGCGACGTACGGGTTGGCGGCGACCTGCAGCAGGGTGATGCCGCAGGCGATGACGAACAGGGCCGCGAGCGTGACCCCGTACGAGGGCAGATGCGCCGCCGCGACCATGCCGAGGGTGCCGAGCGCCATGACGCCGAGCCCGGCGACGAGGGCGCGCTGGTAGCCGATCCGCTCGATCAGCCTGGCGGCCGGCAGCGAGGCGACGAAGTAGGCGATGAACCAGACCGATTCGATCAGGGTGGTCCGGGTGTAGTCGAGGTCGAACACGTTGCGCAGGTGCGGCAGCAGCGTGTTGTTGATGACCGTGATGAAGCCCCACATGAAGAACAGGCTCGCCAGCAGGGTCAGCGTCGGGCGGTAGGCCGCCCCGCCGCCGGCGGCCGCGGTGCCCGTGGGCGAGCCCGTGCCCGGAATCACTCCCGCCATCGGCCGTCTCCTCTCCCGTGCGCGGCCTCTCTGGGCCGGGCGTCTTCGTTGTCGGGTTTATTTGTATGAGTATATGGGGCTGCGTCAACCGCGTCACCCACGCCGGCCCCCGGCCGTGCGCGGCCGGCGCCTGAGCGGCCCCCGGTCCGGCGACGAGGAGGGCGCGGGCCGGAGACCCGGCGCGATCGCTCCCTGCCTGCGCCCGGGAGGCGCGACGGGAGCCGCCGCTCACTCCGTCATCGAGAGTTCCGTGTCGGCGAGCGCGAGGCGGATCAGGTCGGTCATCCGTGCCCGGGCGCGGGCCGGCTCCCCGGCCACGATCGCCTCGTAGAGCACCCGGTGCTCGGGCAGGGGGTCGCGCGGCAGGGCGCGGCGGCGCTGCTTGAAGATCGTGGTCCAGGTCACCGCCGCCGCGATCGAACTCGACAGGGCGATCAGCGGCGCGTTGCGGGTCGCCTCCAGGATCGCGTGGTGGAACGCCTGATCGGCCGCGCGGCCGGCGGCGGCGGCCAGCCCGTGCCGGGCCATCTCCTCCAGGGCGTGCCCCATGCGGGCGATGTCGAGGCCGCTGCGCCGGCCCGCGGCCAGTTCCGCGGCGGCCGGCTCGACGATCAGCCGCAACTCGAACAGGTCGCGGACGAAAGCCTCGCTCGGCTCCGACTCGAAGGCCCAGGCCAGGATGTCGGGATCGAGCAGGTTCCAGCGGCCGCGCGGGCTCACCCGGGTGCCGGTCTTCGGCCGGCTCTCCACCAGCCCCTTCGCGCTGAGGATGCGGATCGCCTCGCGGTAGGCGGTGCGCGAGACCCCGAGCTGTTCCGAGAACTCGATCTCCCCGGGCAGCACCGCGCCCGGGGCGTGCCGCCCGGCCAGAATGGCGATGCCGAGGTCGCGCGCGACCGAGCCGTGGATCCGCCGGCCGGCCGAGGCGAGCGGGAGCAGGACGCCTTCGCCCTTGCGCCCGGTGCGCGCCTTGCCGTTCCGGTCCATCGATCCGAGCATCCGAGCGGGCCCGGGACAGGCCCGGGACGGGCATGGCGCGACCATAGCCGCACGTCGCGGAAGCGCAAGGCGCGGGCCGACGATCCCCAGGGCCATCGCTTCGGAGCGATTGCCCTCGTTCCTCGCTCGGCCTCAGGCGCCGGCGTTCGTGCGCGACACGTCGTGTCGCCGCTCACCCGGCTCTCGCTCCGCTCGGCGTTCGAGGGGACATCCGTCACCCCGAACCCGCTCCGCCGGGCGCGGCGGGAGGCCGGCCCTTGCGCTTCCGTGCGGATCGCTCTAGCAACTTGTATGAGTAATAGAAGGGAGCGCGATGGTCAGGTTCATGCGCCCGCCGGTCGACCATGGCTGAGGCCGGCGCGCCGGTCCGCATCGGCCTCGTGGGTCTCGGCAAGATCGCCCGCGACCAGCACCTGCCGGTGATCGCCGCCTCGCCCGACCACCGCCTCGTCGCGGTGGCGAGCCGCGGCGGCGGGCTCGACGGGGTGCCGAGCTACGGATCCGTCGAGGCGATGCTCGCCGGGTCTCCCGACGTCGAGGCGGTCGCCCTGTGCCAGCCGCCGCAGGCGCGCTTCGGCGCGGCCCTCGCGGCGATCGGGGCGGGGCGCCACGTCTTCCTGGAGAAGCCGCCCGGCGCGACGCTCGCCGAGGTGGAGATCCTGCGCGAGGCGGCCCGGACCCGCGGCGTCAGCCTGTTCGCGAGTTGGCATTCCCGCTACGCGCCGGGCGTCGAGCCCGCCCGCCTCTGGCTCTCCGGGCGCCGCATCCGGCGGGTCGAGATCGCCTGGAAGGAGGACGTGCGGCACTGGCATCCGGGGCAGGACTGGATCTGGCAGCCGGGCGGGATGGGGGTGTTCGATCCCGGCATCAACGCCCTGTCGATCGCGACGCACATCCTCCCGCCCTTCCACCTGACGGCGGCGAGCCTCGCGGTGCCGGCGAACCGGCAGGCGCCGATCGCCGCCGACCTCGCCTTCTCGGACCGCGACGGCGCGCCCGTCCGCGCCGTGTTCGACTGGCGCCAGACCGGGCCGCAGAGCTGGGACATCCGCGTCGAGACCGGGGACGGCACGCTGGTTCTGTCGCGGGGCGGCGCCGCGCTCGCGATCGACGGCGTCGCGCAGGCGCTTCCGCCGGAGGCGGAGTATCGCGGGCTCTACGACCGGTTCGCCGCCCTGATCCGGGCGGGCGAGAGCGACGTCGACCTGCGCCCGCTCATCCACGTCGCCGACGCCTTCCTGCTGGGGGAGCGCCGCAGCGTCGAGCCCTTCGTGGAGTGATACGACATCCGGACGATGACTTTCGGATGTCGTATCACGAGCCCGCGCCGTGGAGCCGGAGGCTCCACGCGCCCGAGCGAAGCCGAAATCCGCATCGCGAAAGCGATGGCGCAGCAATCGCCACGATCCCGGCAGGGATCGCCTGAGGCGATCACAGGGATTTCGTATGACGCGGGTCCCGGTCGATCCGTCCCGGAAGCCGGATCGACGACGCCCCGCTCCGGCCGGCCCCCCTCCGGCAGGCGGCCCTCGCTCAGCCCGTCGCCGGGATCCCGGGCGACGGTGCCGGGGGAGCGGCGCGTCCGCGGCGCCGTGCCGTTCCGGGCCGTGGCCCCGGCCGGCGCCTCAGCGCGCCCAGCGCAGCACCAGCGGATCGTTGCGCCGCGCCAGCTCGATCAGCCCGGCGCGGGTCTCCGGGTGCAGCGGCATCACCGGATGGCGGGTCATGCCGGACCGGATCACGCCGCCTTCCTCCATCAGCACCTTGGCGGCGATGAGCCCGCACTGCCGGTTCTCGTGGTTGATGAGCGGCAGCCAGCGCTGGTAGGCCGCGATCGCCCCCTCGCGGTCGCCGGCGGAATGGGCGTCGACGATCTGGCGGATGCCGTCGGGGTAGCCGGCTCCCGTCATCGCGCCGGTCGCGCCGGCGTCGAGGTCGGCGAGCAGGGTGATGCCCTCCTCGCCGTCCCACGGGCCGACGACCGCGTCGCCGCCCTCGGCGATCAGGGCCCGGAGCTTGGCCGCCGCCTGTGGCACCTCGATCTTGAAGTAGGCGACGTTCGCGACCTCCCGCGCCAGCCGGGCGAGGAAGGGCACGGAGAGCGGCGTGCCGGCGACCGGCGCGTCCTGGATCATGATCGGGATCGAGATCGCGTCCGAGACCGTGCGGAAGAAGTCGTGGACCCCGAGGTCCGGCACCCGGATGGTGGCGCCGTGATAGGGCGGCATCACCATCACCATCGCGGCGCCGAGTTCCTCGGCCTGCCGCGAGCGCGCGGCGCAGACCGCGGTGGCGAAGTGCGTCGTCGTCACGATCACCGGCACCCGGCCGGCGACGTGCTCGAGCACGGCGCGCATCACCCGCACGCGCTCCTCGTCGGTGAGCACGAACTGCTCGGACCAGTTCGCCAGGATGCAGATCCCGTGCGAGCCGGCGTCGATCATGAAGTCGATCGCCCGGAGCTGCCCGTCGAGGTCGAGTTCGCCCCGCTCGTCGAACACGGTCGGCGCGACGGGGAAGACGCCGCGGTAGATCGGATGGCTCATCGGGGGCCTCTCATACGATTTTCGATTGATCGCTCGGCGATCCCTGCGGGATCGCTTCGCGATGCGGGAATCGGCTTCGCTCACGCAGGCGGAGCGAAGCTCCGCCGCGCGGGCTTCGATACGGTTTTCGGAACTGATCGTCCGAAAACCGTATCAGTGGTTGTCGCGGGGAACCGGCGCGCCGCTCTTCCCGACCAGGAAGTCGAGGTCGGCACCTTCGTTCGCCTGAAGCACGTGGTCGACGTACATCTTGACGTAGCCGCGCTCGGCGTGGGCCGGCGGCGGCACGAAGGCGAGGCGGCGGGCGGCGAGTTCCGCCTCGTCGACGTGAAGGTGCAGCGAGCGCGCCGCGACGTCGAGGGTGATGAGGTCGCCGTCGCGCACCAGCGCCAGCGGGCCGCCGATCGCCGCCTCGGGGGCGACGTGCAGCACCACGGTGCCGTAGGCGGTGCCGGACATCCGGGCGTCGGAGATGCGGATCATGTCCCGCACGCCCTGGCGCAGGAGCTTGCCCGGGATCGGCATGTTGCCGACCTCGGCCATGCCCGGATACCCCTTCGGGCCGCAGTTCTTCAGCACCATGATGCACGAGGCGTCGATGTCGAGGGTCTCGTCGTTGACGGCAGCGCGCATCTCCTCGTTGCTCTCGAACACCACCGCGCGGCCGGTGTGGCGCATCAGCTCCGGCGAGGCGGCCGACGGCTTGATGACTGCCCCGTCCGGCGCGAGGTTACCGGTGAGGATCGCCATGCCGGACTCGGCCTTGAACGGCGCTTCGACCCGGGTGATGACCTCGTCGTTCCAGCACTCGGCGTCGCGCACGTTGTCCCAGAGCGTGCGGCCGTTGGCGGTGATCGCGTCGCGGTGCAGGAGGCCCTGCTCGCCGAGCCGGCGCAGAACCACCGGCAGGCCGCCGGCGTAGTAGAAATCCTCCATCAGGAACCGGCCCGAGGGCATCAGGTCGACGAGGCAGTGCAGGCCGCGGCCGAGCCGGTCGAAATCGTCCAGCGTCAGCGGCACGCCGATGCGGCGGGCGATGGCGAGCAGGTGCACGACGGCGTTGGTCGAGCCGCCGATCGCCGCGAGCGTGCGGATCGCGTTCTCGAACGCCTCGCGGACCAGGATCCTCGAGGGTGTCAGGTCCTCGTGGACCATCCCGACGATGCGCCGGCCCGCCATGCGCGCCAGCTCGTTGCGCCGCGCGTCGACCGCCGGGATCGCGGCGTTCCCGGGCAGGCCGAGGCCGAGCGCCTCGACCATCGAGGCCATGGTCGAGGCGGTGCCCATGGTCATGCAGGACCCGGCCGAGCGGTTCATGCCGGCCTCGGCCTCGTGGAACTCCGTGAGCGTGATCTCGCCGGCCCGGAGCTGCTCGGACATCGAGATGATGTTGGTGCCCGAGCCGATGATCTGGCCGCGGTAGACGCCGCGCAGTTGCGGCCCGCCCGAGACGCCGATCGCCGGCAGGTCGGCGGAGGCCGCGCCCATCACCAGGGCCGGGGTGGTCTTGTCGCAGCCCATCAGCAGCACGACGCCGTCGAGGGGGTGGGCCCGGATCCCCTCCTCGACGTCCATCGCCGCGAGGTTGCGGTAGAGCATCGCGGTCGGGCGCATCGTCACCTCGCCGAGCGAGGAGACCGGGAATTCGAGCGGGAAGCCGCCCGCCTCCAGCACGCCGTAGCGCACGTGCTCGGCGATGGTGCGGAAATGCGCGTTGCAGGGATTGAGTTCGGACCAAGTGTTGCAGATGCCGATGACCGGCTTGCCCTCGAACTGGTCCTGCGGGATGCCGCGGTTCTTCAGGAACGAGCGGTAGTAGAAGCCCATCTTGTCCTGGCGTCCGAACCAGGCCTGGCTGCGCAGCGGCTTCTTCTCGGGATTCATCGGTGCGGGACCTTCGCTGTCGGGGGAGGCCGGCGCCGGCGCGGGACAGGGCCGGCGGGCGGTATCGGCCGCGACGGGGCCTCGTCGGTGCGCGCCGCGAGGGCGCCGCCGCTCCGTTCCGGCATCGTGCCGCTCCTCCCCGCGCCCAGGGCCGCTCCCGGTGCCGGAGAGGCGTGCGCGGGAGGCCGGGCGTCGTTGTCGTCGGGGTCGGAGTATGGTGGCGTTGATGGACCGGTCAAATACCCTTACGGCCGCCCGACATGCCGGATCCGGCATGCCGGAGGCGGGGGTGATGGCCGGAGCGGTGATCGGGAGCGGGCGGTTCAAGCTGCGCCATTTCCAGCTTCTGGCCGCCATCGAGGCGACCGGGGGGCTCGGGCTGGCGGCGCGGAGCCTGCGCATCACCCAGCCCGCCGCCTCGCGGCTTCTCGCGGAGATCGAGGCGCAGGTCGGCGCGCCGGTGTTCGAGCGGCTGCCGCGGGGCCTCCGGGCCAACGCCCTCGGCGAGGTGCTGACGCGCCGGGCCCGCGTCGTGGCCCAGGAAGTCGCGGCGGCGGGCGACGAGCTGGCCCTGCTGCGGGCCGGGCGCGGCGGCACCGTGGCGCTGGGGGCCGTCACGGCCCCGGCCGTCGACGTCGTGGCGACGACGCTGACCGGGCTCCAGGCGAGCCATCCGGAGCTTCGGGTCACGGTCGAGGTGGGAACCAGCGTGCCGCTGGTGCGGATGCTTCAGGAGAACCGGCTCGATTTCGTGCTGGCGCGCATTCCGCCGGGCAGCGACGCGGGCGAACTCCTCTACCGCGAGGTCCGCGACGAGGAGCTGGTGTTCCTGGTCCGCGACGACCATCCGCTGCTGGCGGGCGGAGCGCCGGGCCTCGACGCCCTCGTCGGGCAGACCTGGGTGATGCAGCCGCCCGGCACGCTGCTGCGCACCCGGGTCGACCGGCTGTTCCGACAGGCCGGCCTCCCGCCGCCCGGCCGTGTTCTCAACACCTCGTCCGTTGTGCTGACCCTGAGCGTGGTGGCCGCCGGCCACGCCATCGGGCCGGTCACCGCAGCCGTCGCCGACCTCGTGACGCAAGCCGGACGGTTCCGCCGCCTCGCCCTCGATGGCGGCGTCGGCCGCGTCAGTGTCGAGCCGTTCGGGCTGGTCAGGCATCGCCACCGCCCCCTGTCGCCGGCCGCTCAGTCCGTCTACGCCGCGCTCGAGGCGGCCCTCGGTCTCTCGGAGCCCGCCTGACGCCTGCTCACGCCGATGCGCTTCGTCTCGAAGAAAGTCGGCGCAATTGCGGGGAATCGGCGATCTCATACGGTTTCCGGTTGATCGCTTCAGGCGATCCCTGCGGGATCGTGGCGATTGCTGCGCAATCGCTTCGCGATGCGAAAATCGGCTTCGCTCACGCGCCGCGCAGGCTGGTGATGCGATGTCCGGAAGGAATTTTCCGGACATCGCATCACTCCTGCTTGCGGTACGGCGCGAGGACCTCGTGGGCGTGCTCGTCGAAGCGGGGCGGCGGGCGGCGCACGCTGGCGGGCGTGCGCGAGAGCTTCACCGGGGGTCCCAGTCCCTGGTAACCGTCGAGCTCGACGACCATGCCCCGATGCAGGGTGTGAGGATGAGCCAGCACCTCGCCGACATCCGCGACGGCAGCGGCCGGAACGCCTGCTTCGAGGAGCGACTCCGCCAGGGCGGCCGCCTCGTGCGCCAGGAGCGGTTCGGCCAGTTCCGAGCGCAGCCGCTCGCGGTTGGCGAGCCGCGCGGCGTTGGTGGCGAAGTCCGGCTCCCGAGCCAGTTGCGGAATGCCGAGGAGGCGGACGAGGTTGGCGAACTGACGGTCGTTGCCGATCGCCAGGAAGATCTCGCCGTGCGCCGTCGGCAGGGTTTCGTAGGGTGCGATGTTCGGGTGCGCGTTGCCGGTCCGGCCCGGGACCCGGCCGTTCATGAAGAAGTTGGCGGCATGCGGATGCAGGAGCGAGATCGCGCAGTCGTAGAGGGTGGTGTCGACGAATTGACCCTTGCCGCTGCGCTCGCGCTCGAACAGCGCGAAAGCGATGCCGATGACCGCGTTGAGGCCCGTGACCATGTCGACCACCGGCAGGCCGACCCGGGTGGGCCCGCCTCCGGCCTCGCCGTTGACGCTCATCAGGCCGCCCATCGCCTGCGCGCAGGCGTCGTAGCCGGGAAGCCCGCCGAGCGGACCATCCGCGCCGAAGCCCGAGATCCGGCAGTGGACGAGGCGCGGGAAGTCCTCCTCCAGCACCGCGCGCGGGAAGCCCCAGCGGTCGAGCGTGCCCGGCTTGAAGTTCTCCACGAGCACGTCGGCGTCCGCGAGGAGCGCGCGGAGCAGGTCGCGCCCGGGATCGGTCGCGAGATCGAGGGTGATCGCGCGCTTGTTGCGGTTCGCCCCCTGGAAATAGGAGGCGGTGTTGTGGCGGAACGGCGGGCCCCAGCCGCGGGTCTCGTCGCCGCCGGGTGGCTCGACCTTGATCACGTCCGCGCCGTGGTCGCCGAGGATCTGGGTGCAGTACGGCCCCCCGAGGACGCGCGAGAGATCGACGACACGGATGCCGGCGAGTGCGCCGGAGGCCGGGTCCGTCATCACGAGCGCACCATGGGGCAGTTGCCCTCGGCCAGCGGCCGGTAGGCCTCCTCGCCCGGCGTCGTGCGCACGAGCCGGTACAGGTCCCAGGGCGACTTCGACTCGCCCGGCGCCTTCACCTCGAACAGGTGCATGTCGTGGATCTTGCGCCCGTCCTCGCGCACCCGGCCCTTCCCGAACACGTCGTCGTCGGTCGGCATCTGCTTCATCTGCCGCACCGCCGCGGCTCCGCTCGCACGGGCCGCGTCGGCGCCCATGGCCGCTGCGGCCTTCAGGTAGTGCAGCACGCCCGAGTAGCAGCCGACCTGGATCGTGCACGGCATCTGCCCGTCCATGCGCGCGCCGTAGCGCCGGGCGAACGCCCGCGTGCGGTCGTTGAGGTCCCAGTAGAAGCCTTCGGTCAGGAGCAGGCCCTGGGCGACCTGGAGCCCGATGCCGTGGATCTGCGGGATGAAGCAGAGAAGCGAGGCGAGCTTCTGTCCGGCCTGCGTCAGACCGAACTCGCCGGCCTGCTTGATGCAGTTGGCCGCGTCCGCACCGGCATTGGCGAAGGCCACCACCTGCGCCCCCGAGGTCTGGGCCTGAAGGAG
The DNA here is from genome assembly GCA_036946295.1 of Methylobacterium frigidaeris. Taxonomy (GTDB): domain Bacteria; phylum Pseudomonadota; class Alphaproteobacteria; order Rhizobiales; family Beijerinckiaceae; genus Methylobacterium; species Methylobacterium frigidaeris_A. Next base: position 286,480 of record JAQIJK010000002.1, on the reverse strand, counting down.
GAAGGAGGCGAAGTCCATGGTGCCGGGAAAGGGGTAGCGGACGGTGCCCAGCACCTTGCCGCCCTGCTCCTGCACGATCCGCCCGGTATCGGCCGCCAGCGCCGCCCCGAAGGCGTAGTCGGCCTGGACGAAGAACCACGTCCGGCCGCCGCCGGCGAGGACCGCCCGGCCGGTCGAGTTCGCCAGCGCGTAAGTATCGAATGCCCAGTGGACGTGGTTGGGACCGCACGCCTTGCCGGACAGGTCCGACGTGCCGGGATTGAGGATCGCCACCTTGTCCTTCTGACGGGCGACGTGCGCCACGGCCAGGGCCGCGGAGGAGACCGGGAGGTCGACGATCACGTCGATGCCGTCGCGGTCGTACCAGGCGGAGGCGAGCGCCGAGGCGACGTCGGGCTTGCCCTGCATGTCGCCGGAGACGAGCTCGACGGCGATGCCGGGGTCGAGCTTCGCGAAATCCTCGATCGCCAGTTGGGCTGCCACGACCGACCCGCGGCCGCTGTCCTCCGAGTAGGGCCCGGCCATGTCGGTGAGGACGCCGATCCGGATCGGCCGGGCCGCCCCTCGCGCGGGCCGCGGCAGAAGCTGCGCGATCGATGCGGCGGCGGCACCGCCGAGTACGGTGCGCCGGGTCGCGGAAACTGCCATGCGTTCCTCTCCCATATGTCTCTCCTGGTTGCGGGCAAGCAGCCGAGGATGTCAGGCCGGCGTCACGGCGGCGTCGAGCACGGCATCGATCAACCCGGCATCGTCGGGGCTGCCGAGCGGATCGCGCGGCGCGAGCCGGTGCGCCAGGACCAGGCGCGCCAGCGCGAGGCGGTGGGGCAGGCCGGCGCCGGCGGCCTCGCGGGCGAGCCCCGCCGCAGTGACCGCGTGGTAGAGGCCGGACGCGGCCTGACGGGCGAGGGTATCGGAAGCGGCGCGGGCCGCCGTTTCGGCGAATGCGCAGGCCTTCGCGAAGGCCGCCTCGAACGGCTCCCGCTCCACCCGGTCAAGGTGCGCGGCGTCGAGAAGTCCCGCGAGATGGGCGCTCAGGGCAGGGAGGGCCGCGTCGCGGGTGATCGCCCGCAGCACGTCCAGGGCCACGATGTTCGAGGTGCCTTCCCAGATCGAGCCGAGATGCGCGTCGCGCACCAGCCGCGGATCGGACCATTCCTCGATGTAGCCGCAGCCACCTCGCACCTCCATGGCGTCCCCGGTGACGCGCCGGGCGTCCCGGCAGGCGCGGAACTTGATGAGGGGCGTCAGGATCCGGGCGAGCCGGGCCGCCTCCGGATCTCCGCCGTTCGCCCGGTGCAGCGCGTCGGCGGTGAGGAAGACCATCGTGCGGGCCTGCTCGGTCCAGACCAGCATCTTGGCGAGCTGGCGCCGCATCAGCGGCAGGGCGACGAGGGGACGGCCGAACGCCTGGCGCCGGCAGGCGATGAACAGCGCCTCGGTCACGGCCCGGCGCATGAGCCCGGCCGCCCGCATCCCGTTCGACAGGCGCGAGTTGTTGATCATGTCGGCCATCTGGTGGAAGCCGCGCCCGCGCTCGCCGACGAGGTAGGCCTCGGCGCCGTCGAGGCGGATCTCGCCGCTGGCCATCGAGCGGGTGCCGAGCTTGTCCTTCAGGCGCAGGATGCGGAAGTCGTTCGGCAGGCCGTCCCGGCGCCGCTTCGGCAGCAGGAACAGCGACACGCCCCCGAGCCCCGGCACCGGCTCGCTGCGGGCCAGCACCATCGCGAGGTCGGCATCGGCGTTGGAGCAGAACCACTTGTCGCCGGTCAGCCGCCAGGTCCCGTCGGCCTTCTCCTCCGCCCGGGTCGTGGTGGCGGCGACATCCGATCCGGCGCCCTGTTCGGTCATGAACATCGCACCCTGCGCGAGCGCGTCGAAGTCGAGGCTGGTCAATCGCGACAGGAAGCGCTCCACGAGTGCGGGGTCGCCGTAGCGCCTGAGCGTGCGGGTGAGCGAGTCGGTCATCGAGACCGGGCAGCACAGGCCGAACTCGGCCTGCACGAACAGGTAGGTCAGGGCGTACTTGGCAGCCGGGGGCATCGGCTCGGGCCAGCCGAGCACGCCGCCGCGGTGCGACAGCGCCGCGAGACCGAACTCGGCGTAGGCGAGGCGCTCCATCTCCACGTAGGCGGGGTGCTTCTCGACGATCGCACAATCCTCGCCGGTGCGCAGGCGCAGCCGCAGGCTCGGCGGATTGCGGTCGGCCGTAGCGGCGAGTTCGTCGAGGTGGCCGCCGGCGAGCGCGCCCAGCCGGTCGAAGTGCGGGTCGAGGTGCCGGAACAGGGGAGCCGGCAGGTAGAAGCCGAACAGTGCCGCCGCGTCGCGGTCCGCCCGGTACAGGTTGAGGCCCCGCGCGTCCGGAATCGCACCTACGACCTGCGCCCTCGACGTCATCGGCATCCTCCCTGTCGTACGGTTTCCGATCGCTCGCTCGGCGATCCCTGCGGGATCGTGGCGATCGCTGCGCAATCGCTTCAGGCGACCGCGAGCGGTCGCTTTCGCGATGCGGAAACCGGCTTCGCCCGCGCATGCGGAGCAGATCTACGCCGCGCGGCCTGAGTGATGCGGTTCCCGGAACCGATCGTCCGGGAACCGCATCATCGCCCCGGAGGATCGCGCGCTGGATCGATACAGTCCAATACGGATTGCGTTATGATCGATATGGAAAACCTTCAGGCGGGCCTCGGATGGATCTTCGTCAACTGCGCTACTTCGCTGTGCTCGCGGAGGAGCGGCATTTCGGACGGGCCGCGCGGCGGCTGGCGCTCTCACAGCCTCCGCTCAGCACCGCCATCCGCCAACTGGAGGAGGAACTCGGCGCGACCCTGTTCACGCGGACGAGCCGGCAGGTCGTCCTGACGCCGGCCGGCACGGCGCTGCAGCGGGAGGCGAAGGCGATCCTGCAGCGGGCCGCGGATGCCCGCGATCTCGTGCACGAGATCGCGGGCGGGCGGCGCGGCCGCCTGCGCATCGGCTTCTCCGGCTCGACGGTCTATCGCGGCCTTCCTCGCATCCTCTCGGCCCTGCGCGCGGCAGCGCCGGACATCGAAGTCGCCCTCCAGGAGATGAACTCCGCCGAGCAGGTCGAGGCGCTCCTCCACGACGAACTCGACGCGGGATTCGTCCACCTCCGCGAGCGGCCGGAGGGACTCGACGGCATCCTCTTTCACACCGAACCGTTCGTCGCCTGCCTTCCGCCGGAACACCCGCTGGCATCGTCCGGAGATGCGGGCGTCGCACGGCTGGCCGATCTTCAGCACGAGGACTTCGTGCTGTTCTCCCGGGCGGTCTCCCCGGACTACTACGAGTCCATCATCGCCATCTGTCGCACGGCCGGCTTCCTGCCGCGTGTGCGGCACGAGGTTCGGCACTGGCTCACGGTGGTTGCTCTCGTGGCCCACGGTGCCGGGATCGCCCTGGTGCCGCAGGCGCTCGCGTGCTCGCGCCTGGCGGGGGCCGCGTTTCTGCCGATCCCGCCGAGCCCGATCAAGTCCGAGACCTGGTGCCTGTGGAGAGCGGGCGCGCCGGCGTCCGGCATCCTGGAGACGTTCCTGCCGCAGGTGCATGCCGAAATGGCTGGAAGCTGAGCGAGAGGCCGCACCGTCCGGCCCCGATGCTCGTTCCCAAATTCCAACCGCCCAAATTCCAACCGCCGGAGTTCCGCCCGCCCGGGTGCCGACAGGACGGCGGGATGCCGTGGGTCGGTTCCGGTGCCCTCCGCCTGGGCGCCTCGCGCAGCCGCGTCGCCGATGCCCCGGTGACGGCGGCCATCGGTTCAGCGCAGCACTCCGATCGCGCAGGCCCGATGCGGCGACGGGTCGTCAGGGAGCGACGGCCCGCCGGTAGAGGTGCCAGGTGGCATGGCCGAGAATCGGCAGGACGAGGGCCAGACCCACGAACAGGGGCAACATCCCGACGACGAGCAGTCCCGCGACGACGAGCCCCCAGACGGCCATCGTGCGCGGGTTCTCCTGAACGAGGGCGACGGAGGTGGCGATCGCCGTTCCGGCGTCGGTGCCGCGCTCGATGATCAGCGGGAACGAGACGGCGCTGACCGCCAGCGCGACCAGCGAGAAGGCGGCGCCGACGAGGTTCCCGACCACGATGAGCGCCCAGCCCCTCGGCGTCGTCAGCACCTCCTGCAGGAAGCCGGCGATGGAATCCCAGCGCGCCTCGCCGTAGAACGCCCGGTACAGCCCCATCGCGGTGATCAGCCAGGTGACGAAGAGCAGCATCAGGACGAAGCCCACCACTCCGACGGCCCGGGCCGATCGACCGGTGAGCGGCGCGTAGGCGTGCACCCACGCGACGTCGAGGCCCTGCTCCCGCCGCCGGCTCATCTCGTAGAGCCCGATCGCCGCGAACGGGCCGAGCAGGGCGAAGCCCGATGCCAGGGGAAACAGCAGCGGCGCGAGATCGCTCTCGAAGGTCGCCGCCGCGATGAGGACGCCCGCGATGGGATAGATGGCGACGAGGAACAGCACGTGCGTCGGCATCGCGGTGAAATCCTCGAAGCCCTTCCGCAGGGCGGTTCGAAGATCGTCGAGGTCGATCCGGCGCACATGCGCGCGCGACAGCGCCAGTGAGTGCGAGGTGGTGTTAAGTCCGGTCATCGCACAGCCCTCCAGGGGAAGACCCGCTCGCGACCGGCGCCAGATATCCGACCCGATGCCTATCGCTAAGCTTTCAGTCGTAACTAAGCCACTGCATAGCAGAGGCCGGCTCGACTGTCGCGCGAGATTTTGCATCCGGCGGCATCGAGCGCCTCGTCGGCCGGTTATGCTTGCCGCTGCTGTGCCGGATACGACCTCCGCCGGCGGGTCGGCCGCCTGCGACTCCCTCGATGGCACCGGGCCCGGGACGGGGAGCGGAGAGAGGGGGCCGGCGAGAGTTGCGGAGGGCCGTTCTGCCCGCACCGTTCTCATACGGTTTCCGATCGATCGCTCGGCGACTGCGTTGCAGTCGCTTTCGCGATGCGGAAACCGGCTTCGCTCACGCGCGGGGAGCCTCCGGCTCCACCGCGCGGGCTTCGATACGGTTCCGCCGTCGCCGCGGCCGCCGGGCGTGCGTCAGTAGGGCTTCGGCTTCATCAGGGAGCGACGGCCGGTGACGACCGCCACCACGATCCACGGACAGACGAAAACCAGGAAGAACACCAAGCCCATCGCGGGCCTCCCGTCATTGCCTCACGACCAGCACGTCCAATGCCGGGCGCCGGGGCTGGTTGCACGCCGCGCCGTGCGACCTACTCGACCCCGGCCGGCTGGTCGCCGCCCCGGGCGCGGTGGAGCAGGAAGATCGACACCACCATGGTCAGGATCAGCAGCGCGAGGACGCCGAGTTCGATCATCGAGGCGCGGAACAGGGCCTCCTTCTGCGGCGTCCAGTCGGCGTCGTGCATCGCCTCCGCGGTCTGGAGCGTGAGGACGAGGACGCGCCGGATCGAGGCGATCAGCCCGACGATCAGGAACGGCTCGCAGGTCAGCCGGCCCGAGCGCATCGACACCCGGACGGTGTGCAGGAGTTCGACCAGCATCAGCAGGAACAGCAGCCGGTCGACGACGTCGAGGAGCTGCGCGGCGCCGCCGACCTCCACGATGGCCTTGCCGGTCATGCCCGCGGCGTCGACCAGGGCCATCACCGCCGTCAGGGCGAGCAGCACGCCGAGCGCGGCGTAGATCGCGTGCTCGGTGTGCAGGAACACGAAGGCGGAGAGCCGCGTCAGGCGTCCTCCCTCCTCGTCGGCGTCTTGGGCCATGGCTGCCTCCCGGGCAGGCGTCGCGGACCTGCGGTGGGTGTTGGTGTGGACGACGATCCTGCGCCTCGCCGGTGCGCCTCAGCGCAGGGCGCGCGGCATGCGGAAGGGCAGCATCAGGCGCACCAGCGGGTGGCTGAAGCGGTCGAGGCACAGCGCCTCGTGGACGGGTTGCACCGCCTCGCCGCAGATCCGCGCCGAGAGCAGCGAGCGGGAGTAGAACGGCGCGTCCTCGAAGCGGCGCAGCACCGAGGCCGTGCCGTCGTCGCTGCGGGTCGCCCGCTCCAGGCGCCACAGCGTGCGCGGCAGCGGCGCCGGGACGGGAGGGTCGATCGGGCGCGGGGTGCCGTCCGGGTCGAAGCGCAGCGACAGGTTCTGGCGGCTGCCGTCGCGGCGCTCGACGTCGTAGAGGATCGCGGCGCCGTGCCTCAGCGTCGAGCGCGACCAGGTCCAGCGCCGGAACGAGTGCTCGAGCGGCACGTCGCCGTCGTTGGTGTCGAAGTAGGCGTGGCCGTTCCAGCGCAGGGACGGATGGTCGAGGGCGACCTCGATGCGCGAGGCGGGGGCGAGCGGCCACCAGCGGTGCAGGCCCTCGGCGTCGAGGGCGAAGGGGCCGGGCGTGAACCCTGCCGGCCGGACCCGGATCGTGCCCGAGAGCCGCGAGGGCAGGGGGCTCGTGACCTCGTTCACCCGGATCGTCAGGGCCGTGCCGTCCCAGTCGAGCGAACTCGGGCCGATCGCCAGGGAGGCGGCGTCGCGCGCCACGCTGCGGCGGCGGCGCTCGGTCATCGCCCAGCGCCCGGGCCGGCCGTACAGAACCACGTTGACGGCCGAGTGGTCGATCGGGTCGGCGCGCCCGCTCCAGGCGTAGTAGGGCGAGAACACGCTGCCCAGGAAGGCGATGACCGTGATCCCGTGCCGGCCGTCGTCGCTGACGCCGTCGACGTACCACCAGGCGTAGCCGCCGGGCCGGACGCTCAGGTCGAACCGAGGTCCCGCAGCACGCTCGCCGCCGCGAGCCGGCCCGACTGGGCCGCCATCGGCACGCCCGGCCCCGGATGGATGCTCCCCCCGGCGAGATAGAGGCCCGGCAGCCGCGTGCGGGCCCCCGGACGGCGGAACGACGCCATCCAGCCGTGCGAGGCCCGCCCGTAGAGCGCCCCGCCCGTCGCCGGAAACATCCGGGCGAAATCCGCCGGCACCGTCGTCACCCGCGCCGTCTCCGAGATCGTCAGGCCGCAGGCGGAGAGCCGCCGGCTCATCGTGTCGTGGCATCGGGCGATCTCCTCCGGGGGCAGCGGGCCGTCGCGCGCCGGCGCGTTGACGAGGCAGAGCAGGGCTTCGGGCGTTCCGGGCGGCCCGCCGCCGTCGCGATCCTGCGCCTCGCCGCCGCGATCCTGCGCGCAGACGTAGACGGTGGGATCCTGCGGCAGGCGGGCATGCCGGGTGAGGTCCGCGAATTCGCGCTCGTAGTCGGGCGAGAAGAACACGTTGTGCCGCACGAGGGGGAAGCCCGCCGGCGTCCCCGCGACCGAGACGGTCACGGCCGAGAGCGAGCGCTCGGCCGCCGGCACGGGATCGACCGCCCGGGCGGCGTCGGCCCCGAACAGCCCGCCGGCGAGGGCCGCCACGTCGGCATTGGCCACCACCCGCGTCGCGGGCACGCGCTCGCCGGTGGCGAGGGTCACGGCGGCGACGCGCCCGTTCTCGACCGCGATCCCGGTCGCGGCGCTGCCGTAGCGCAGGACCGCCCCGCGCTCCGCCGCGAGGTCGGCCACCGCCGCGGCGAGACGGGAGAGCCCGCCCGCGACGGTCCAGACCCCCTCCAGCTCGACGTGGGCGACGAGCATCAGGGTCGCGGGGGCCTCGAACGGCGAGGAGCCGCAATAGGTGGCGTAGCGGCCGAAGAGCTGGCGCAGGCGCGGGTCGCGGAAATGGTCGCACAGCGCGGTCCAGAGCGTCACGAAAGGCTGGATGCGCAGGAGACCGCCCATGCCCCAGGGGCCGGCCCGCAGGGCGAGGTCCACGGGCGTCGGCCGCTGGCCGCGGATGAACGGTCCTTCGAGGGTGCGGTAGATCTCGGCGGCGCGGGTGCGGAAGCGGCGGAAGCCGTCCGCTTCCCGCGTCCCGGCGAAATCCGCGATGGCGGCCTCGCTGCGGCCGGGATCGGCGAACAGGTCGAGGCGCTCGGTCCCGCTCCAGGCGTGGCGGGCCAGCACCGCGGCGGGGGCGAGGGAGACCCGGGAGGCGAGGTCCGCCCCGCATTCGGCGAAGATCTCCTCGAAGACCCAGCGCATGGTGAAGACCGTGGGGCCGGTCTCGACGCCGAGGGGCCCGACGGCGACCCGGCGCATCTTGCCGCCCGGCGCGGCCTCCTTCTCGATCAGGGTCACCGGCAGGCCGGAGGCGGCGAGCGTCAGCGCGGCGACGAGCCCGCCGATCCCCGCCCCGATCACCACCACCCGTTCGTCAGGCACGCCGTTGATCTCCCGCGTCAGGAGTGTAAAGTATATTAGACAGTCTTATTCGTTCAAGCAGAATGACAGATCCGGGAGGAGCGCATGGACGACGGCCGTCGCATCGAGCAGGCCCTGGACGTGGCCGTGTCCCACGCGGAGGCGCCGGGCGCGCCCCCGCTCCTGGCGGAGGCGATCCGCTACGCGGTGTTCCCGGGCGGGCACCGCATCCGGCCGCGATTGTGCCTCGCGGTCGCCCGGGCCTGCGGCGACGACGACCCGGCCGCCTCCGACGCGGCGGCGGCGGCGATCGAGCTGCTGCACTGCGCCTCGCTCGTCCACGACGACCTGCCGTGCTTCGACGACGCGCCGATGCGGCGCCAGAAGCCGTCCGTTCACGTCGCCTTCGGCGAGCCGGTCGCGCTTCTCACCGGCGACGCGCTGATCGTGCTCGCCTTCGAGACGCTGGCCCGCGGCGCGGCGCGGACGCCCTCGCGCCTCGCCGCCCTCGTCGGGCTGGTGGCGCGGGCGGTGGGTTCCCCCGCGGGGATCGTGGCCGGGCAGGCGTGGGAATCCGAGCCGAGCGTCGGCCTGTCGGTCTACCAGCAGGCGAAGACCGGCGCCCTGTTCGCCGCCGCGACCGTCACCGGCGCCGCCGCCGCCGGGGCCGAGCCGAGGTCGTGGCGCCTGCTCGGCGAGTATCTCGGCGAGGCCTATCAGGTCGCCGACGACCTGCGCGACGTGGCCTGCCGCCAGGAGGAGGTCGGCAAGCCGGTCGGCCGCGATTCGACCCTCGGGCGCCCCAACGCCGCCGCCCTGCTCGGCATGGACGGGGCGATGCGCCGGCTCGCCGACCTCGCCCACGAGGCCATGGAGGTGATCCCCGACTGTCCCGGCATCGCGGACCTGCGCGGCGAGATCCTCGCTCAGACCCGCCTGTTCCTGCCGGCGCGGCTGGCGCAGACCGTGGCGGCGTAGCGGGCGATGGCCGCGGAAACTCGCGTTCGAACCCTCCCCCTGCCGCGGGGGCGGGGAGGCGGGCTCATGCTTTCCCCCCCCAGGCCCAGCGCAACGGGGGGAGGGTCGTGAGGCCCGCCCCCCACGCCCTTCCGACGTCCCCGGCCGGCCGCCCCCCCTGGCGCGACCGCCTCCTCGCGCTCCGGCACCGCCTCATCGCCAGCCCGCGCTTCCAGCGCCTCGCCGCCGCCTTCCCGCCGACCCGGCCGGTCGCGCGGCGCAACGCGCGGGCGCTGTTCGACCTCTGCGCCGGCTTCGTCTACGCCCAGGTGCTCGCCGCCTGCCTTCGCCTCGACCTGTTCCGGCTGCTGGCAGCCGGGCCGCTCGCGCCGGAGGCGGTGGCCGAGCGCCTCGACCTGTCGCCGGACCGGGCGCTGTGCCTCCTGCGGGCCGCCGCCTCGCTCGGGCTCCTGACCGCGCTGCGCGACGGCCGCTTCGCCCTCGGCGACCTCGGCGCGGCGCTGCTCGGCAACCCCTCCGTCGCCGCCATGGTCGCCCACCACGCCCTGCTCTACGACGACCTGCGCGACCCGGTCGCGCTGCTGCGCGGTGAGGGCGGGCCGACGCGGCTCTCCGCCTACTGGGCCTATGCGGGCGCCGACGACCCCGCCGGGGCCGGAGAGGAGGCGGTGGCGCCCTACGGCGCGCTGATGGGCGCCTCGCAGGCCCTGGTCGCCCGCGACATCCTCGACGCCTATCCGCTGCGCCGCCATGCCCACCTCCTCGATGTCGGCGGCGGAGAGGGCGCCTTCGCGATCGAGGCGGCGCGGAGCGTCCCGGAGCTGCGCATCACGCTGTTCGACCTGCCGTCGGTGGCGGCCCGCGCCGGCCGGCGCTTCGCCGCCGAGGGCGTGGCCGCCCGCGCCGAGGCGGTCGGCGGCAGCTTCCACGGCGGGCTGCCGCGCGGGGCCGACGTGGTGTCGCTGGTGCGCGTCGTGCACGACCACGACGACGGGCCCGCCCTCGCGCTGCTCAAGGCCGCCCGCGACGCCCTTCCCCCCGGCGGCACGCTGCTTCTCGCCGAGCCGATGGCCGGCACGCCGGGCGCCGAGCCGGTGGGGGACGCCTATTTCGGCTTCTATCTCCTCGCGATGGGCAGCGGGCGGCCGCGCACGGCCGCGGAACTCGCCCGCCTGCTCGCCGCCGCCGGGTTCACCCAGGTGCGCGAGCACCCGACGCGGCGCCCGATGCTGGTGCGCCTGCTCGCCGCGAGGACGGCAAGGGGACGTGCCTCCGGCGCCCGGGCGTGACCCGCGCCCCGGGACGAGCCGTTTCCTGGCCTGAAGTGTAAAGTAAACTTGACGCAGCGGTGTGTGTATCTAAGATGACGTTTGCCGCTTCGAGCGGCGGTCATCCGCATCCGGCGGGGGGCGTTCCTCATGTACGCGCAGGCCGTGATCCTCGACCGTCCCGAGCGGCTCGGCCTCGACCGGCTGACGCTCGACGCGCCCGGTCCCGCCGACGCCGTCGTCGAGACGGCCTGGAGCGGGATCAGCACCGGCACCGAGCGCCTGCTCTGGTCGGGGCGGATGCCGGATTTCCCCGGCATGGGCTACCCGCTGGTGCCCGGCTACGAATCGGTCGGGCGGGTGGTCGAGGCCGGGCCGGCCTCGGGGCGTCGGATCGGCGAGACCGTGTTCGTGCCCGGGGCCTCCTGCTTCGGCCCGGTCCGCGGCCTGTTCGGCGGCGCGGCCTCGCACCTCGTGGCCGCGGGCGCCCGGCTGCGCCCGGTTCCCGAGGCGCTGGGGGAGCGCGGCATCCTGCTCGCCCTCGCCGCCACCGCCCATCACGCCCTCGCGGGAGAGGGCCCGGGCGGGCGCCAGCTCGTCGTCGGGCACGGCGTGCTCGGGCGGCTCCTGGCGCGCCTCGCGCCGCTCTCCGGCATCGACCCGGTGGTGTGGGAGCGCGACCCCGTGCGCCGCGGCGGCGCCGGCGGCTACGCGGTCGTCGACCCCGCCGAGGACGAGGCGCGCTACGACCGCATCGTCGATGCGAGCGGCGATGCCGGCCTCCTCGACACGTTGATCGCCCGGCTGAAGCCCGGCGGCGAGGTGGTGCTGGCGGGCTTCTACGCCGCGCCGCTCTCCTTCGCCTTCCCGCCCGCCTTCCTGCGCGAGGCGCGCATCCGCGTCTCGGCGCAGTGGCGCCCGGGCGACCTCGACGCCGTCGCGGCGCTGGTGGAATCCGGCGCCCTGTCCCTCGACGGCCTCATCACCCACCGCCGGCCGGCGCAGGCGGCGGAGGCGGCCTACCGCACCGCCTTCGACGATCCCGCCTGCCTCAAGATGGTCCTCGACTGGAGCACCCGCCCATGAACGCCGCGCCGCACGGAGCCGCCTTCCGCCAGACCGCGCTGCTGCGGGAGGAGGCCGCGATCCCGCCGGCCCCCGTCCCGGAGACGGCGACCCGCGAGACGCAGGTGATCGCCATCTACGGCAAGGGCGGCATCGGCAAGAGCTTCACCCTCGCCAACCTGTCCTACATGCTGGCGCAGCAGGGCAAGCGGGTGCTGCTGATCGGCTGCGACCCGAAGAGCGACACCACCTCGCTGCTGTTCGGCGGCCGGGCCTGCCCGACGATCATCGAGACCTCGACGAAGCGCAAGCTCGCCGGCGAGGCGGTGGCGATCGGCGACGTCTGCTTCAAGCGCGACGGCGTGTTCGCGATGGAGCTCGGCGGGCCGGAGGTCGGGCGCGGCTGCGGCGGGCGCGGCATCATCCACGGCTTCGAGCTCCTGGAGAAGCTCGGCTTCCACGACTGGGGCTTCGACTACGTCCTGCTCGACTTCCTCGGCGACGTGGTCTGCGGCGGCTTCGGCCTGCCGATCGCCCGCGACATGTGCCAGAAGGTCATCGTCGTCGGCTCGAACGACCTGCAGTCGCTCTACGTCGCCAACAACGTCTGCTCGGCGGTGGAATACTTCCGCAAGCTCGGCGGCAATGTCGGGGTCGGCGGGCTCGTCATCAACAAGGACGACGGCACCGGCGAGGCGCAGGCCTTCGCCGAGGCCGCCGGCATCCCGGTCCTCGCCGCGATCCCGGCCGACGACGACATCCGCCGGAAGAGCGCGAACTACGAGATCATCGGCCGGCCGGCCGGGCGCTGGGGACCGCTGTTCGCCAGCCTCGCCGAGAACGTCGCGACGGCGCTGCCGCACCGGCCGACTCCGCTGAGCCAGGACGCGCTCCTCGGCCTGTTCAAGGGCGAGGCGGTCGGGCGCGGCGTGGTGCTGGATCCGGCGAGCGACGAGGACATGCGCGGCCGCCCGGTCGAGCGCCGGCCCTCCCTCGAAGTCGTCTACGAGGCGGTCTGACCATGGCCGCCTCCCTCGACCTCGCGGCGTTGCGCGCCCGGACGGAGCCCGTGGACCTCGCGGCTGCGCGCCAGGACGGGCTCGGCTGCCACGCGGGCCAGGCCACGATGCGCCGGGCCGCCGAGGCCGCCGGGATGGGCGAGACCCTGGACGCCCTGAAGCGCGACTACCCGGCCGGCCCCGCACGACCAGCCGCAGAGCATGTGCCCGGCCTTCGGCGCGCTCAGGGTCGGCCTGCGCATGCGGCGCACCGCGACGATCCTCTCGGGCTCGGCCTGCTGCGTCTACGGGCTGACCTTCACCTCGCACTTCTACGGGGCGCGGCGGAGCGTGGGCTACGTGCCGTTCAACTCCGAGACGCTGGTCACCGGCAAGCTGTTCGAGGACATCCGAGACGCGGTCCGCGCCACCGCCGACCCCGCCCTCCACGACGCGGTGGTGGTCATCAACCTGTGCGTCCCCACCGCCTCCGGCGTGCCGCTGCGCCTGCTGCCGCGGACGATCGACGGGGTGCGGATCATCGGCATCGACGTGCCGGGCTTCGGCGTGCCGACCCACGCCGAGGCCAAGGACGTGCTCGCCGGCGCGATGCTGCGGGCCGCGCGGGCGGAGGTCGAGCAGGGCCCCGTCGCGGCCCCGCGCCCGGGGGCCTCCTACCAGGGTCGCGACGGGCGCCCGGCCGTGGCGCTGCTGGGCGAGATGTTCCCGGCCGATCCGATGCAGATCGGCGCGCTCCTCGAACCGCTCGGCCTGAGTCCCGGACCGGTGGTGCCGACGCGGGAATGGCGCGAACTCTACGCCGCCCTCGACGGCACGGCGGTGGCGGCGATCCACCCGTTCTACACCGCCTGCATCCGCGAGTTCGAGGCCGCCGGCCGCCCGGTCTTCGGCTCCGCGCCGGTGGGCCACGACGGCACCGCCGCCTGGCTCGACGCGGTGGGCGAGGTCTGCGGCGTCGCGCGCCCGACCGTCGAGGCGGCCAAGAACCGGATCCTGCCGGCGATCCGCGGCGCGCTCGCGGCGAACCCGATCCGCGGCCGGATCACGCTCTCCGGCTACGAGGGCTCGGAACTCCTCGTCGCGCGGCTGCTGGTCGAGAGCGGCGCCGAGGTGCCCTATGTCGGCACCGCCTGCCCGCGGACGCGCTTCTCCGACGCCGACCGCGAGTGGCTGGAGGCCCGCGGCTGCCGGGTGCAGTTCCGCGCCTCGCTGGAGCACGACCTCGCGGCGGTCGAGGAATATCGGCCCGACCTCGCGATCGGCACCACCCCGGTGGTGCAGAAGGCCAAGGAGCGGGCGCTTCCCGCGCTCTACTTCACCAACCTGATCTCGGCCCGCCCGCTGATGGGCGTCGCCGGCGCCGGCTCGCTGGCGCAGGTGGTCAACGGGGCGATGGCGCAGCGCGACCGCTTCGAGACCATGCGCAGCTTCTTCGCCGGAATCGGCGAGGCCCATGCCGCCGGCATCTGGGAGGACGTGCCGCGCCCGCGCGCGGCGCCGAGGCGCGCGGCTCCCGAGACACCGGTCGGGGAGACGGCGTGATGCTCGTCCTCGATCACGACCGCGCCGGCGGCTACTGGGGCGCCGTCTACGTCTTCACCGCGGTGAAGGGGCTCCAGGTCGTCATCGACGGCCCGGTCGGCTGCGAGAACCTGCCGGTGACCTCGGTGCTGCACTACACCGACGCGCTGCCCCCGCACGAGCTGCCGATCGTCGTCACCGGGCTCGCCGAGGAGGAACTCGGCCGGCACGGCACCGAAGGGGCGATGCGGCGCGCCCACGCCACCCTCGACCCGGCCCAGCCGAGCGTCGTCGTCACCGGCTCGATCGCCGAGATGATCGGCGGCGGCGTCACGCCCGAGGGCACCAGCCTCCAGCGCTTCCTGCCCCGCACCATCGACGAGGACCAGTGGCAGGCCGCCGACCGCGCCCTGTCGTGGCTCTGGAACGAGTACGGGGTGAGGAAGGCCGCCAAGAAGCCGGGAAAGCAGGGCGCGATCCCGCCGCGGCCGAAGCGGGTGGCGGGCGCGAAGCCGCGGGTGAACCTGATCGGGCCGGCCTACGGCACCTTCAACATGCCCTCCGACCTCGCCGAGATCCGGCGCCTCGTCGAGGGCATCGGCGCGGAGGTGAACCTCGTCTTCCCGCTCGGCACCCACCTCGCCGACATCCCCCGCCTCGTCGAGGCCGACGCGAACATCTGCCTGTACCGCGAGTTCGGGCGGCTGCTGTGCGAATCCCTCGACCGGCCCTACCTCCAGGCGCCGATCGGCGTGCACAGCACCACGAAGTTCCTGCGGGCGCTCGGCGACATCCTGGGCCTCGATCCCGAGCCGTTCATCGAGCGGGAGAAGCACACGACGCTGAAGCCGCTCTGGGACCTCTGGCGCTCGGTGACGCAGGACTTCTTCGCCTCGGCGAGCTTCGGGGTGGTGGCGACCGAGACCTACGCCCGGGGCCTGCGCCACTTCCTCGAGGACGAGATGGGCCTGCCCTGCCGCTTCGGCTTCTCGCGGACGGCCGGCGCGAAGCCCGACAACGCGGCGGTGGCGAGGGCGATCCGCGAGACGCCGCCGCTCGTCCTGTTCGGCTCGTACAACGAGCGCATGTACCTCGCCGAGAGCGGGGGCCGGGCGGTGTTCATCCCGGCCTCGTTCCCGGGCGCGGTGGTGCGCCGGCACACCGGCACGCCGTTCATGGGCTACTCGGGCGCGACCTACCTCGTGCAGGAGGTCTGCAACGCGCTGTTCGACGCGCTCTTCCACATCCTGCCGCTCGCCCGCGACCTCGACGCCGTCGAGGCGACGCCGGCGCGGACCCAGCGCGACCTGCCCTGGGACGACGAGGCCCGCCTGCGCCTCGACGCCTCGGTGGCCGCGAGCCCGGTCCTGGTGCGGATCTCCTTCGCCCGGCGCCTGCGCGACGCCGCCGAGCGCGAGGCACGCCGGACCGGCTCCGGGCGCGTGACCGAACTCTGCGTCGAGCGCGCCCGCGTCGCGCTGGCGGCGGCGTGAGCGCCGCGGCGCAGCCTGACGGCAGTCCCGGCCGGCGCGGCACCCGCCGCGCCGGTCCCCGAGGAAGACGCGCGAGCCCCCGCGCGCGAGGAGGAGATCCGACGCCATGTCCCGTCCGTTCGTCACGGTCTCGCGGTCCCGTTCGGAGCAGGTCCAGTTCCGGACCATCCTGGCGGCGACCTACCCGGTCTTCCTCGTCGCCGCCGTCCTGCAACGCATCCGGCCCGGCCGCGCCGCGGCCCACCCCGGCCCCCGGCGCTCGGTGTTCGGCGAAGCGCGGGCGATGGCGCTCTCGGCCATTCCCTTCGCCTTCATGGGCTGAGCCCCTGGAGCCGCGTTTCCGCCGCCGTCACGGGCGGCGGAGAGACCGCCCGTCCGTCAAGGGCCGGGCAACCACCCCGCGCGGGAGCCCCCGCGCGGACCCGCATGCGGAGGTTCGGCAATGGCCAACGGCATGGACAAACCCAGTACCCTCTCGGGTCTCACCGAGGAGGAGGCGAAGGAGTTTCACGGCATCTTCGTCACCAGCTTCATCATCTTCACGGCGATCGCGGTCGTCGCGCATTTCCTCGTCTGGCTGTGGCGGCCCTGGCTGCCGGGGCCGAACGGCTACTCGGCGCTGACGGACGGCGTGACCTACGCCGCCCACGGCCTCCTGCCCTTCGTCGCCTGAGGAAGGACCAACCGCCATGCACAAGATCTGGCTGCTCTTCGATCCGCGCCGCACCCTGGTGGCGCTGTTCACCTTCCTCTTCGTCCTCGCCCTGCTGATCCACTTCATCCTGCTCAGCACCACCCGATTCAACTGGCTGGAGGGACCCACGGCGAAGAGGGCCGAGATCGCCCGCAGCCTCGTGCTGCCGACCTGACGGCCGAGCCGGGGCGCCGCACCGGCGCTCCCACACCGCGGACGGGGCCCGGCCGGGACGCCGCCCGCGGGCGAGACGCGCTCAGCAGGTCTCGCGAGGGCGGTCGCCGGTTTCGCGACGAGAACCTGCGACAGAACAAGCACCTCGGCGGACGAAGCGTTGCCCGCCAACGCAACTCTGCCTGGCCGACGGGGAGGGCCGCACCATGGCCATGCTGAACTTCGAGCGGAAATACCGGGTCCGTGGCGGCACGCTGGTCGGCGGCGACCTGTTCGACTTCTGGGTCGGCCCGTTCTACGTCGGCTTCTTCGGGGTCACGACCCTGTTCTTCAGCCTGCTCGGCACCGGCCTGATCGTCTGGGGCGCCGCGCTCGGCCCGACCTGGAACGTCTGGCAGATCAACATCGCGCCGCCCGACCTGAGATACGGGCTGGCGCTGGCACCGCTGCGCGAGGGGGGGCTGTGGCAGATCATCACCTTCTGCGCCATCGGGGCCTTCGGCTCGTGGGCGCTGCGCGAGGTCGAGATCTGCCGCAAGCTCGGCATCGGCTACCACGTGCCGGTCGCCTTCGCGGTCGCGATCCTCGCCTACGTGACCCTGGTGGTCGTGCGCCCGTTCCTGATGGGGGCCTGGGGGCACGGCTTCCCCTACGGGATCCTGAGCCATCTCGACTGGGTGTCGAACGTCGGCTACCAGTATCTCCACTTCCACTACAACCCGGCGCACATGCTCGCCGTGACGTTCTTCTTCACGACGACGTTCGCGCTGTCGCTGCACGGCTCGCTGATCCTGTCCTCGGTCAATCCCGGCAAGGGCGAGGTGGTGAAGACGCCCGAGCACGAGGACACCTACTTCCGCGATACGATCGGCTACTCGATCGGCACCCTCGGCATCCACCGCCTCGGCCTGTTCCTCGCCCTCTCGGCCGGGTTCTGGAGCGCGGTCTGCATCGTCATCAGCGGTCCGTTCTGGACCCGCGGCTGGCCCGAATGGTGGGGCTGGTGGCTGAACCTGCCGATCTGGCGCTGAGTCCGAACGCGTTCCCCCGGCATCATTCGCCGAAACGGTGACCGTTTCGGCGGCGAGAATGATGCAAGTCCAGAAGACCTCGCCCTTCAGAAGGCATCCGCCGCCATGGGGTACTACCAGAACATCTACACGCAGGTTCAGGTCCACCCGCTCCACCCGGAGGCCGGCGTCACGATCCCGGAGATCGGGAAGCGCGTCGGCAAGGGAGGCTTCAGCTACCTCGCGGGGCTGATCGGCAACGCCCAGGTCGGGCCGATCTATCTCGGCACCCTCGGCACGCTGTCGCTGGTGAGCGGGTTCATCGCCTTCGAGATCATCGGCCTCAACATGTGGGCCTCGGTGAACTGGGACCCGATCCAGTTCGTCCGTCAGCTTCCCTGGCTCGCCCTCGAACCGCCCCGGCCCGAGCACGGGCTGAAGATCCTGCCGCCGATGGCGGAGGGCGGGTGGTGGCTGCTGGCCGGCTTCTTCCTGACCGTGTCGATCCTGCTGTGGTGGGTGCGGCTGTTCCGGCGCGCCCGGGCGCTGGGCCTGGGCTACCACGTGCCCTGGGCCTTCGCCTCGGCGATCTGGCTCTACCTCGTGCTCGGCTTCATCCGGCCGATCCTGATGGGCTCGTGGAGCGAGGCGGTGCCGTTCGGCATCTTCCCGCACCTCGACTGGACCGCGGCGTTCTCGCTGCGCTACGGCAACCTGTTCTACAATCCGTTCCACATGCTCTCGATCGTGTTCCTGTACGGGTCGACGCTGCTGTTCGCCATGCACGGCGGCACCATCCTGGCGGTGAGCCGCTACGGCGGCGAGCGCGAGATCGAGCAGATCGTCGACCGCGGCACCGCGACCGAGCGCGCCGCCCTGTTCTGGCGCTGGACCATGGGCTTCAACGCCACGATGGAATCGGTTCACCGCTGGTTGTGGTGGTTCGCCTTCCTGACCACGCTCACGGGCGGCATCGGCATCCTGCTCACCGGCACGGTCGTCGACAACTGGTACCTCTGGGCCGTCAAGCACGGCGTCGCCCCGAGCTATCCGCTGATCTACGGGCCGGTGGTCGATCCCCTCGGCACTCCGGGAGGCACGCCATGAAGCTCACCCTGCAGATCCTCGGCGTCGTGGTCGCGGTGCTGCTGACCGGCGCGATGTTCGGCACCGCGGGCTGGACGCACCCGCCGGTCCGGTCCGAGCAGACGGGCTTCCGCGGCACCGGCATGGTGCAGGTGCAGAACCCCCGCACCCTGGCGGCGCAGATCGCCGCCAACGCCGCGCCCGCGGCCCAGGACCCCGTTCCGCCCGGCGGCGAACTGGCGACGCAGACCTATCAGAACGTGCAGGTCCTCACCGACCTCACGACCGACGAGTTCAACCGCCTGATGGTCTCGATCACCGAGTGGGTCGCCCCCGAGCAGGGCTGCGCCTACTGCCACAACGTCGAGAACCTGGCCGACGACAGCGTCTACGCCAAGACGGTGAGCCGCTCGATGATCCGGATGGTCCGCCACGTCAACGCGGACTGGCAGAACCACGTCGGGCAGACCGGCGTGACCTGCTACACCTGCCACCGCGGCAACCCGGTCCCGCAGGCCGTCTGGCACAACAACCCCGGCCCGCCCCACGCCAAGGGCTTCGCGGCCCGGGACGGCGGCCAGAACCACCCGAGCACGGAGGCCGGCCTCTCGTCGATGAACTACGATCCGTACAAGGAACTCTTCGGCGACAAGGACATCGACAACAACGCCGTGCGGGTCGCGTCCCGCACCGCGCTGCCCACGAGCCCGATGGTGCCGCTCCAGACCACGGAGCGGACCTACGCGACGATGATCCACATGTCCGAGAGCCTCGGGGTCAACTGCACCTACTGCCACAACAGCCGCGCCTTCTTCTCCTGGCAGGAGAGCACGCCCAAGCGGGTCACCGCCTGGCACGGCATCCGGATGGTGCGCGACATCAACGGCAACTTCATCGAGCCGCTGACGCCGGTCCTGCCGGAAGCGCGGCTCGGGCCGGAGGGCGACGCGCCGAAGGCCAACTGCACCACCTGCCACCAGGGTCTCGTCAAGCCGCTCAACGGCGCCAGCCTGCTCAAGGATTATCCCGAACTCGCCGGCACGCCGCGACCGGCGCCGTGAGGTGCCGGGCCGGCGGTGCCCCCCGCTACGGGAAGGCCCCGCTTCCGGCCGGAAGCGGGGCCTTCCCACGACCCGCCGACAGTCGAGCGGCGGGCGGTTGCTTGCGACTGATGAGGATCGTCGCAGCCTGGCTTGGCGCGTATCCCGGTTCAACTGACGACGATTTGCCGCATCGGTCTTCGCCGGTTGCCCAGGAGTTGGAAGGATGCGCGCGACCGCGTCCGGATGCCGGGCTCTCGCCGTTTCGCAAACCCGCGCCTGCGGGCGCACCCGGAGGCAACACCCATGGGCGATTCCGGCTTGATCTACATGCTCGCCTTCGCGACCTTCGCGTTGGTCGCGATCGTCCTCATCTGGCAGCGGGTGCGTGTCCACCGCGCGAAGGTGACGGGGGAGCACTCGACCTTCACCGAGCACCACGGCGGCCCGCCACGACCGCAGCACGGCATCGACCGGAAGTAGCGGGCGGGGATCGGCTGCCGGATGGGTGATACGGTTTTCGGACGATCGGTTCCGCAAAACCGTATCGAAGCCCGCGCGGCGCCTGAGCGAAGCCGATTTCCGCATCGCGAAAGCGATCCCGCAGGGATCGCCTGAAGCGATCAACCGGAAATCGTATGACCGTTCCGGCACCGGCCGCCCGAGCGATGCCTGCCGGCAACTCGAGGAGGCGGAGGCGCCCTGCTGTCCCGCGGTGAGGCGCTGCCACCCTGACCCTTGAAGCCCGTACGCCTCCAGTGAGCTGCCGTTCTCCGCGATGAGCACGGATCGTCGACTATCCCCGCGGACGGGGAGAGGGCTTCATCGACCATGTCGCCGATGAAGTGAGCGCAGGCACAGCCGGAGCGAGGGTGAGGGGGAACTTCCGGAGTCCCTCTCTGAGCCGCCGCCTCACCGTCGACCGCGGATATGGATGGAGAGAACCGGTTTCCATTTCGAGCCCGGCGGCGAGCGGGAACGCCCACCCCACCTCGCAGCGTCGGTCCGGGGCGGGACGAGCGCATCCGCCCCCGCGGGTGCAGGCGCGGCGGGTCACGTCGCGGGGGATCCGTGTGCCGGCTCGTCCGGGCGCCGCCTACTTCTCGACCCGGCTCGGGTTCTTGATCTGCCCATAGACCACGCCCGCGAAGGTGCCGAGCGCCACCGGCCAGTCGAGACCCACGGCGTTGCGGTCGGCCACCCGGCAGAAGGTGGCGGTGAGGCCGTTCACCAGCGCGGCCGCATCCGCCTGCGGCGCGGCCTGGCGCACGGCGGGGAGAAGGGTGGCGACGCGGGGCACCATCTGCTCGGCCTTGAGGCCCTTGAGCTGGCCGGCCGCATCCGCCCGGTCGAGGGCCTCGGCCAGGGTGGCGTCCGCCACGGTCGAGCAGGGGGCGTTGCCGGCGAGCATGGTCTGGGTCTCGGCGCGGAGCGTCGCGACCTGGCCGGGCTCGGCGTTGGGCGGGGCCTCGTTGCCGAAGGACTGGCGGACGTAGTTCGTCACCGCCGCGATGTCCGCGTCGGTCATGCCCGCGCCCACCGCCGGCATGGCCGCGTAATCGCCCTTGGCGTCGAGGCCGCCGAGGATCACCCGGATGACGGTCTCCGGGCCCTTCGCCAGCACCGCGCCGTTGCCCGCCAGCGGCGGCACCGCGCCCGGCATGCCCTGGCCGTCCGGCTTGTGGCAGGCGACGCAGCGGTTCAGGTAGATGTCGGCGCCGGGCGCGGCAGAGGCGGACCGGAAGTCGGAGGTCACGCCCGGCGTGTAGGTCGTCTTCGCCGGCAGCGTCTTGAGGTAGACGGCGATGGCGCGCACGTCGGCGTCGCTGAGCTTGCTCAGGCTCTCCTCGATCACCTGCCGCATCGGTCCGGCGACCGTGCCCGCGCGCCCCGGTGCCGAGCCGGTCTTGAGGTAGGCGAAGAGCTGGTCCTCGCTCCACAGGCCGAGCCCCTCCTTGTCGTCGCCCGACAGGTTCGGGGCGTACCAGCCGTCGATCGCGCCGCCTTCGAGGGTGCCGCTCCACTGCGAGGCGCCGACGAGCTTGCTGCCGTTGTGGCAGGCGCCGCAGTGACCGAGGCTCTCGACCAGGTAGGCGCCGCGGTTGACCTGCTCGCTCGCCTTCGGGTCGGGCTGGAAGCGGCCGGCGCTGAAGAAGGCGAGGCGCCAGACCAGCAGCCCGTCGCGGAGGCTGAACGGGAACGCGATGTCGGCGGGCTTGCGCGGCGCGTTCACCGGCTCCAGCGAGAACAGGTACGCCTTGATCGCCGCCACGTCCTCGTCGGTGATGCGGGTGTACCAGGGGAACGGGAAGGCGGGGTAGAGGTAGCTGCCGTTCTTCGTGATGCCCTCGTGCATGGCGCGCTTGAAGTCGTCGTCGCTCCAAGTGCCGATGCCGGTCTCCCTGTCGGGCGTGATGTTCGGCGTGGCGAGCCGGCCGATGCCGCCCGGGAAGGTGATGTACAGGCCGCCCGCGAGGGGCTTGCCGCCCGGGGCGGTGTGGCAGGCGACGCAGTCGCCCGCCGTGGCGAGGTAGCGGCCCTTCTCGACGAGGTCGGAGGGGGCGCCCTGCGCGAACGCCGCCCCGGCGGCGAACGCGGTGGAGCCGAGAACCAGGGCCGTGATGCGACGCATGGGGCTTCCTCCGGTCGGGTCATCGGGCGGCGGAACGCAACCGCAGCCAGAGATCGGCGATGTGGGCGGCGCCCGCCCCCGCCAGCGCGGCGGCGAGCCAGATTCCGGGAGCGCCCGCGATGGCGGCGCGCAGCGCCAGCATCAGGCAGGCGCCCGAGGCGAGGTTGACGAGGAGCACCCCCGCCCCCGGCCTGCGGCGGCGGCGCCACAGGGCGAGGCAGACGGCTTCCGCGGCGACGAGCAGCAGGGCGGCATCGACGATGCGGCCGTCCGCGAACAGATCCGGCATCCGTGGTTCTCCCGCCTGAACTGCCGACGAGAAGTAGAATAATGAAATATCCGGGAAAACGCGAAGTGGAAGCCCCGGAGGGGAAAAAAGACGACGTGCCCCCGGCGGGGATCCCGCGGCGATTCACGATGCCGCACCAGCGTCAGGCCGGCCCGCCGGCACCCGGCGCGGCATCCTCCGGGCGAATCGCGTCAGAACGGTCCGTTCAGCCGCACGATCGACCAGTTGAGGGCGGCGGCGAGGCCGACCCAGACGAGGTACGGCACCAGGAGCAGCGCGCCGGTCCCGCTATGGCGCCCGACCACGACGATCAGCACCGCGACCGAGAGCCAGAGCCCCGCCACCTCGACCAGCGCCCAGTCCGGCCGGCGCAGGCGGAAGAACAGGCCGCTCCAGGCGATGTTGAGCACGCCGTTCGCCGCGAAGGCGGCGAGGAGCCAGCCGCGCTCGGGTCCCTCCGGCGCGGCGTTCCAGGCCAGGACCCCGGCGATGGCGGTGAGCGTGAAGATGGTGGTCCAGACCGGCCCGAAGGCCCAGTCGGGCGGCTTCCAGGACGGCACCCGCAGGTTCTCGTACCAGGGCCCGAGCGTCGTGAGCCACGCGCCCGCCCCGGCGACCACGACCGCCGCGCCGGCCGCCACCACGATCGGGCCCCAGCGCCCGCCGAGCGCCTCGATCACGGCGACACCCAGCCGAACAGGTGGGCGAGGTCCTTGAAGAAGATCCGGGCGTGGGCGGCCGGCCGGGCCCGCACCAGCTCCTTGTTCATGTAGGCCTCCCAGGTGAGGGACTGCACGTCCGGATCGCGGCAGATGCCGACGAAGCGTTCGCGCAGGCCGTCGTTGCGGTACCAGACCGTCTGCATCATCCGCAGGATCCAGAACACGCGGCCGTGCGTCTTGAGGAAGCGGCGGCGGGCCTGCGCCAGGGCGCGGGCGTCGCCGGTCGCCAGGAAGTCGTGCGCGCATTCGGCCGCGAGGCGGCCGCCGAACATCGCGTAATAGATGCCCTCGCCGGAGGCCGGGGCGACGAGGCCGGCGGCGTCGCCGGTGAGCAGCACGTCGCGGCCGTTGTCGAAGCGGGAGAGCGGCATGAGCGGCAGCGGCGCGCCCTCGCGGCGGATCGTCTCGCCGGCGTCGAGCCCGGTGGCGGCGCGCAGGCGCCCCACCGCGCCGCGCAGCGAGAAGCCCTTGCGGGCGCTGCCGGTGCCGATGCTGAGCGTGTCGCCGTGCGGGAAGATCCAGGCGTAGAAGTCCGGCGAGAGGACGCCCTGGTAGTAGACGTCGCAGCGCGTGCCGTCGACGGCGCCGGCCGGCGGCGTGCGCACGATCTCGTGGTAGGCGAAGACCTGCCGCATGCGCGTGTGGGCCGGGATCTCCTGGCGCCCGACCGCCGAGTTCGCGCCGTCCGCCCCGATGACGAGGCGGGCGCGCACCCGCTCCTCCGCGCCGCTCGCGGCGCGATAATGGACGGTGACGAGGCCGTCTCCCGGCCGGGTGAGGCGCAGGTAGGTCCCGGTGCGCCGCTCGGCGCCCGCCAGCGCGGCGCGGTTGCGCAGCCACTCGTCGAACGGCTCGCGGTCGACCATGCCGACGAAGCCGTCGCCGACCGGCATGTCCACCGCCCGCTCCCGCGGCGAGACCATGCGGGCGCAGCGGATCCTCGCGACCAGCAGGTCGTCGGGGATGGCGAAGTCGCGGATCAGGCGCGGCGGGATGGCGCCGCCGCAGGGCTTGATGCGGCCGGCCCGGTCGAGGAGGAGGACGCGGCGGCCGAGCCGCGCGAGGTCCGTCGCCGTCGTCGCCCCGGCCGGCCCGCCCCCCACCACCACCGCATCGGCGATCGCCTCGTCCATGGCCGTGCCTCCGCTCAGACCGCGTGGGTCATCGACAAGCCCCCGATCGGCCGCTCGCTCCGCGGCCTCCGCCCGATCCGCAGCGCGAGGCCGGCGGCGGCGAGGAACAGCACCGCCTCGGCGGCGAACACCGCCGCGTAGGCGGGCACCGCCGTGCCGAAGCCGAGGCGGGCGAGATCGACGCCGGCGGCGCCGAGGAAGCCGCCGAGCCCGAAGGCGAGGCCCTGCGCCGCGCCCCAGACGCCCATGCGGGTGCCGTGGCGGCTCTCGCCGCCGGGTGCGCCGCCGGTGCCGGCGAGCGCCATCATCGAGCCGATCGCCGCGACCGCGAAGATGCCGTTGAACAGGCCGAGAGCGGCCACGCAGGCGCGCAGCGGCGCGCCGGGCCCGGCGAGGCCGCAGGCGGCGAGCGCCGCGAGCGCCGCGGCCGAGCCGACGCAGCCCGTCACCGTCCACAGCCGCAGGGAGGCCAGGGGCCCGCGGCCGGCGGTGACGAGGGCGACCAGGACCATGCCGGCGAGCACGCCGCCGTTCTGGAGCCCGGCGAGCGTCGTCGTCGCGCCCGGCGTCATCGCGAAGACGTGGCCGGCGAAGGGTTCGAGGATGAGTTCCTGGGCGCTGTAGGCGAGCATCGCCAGGAACACGAAGACCGTGAAGCGGCGCGCCTCCGGCTCGGCCCAGACCTCCGCGAGCACGGTGCGGAACGGCCGCGCCGGCCCCGGCCCGGTCGCGCCGGTCCGGCCCGGGAGCGCCGTCCGGGCCGGCTCGACGCCGCGGACGGCCGCGAGGGCGACCAGGAAGGCGATCAGCGACACGGCCCCCGACACCGCCACGAGGCGCGCGGGCGAGAACGGGTCGAGCAGGTGGCCGGCGGCCGGGGCGGTGACGACGAAGCCGGCGATCATCATGATCCAGACGATCGTCGCGGCCGCGCCCCGGCGATGCGGCGCGACGCCGGTCGAGAGCAGCACGAGCAGCGAGGTGCCGGCCGCCCCGACCCCGATGCCGACGCCGAGGAAGGACACGACCAGGACGGCGAGGCCGGCGGCCGGATGGGCCGCCACCAGCACCGTGCCGATGGCGGCCCCGACGCCGCCGAGCGCGAGCAGCGCCATGCCGCCGACGATCCACGGAGTGCGCCGGCCGCCGATGTCCGAGCCGTAGCCCCAGCGCGGGCGCAGCACCTGCACGGCGTAGTGCAGCGCCAGCAGACCGCCGGGCAGGGCGGCCGGGAGCGCCAGCTCCACCACCATCACCCGGTTGAGGGTCGAGGTGATCAGCACCACGATGGCGCCGAGGGCGGTCTGGACGAGGCCGAGGCGCAGGATGGTGCCCCAGCCGAAGGGGGCGGGCGGGCTCACGCGATGCTCCCGCGCAGGGCGAGCGCCGCCGTGAGCATGCCGAGCACGTAGAGCAGCGTGCCGGTGCCGTTGTACCACGCCGCCCGTCCGCGCGGGTCGGCGAGGAAGCGGCGCATCAGCAGCCCCTGGCCGGCGAGGAGCGCGGCGACGAGGCCGGCGTGCCAGGGAGAGCCCCAGGCGGCGAGGGCGACCACCACGGCGACCTGCGGCGCCGCCATGACGAGGCAGGCGAGGCGGGCGGCGCGGGCGGCGCCGAGCTGGACCGGGAGCGAGCGGATGCCGGTGCGCCGGTCGCCCTCCATCGACTTGAAGTCGTTGAGGGTCATGATGCCGTGGGCGCCGACGCTGTAGAGGGCGGCGAGCAGGACGATGCGCCCGTCGGGCAGGGCGGCGGCCATCAGGGCGGCCCCGGTGAACCACGGCAGGCCCTCGTAGCACAGGCCGCAGGCGGTGTTGCCCCACCAGCCGTTGCGCTTCAGGCGCAGCGGCGGCGCGCTGTAGATCCAGGCCAGGGCGAGCCCGAACAGCGCCGCGCCGAGCACCCAGGGCCCGAGCAGCGCCGCGATCGCCAGCGACAGCAGGGTCCAGCCGACCGCGATGGCGAGGCCCCAGCGGCCCGGGATGCGGCCCGAGGGGATCGGCCGCTGCGGCTCGTTGATGGCGTCGACGTGCCGGTCGAACCAGTCGTTCGCGGCCTGGCTGGTGGCGCAGACGAGGGGGCCGGCGAGCAGGATGCCGGCGATCACCGCCGGCCAGCGCCCCTGGATCCCGCCGCCCGAGGAGACCACCCCGCAGGCGAAGGCCCACATCGGCGCGAACCAGGTGATCGGCTTCAGCAGCTCCAGCAGCGCGCGGGGCGCGGGAGCCGCCAAGGGCTTGATCATCGGCTTCGTCGTCATGCCGCGAGGGTGTGACGGAGCCGCGTGAGTGTCAAGTAAACTTTACACGAGCGCGCGTCACCCGCCGGGTGTGCCCGGTTCTGGTCGCGCGGGCGCGATCAGCCGGCGCCGTCCTCCGCCTCCTCGGGGCCGTCGAGGTCGCCGAGGCCGTACCGGCGCATCTTGGCGTAGAAGCCCTGGCGGCTGAGGCCGAGCATCTCGGCCGCCGAGGCGCGGTTGTCGTGGGTGATGCGCAGGGCCGCCTCGATGCACAGGCGCTCGATCAGGTCGGTGCTCTCGCGCACCAGGGCCTTCATCGAGACGCGCCCGACCAGCTCGGTCATGTGCTCGACCGAGCGCGGCAGCTCGCGCCCGCCCGGCGCCGCGGCCGCGACCCGCCGCGGCAGGCTGCGCAGGGTGAAGCCGAAGCAGGGCTTCTCGCCGCCCGGGACCGAGACCGCCGCGACCTCGACCTCGTCGACCGCGCCGAACTCGCCGCGCACCACGGTGGCGAAGTGGCGGACCGAGCCGTGCTCCGCGAGGGTGCCGAACAGGGCGTTGATCTCGTTGCCCTCGCGCCCGAGCCAGCGCTCCAGGGGCTCGCCCTTGGCCTGATGCTCGGTGGCGAGCTGCGCGAGGTCGAGGAAGGCGGCGTTGACCCCGATGATGCGTCGGTCGCGGTCGGTGACGACGAAGCCCTCGGGCATCGCCTCGATCACCTCGAGGGCGCAGGAGCGCGCCGCCACCGGGCTGGCGGCGCTCGTCAGGGCCGCGAGGCGCACGAGGATGCCCGTGCCCGC
Organism: Methylobacterium frigidaeris; assembly: GCA_036946295.1. Taxonomy (GTDB): domain Bacteria; phylum Pseudomonadota; class Alphaproteobacteria; order Rhizobiales; family Beijerinckiaceae; genus Methylobacterium; species Methylobacterium frigidaeris_A. The sequence continues at coordinate 259,106 of JAQIJK010000002.1, read as the reverse complement.
CTCCTCGCGGAACAGGGTGGCGGAGACCCGCGCCTCGCCCCGCCGCTGGGCGAGGCGGGCGGTGAGGTCCTCGGCCTGTCCGGTGAGGCGCAGGCCCACGAGGAGGGCCTGGACGGCGCGGGCGCCCTCGGGCTCGAACAGGTCGACGAGGTCGCGCCCGACGATGCGCTTCGTCGCGCGGCCGAGGAGCCGGGAGGCGGCGGGGTTGATCTCGGTGATGCGGCGCGTGCCGGCGTCGACGATCAGGATCGGCTCGCCCGCGAGCTGGAACAGCACGCGGTAGCGGGTCTCGGCGCTGCGCAGGCGGGCATAGTCGCGCTCCAGGGCCTGCTGCGAGTCGGCCAGGCGCTGCTGCAGGGCCGACAGCGCCCGCAGGTCGCGGCCGATGACGATGGTGCGGTCGTCGTCGGGGATGCGCAGGGCCGCGTAGCGGATCGGCACGTCGGCGCCGCCCCGGGCGGAGGGGTGGTTGACCTGCCGCCAGCGCGTCACGGCGCCGAGCCCGGCATCCTCCAGCAGGCTCACGATCTTCGGTCGGCTCTCCACCGTGACGGTATCGATCCAGCGCCGGCCGAGCCACGGGACGCCCGCTTCCTCCGACAATCCGTCAGCCTTGAAGGTCGCGTCGCGGATCACGCCGTCGCCGTCGATCACGAGCGACACGTCGCTCGCCGCAGCGACGAGGGCGCCTGTCGTCTGGGGATCGAGGCGGGAGACGGCGTCTCGAAGCACCGCGAAAGTTTCCTTCGCAGTTGGGCTCACGGGTCTGTTCAAGGGTCACCATCGTACGCCGACCGCATCGAACAGGTCTTTCAGCAGGCTCTAATCCGCAGATCAAGCAAGCTTTGTGCGATTCCGGGTGCTTCGCGCGCATCGTCGACGGCGGCATCGGCGCCGACGAGCCGGACCCGGTCGGGCCGGCCGAGGAAGGCGGGACCGCCGACGATCAGGCGGAGGTCCCGGTTGCGCGAGGCGCGCCGCAGCACCGGGACGGCCGCGACCAGCCCATCGACGCAGACGTCGCAGGAGAGCGACAGGCCGACGACGTCGAACCACTCGGAGCGCAGCCGCTCGGGCGCGTCGGAGAGGTGGGGGGCGAAGCTCGTCACCACCTCCCAGCCGGCCTCGGCGAAGAAGTGGGCCGCGAGCGTCAGGCCGAAGGTGTGGGTCTCGCCCGGTGCCGGCACGAGCAGGACGCGCCGGTTCGCCGGATCGACCGGCCGCGGGTGGAGGCACAGCGTCTCCAGGTCGTGGACGAGGCGGCGCAGCCGCGCCATCGCGGTCGTCACCTGGACGAAGTCGCAGGCGTCCTCCTCCCACAACCGGCCGATGTACCGCGCCGTGGGGGCCAGCAGGCCGGTCAGCACCTCCTCCAGGGTCATCCCGCCGTCGAGCAGGTCGCGGATCTCCGCGAGCGCGTCGCCGTCCTCCGGAGCGAGCATCAGGGTGCCGAGGCGGCCGATGTCGTCGGTATCGGTCAGGCGGATGGACGTCTGGCGCGGCCGGGGCTCGCCGCGATGGGCCAGCATCAGGCGCGGGATGATCTCGGCCTCGACGACCTGCGCGAGATCGTCCCGCCAGCGCCGGCGCCGCTGTACTTCGCCGGACATGCGATCGCAGGGGGACCGATCACGGAAGGTCCGATCCCGGGGCTTGAGCCTGTCACCCGGCGAGAGGCCGGATTGTGCCTGATCTCCCACCGGCACCTCCCCGATGCGCAGGAAAATCTCGTTTGCTTGCGGTTGTGTCGTCTTTTCTGCGTTGGGAGCGCCGTCAACAGGGCGGCGGGATCCGGATGCTTGGCCAGGATACAGTTCCGGAGCGCTGCCGCAAGGCACATTTGCGGTTCGCTCCCGAGATTGTCATTGAGGTCACCTGTCAACTTATGTTGACACTTAATCGACGCCGGTCCACCCTTCACCCATCGGCAGCCGTGGGAACGCGGGCCGGAAGGGCGGAAGAGGAGGGCAGGCGCGATGGCGACGTCCACGGACCGGCCGATTCTCTACAGCGAGGCCGAGCGCCGCCGCCGGGACGCCTCGCCCTGGACCCTGGTTCAGGGCGTGCTCGCCCCGGTCCAGTTCGCCATCTTCCTCGCGAGCCTCGTCCTCGTCCTGCGCACGCTCGCGACCGGCGAGGGCGCCGCCCTCGCCAACGCCTCGGTCGTGGCGAAGACGCTCGCCCTCTACGCCATCATGGTCACGGGCTCGCTGTGGGAGAAGGCGGTGTTCGGGCGTTACCTGTTCGCGCCGGCCTTCTACTGGGAGGATGTGGTCAGCATGCTGGTGCTGGCCCTGCACACGGCCTACCTCGCCGCCCTCGCGACCGGGGCGCTCGGCACCTCCGGGCTGATGCTGCTGGCGCTCGCGGCCTACGCCACCTACCTCGTCAACGCGGCGCAGTTCCTGCTGAAGCTGCGGGCCGCGCGGGCGCAGGCGCCGGTGCGGCCCGCCGGCGGCGGCCGGCACGAGGTCCGCCCCGCGATGGGGGCGGCGCGATGACGGCGCTCGCCACTCCCCTGTCCTGCGGCCCCGAGATCCGCCACGAGCGCGGCCAGCGGGCGGTGTTCTGCGGCCTGACCGGCATCGTCTGGCTGCACCGCAAGATCCAGGACGCCTTCTTCCTCGTGGTCGGCTCGCGGACCTGCGCCCACCTGATCCAGTCGGCGGCGGGCGTGATGATCTTCGCCGAGCCGCGCTTCGCCACCGCGATCATCGAGGAGCGCGACCTCGCCGGCCTCGCCGACGCGCACGAGGAGCTCGACCGGGTGGTGCGCCGCCTGCTGGAGCGCCGGCCGGACATCCGGCTGCTGTTCCTCGTCGGCTCGTGCCCCTCCGAGGTGATCAAGCTCGATCTCGGCCGCGCCGCGGCGCGGCTGTCGGCCGGCCTCGCCCCGTCGGTCAGGGTCTTGAGCTATTCCGGCAGCGGCATCGAGACGACGTTCACGCAAGGGGAGGATGCCTGCCTCGCCGCCCTGGTGCCGGACCTGCCCCGGAGCGCGGAGCCGTCGCTCCTCGTCGTCGGGGCGCTGGCCGACGTCGTCGAGGACCAGTTCGCGCGGCTGTTCGCCGATCTCGGCATCGGGCCGGTGCGGTTCCTGCCCGGGCGCCGCGCCGCCGACCGCGCCCCCGTCGGACCGGGCACCCGCTACCTTCTCGCCCAGCCGTTCCTCGCGGAGACCGCCCGCGCCCTCGACGATCGGGGCGCCACCCGCATCGCGGCCCCGTTTCCCCTCGGGGCCGAGGGCACGACCCTGTGGGTCGCCGCCGCCGCCCGCGCCTTCGGCGTGCCGCCCGGCCGCGTCGTCGCCGCGACGGAGGCCGGCCGGGCCCGGGCCGCGCGGGCGCTCCAGGCCCACCGGGCCGGGCTCGCCGGCAAGCGGGTGTTCTTCTTCCCCGATTCGCAGCTCGAAATCCCGCTCGCCCGCTTCCTGTCGCGGGAGATGGGCGCGGCGCTGATCGAGGTCGGCACCCCCTACCTCCACCGCGCCCACCTCGCCGACGACCTCGCCCTGCTTCCCGCCGGCACGGCGGTGACCGAGGGCCAGAGCCTCGACGACCAGCTCGACCGCTGCCGGGCGGCGCGGCCGGACCTCACGGTCTGCGGCCTCGGCCTCGCCAACCCGCTCGAGGCTGAGGACCTCGTCACCAAGTGGTCGATCGAGCTCCTGTTCACCCCGATCCAGGGCTACGAGCAGGCCGGCGACCTCGCCGGGCTGTTCACCCGTCCCCTCGCGCGCCGCGCGCGGCTGGAGGGCTGAGGCGGATGCAGCTCACGCTCTGGACCTACGAGGGCCCCCCCCACATCGGCGCGATGCGGATCGCCACCGCGATGCGCGGCCTGCACTACGTGCTGCACGCGCCGCAGGGCGACACCTACGCCGACCTGCTCTTCACCATGATCGAGCGGCGCGACGCCCGCCCGCCGGTGACCTACACCACCTTCCAGGCCCGCGACCTCGGAGCGGACACGGCCGAAATCTTCCAGGGGGCGGTGCGCGACGCCTACGCGCGCTTCCGCCCGCAGGCGATGATCGTCGGGGCCTCCTGCACGGCGGAGCTGCTTCAGGACGACCCGGCCGGGCTGTCGCGGGCGCTCGGCCTGCCGATCCCGGTGATCCCGCTGGAGCTGCCCGCCTACCAGAAGAAGGAGAACTGGGGCGCGTCCGAGACCTTCTACCGGCTGGTGCGGGCGCTCGCCGGCCCGCCCGCCGCGGCGCCGGCGCGGGCGAGCTGCAACATCCTCGGGCCGACCGCCCTCGGCTTCCGCCACCGCGACGACCTGCGCGAGGTGCGGGGCCTGCTCGGGCAGCTCGGCATCGCCGTCAACGTGGTGGCGCCGCTCGGCGCCGCGCCGGCCGACCTCGCGCGGCTCGGCGAGGCCGCCTTCAACGTCGTGCTCTACCCGGAGGTGGCGCGCGCTTCCGCGCAGTGGCTGGAGCGCAGCTGCGCCCAACCCTTCGTCGAGACCGTGCCGATCGGCGCGCGGGGGACGGCCGCCTTCGTCGAGGCGGTGGCGGCGCTGGCCGGGGTCGATCCGGCCCCGGTCCTGTCGGGCGAGGGCTCGCGCCTGCCGTGGTACGCGCGCTCGGTCGACTCGACCTATCTCAACGGCAAGCGGGTCTTCGTCTTCGGCGACGCCACCCACGCGGTCGCGGCGGCGCGGGTCGCCAGCGCCGAGATCGGCTTCTCCGTCGTCGGCCTCGGCACCTACTCGCGCGAATTCGCCCGCGAGGTGCGGGCCGAGGCCGTGGCACACGGGATCGAGGCGCTGATCACCGACGACTACCTCGCGGTCGAGGCGGCGATCGCGGCGGCGCAGCCCGAACTCGTGCTCGGCACGCAGATGGAGCGCCACGTCGCCAAGCGGCTCGGCATCCCCTGCGCGGTGATCTCGGCGCCGATGCACGTTCAGGACGTGCCGGCCCGCCACGCGCCGCAGATGGGCTTCGAGGGCGCCAACGTCCTGTTCGACACCTTCGTCCACCCGCTGATGATGGGGCTGGAGGAGCACCTGCTCGCGATGTTCCGGGACGACCCGGAATTCCACGACGGCGCCGCCCCGTCGCATCTCGGTGGCGCTCCCTCGCCCGCCGGAATCACCCTCTCGCCCGCCGGCGTCACCCTCTCGCCTGCCGGCGTCACCTTCTCGCCCGCCGGCGGCTTGCCGCGCGAGGAGGCCGGGACGGTGGTCGCCCCGGCCGCCGCGGCGACCCCGGTGGTGTGGTCGATCGAGGCCGAGCGCGAACTCAAGAAGGTGCCGTTCTTCGTGCGGGGCAAGGCCCGCCACAACACCGAACGCTACGCCCGCGAGCGGGCGCTCCCGCTCATCACCGTCGAGACCCTGTACGATGCCAAAGCGCATTTCAGCCGGTGACGGGCAAGAGGCGCTGCCGGAGCTGCGCGTCGTCATCGTCACCCTCGACAACCACCTCGCCGGGGCGGCGGAGCGGGCGCGCCGGATCCTCGCCGAGACCGCGCCCGGCCTCGTCCTCGGCTTCCATGCCGCCGCCGAGTGGGACACCGACCCGGCCGCCCTCGACGCCTGCCGGGCCGACATCGCCCGGGCCGACATCGTGCTCTCGGCGATGCTGTTCATGGACGAGCACGTCAGGGCGGTGCTGCCGGCCCTGCTCGCCCGGCGCCCGCATTGCGACGCGATGGTCGGCTGCCTCTCGGCGGCGGAGGTGGTGCGCACCACCCGGATGAACCGCTTCGCGATGGACGGCTCGCAGCGCGGGGCGCTCGACTTCCTCAAGCGCCTGCGCGGCAAGTCGGGGCCCGGGGGAGCGAGCACCAGCGGCGCCCGCCAGATGGCGCTGATCCGCCAGATCCCGCGCATCCTGCGCTTCATCCCGGGCTCGGCCCAGGACGTGCGGGCCTATTTCCTGACGCTCCAGTACTGGCTCGCCGGCTCGGACGAGAACGTCGTCAACCTCGTGCGCTTCCTCGCCGGGCGCTACGCCGCGGGCGAGCGGGCCGGCTGGCGGCGCCGCCTCACCGCCGGGGAGCCGCTCGCCTACCCGGAGACCGGGCTCTACCATCCCCGCATGGCCGGGCGGGTGGGCGACAGCCTCGACCGGCTGCCGGCACTGGGCCGAGGCCCGGCACCGGGCACGGGCGGGCGGGTCGGCCTGCTGCTGATGCGCTCCTACGTGCTGGCCGGGAACACCGCCCATTACGACGGGGTGATCGCGGCGCTCGAAGCGCGCGGGCTCACCGTCGTGCCGGCCTTCGCCAGCGGCCTCGACAACCGCCCGGCGGTCGAGCGGTTCTTCCTGCGCGACGGCCGGCCCGCCATCGACGCGCTGGTCTCGCTGACCGGGTTCTCCCTCGTCGGCGGTCCCGCCTACAACGACGCGACGGCCGCGAGCGCGATGCTGGCGCGGCTCGACGTGCCCTACCTCGCCGCCCAGTCGGTCGAGTTCCAGAGCCTGGAGCAGTGGGAGGCTGCCGAGCGCGGCCTGTCGCCGGTCGAGGCCACCATGATGGTGGCGATTCCCGAACTCGACGGCGCCACCGCCCCGATGGTGTTCGGCGGCCGCTCGGCCCGGGCGGGCGAATCCCGCGACATGGCCGTGCATCCCGAGCGCGCCGCGCGCCTCGCCGAGCGGGTGGCGCGCCTCGTCGCCCTGCGCCGCCGCCCGCGGCCCGAGCGCCGGATCGCGGTGGTGCTGTTCAACTTCCCCCCGAATGCCGGCGCCACCGGCACCGCCGCGTTCCTGTCGGTGTGGGAGTCGCTCCACCGCGTGCTCCTCGGCATGAGGGCCGAGGGCTACGCCGTCGAGGTTCCCGAGACCGCCGAGGCCCTGCGCGCCCGGGTGCTGGAGGGCAACGCCGCCCGCTACGGCACGCCGGCCAACGTCGCCCACCGCATCCCGGCCGACGAGCACGTCCGGCGCGAGCCCCACCTCGCCGAGATCGAGGCGCAGTGGGGGCCGGCCCCCGGCCGCCACCAGAGCGACGGCGCGTCGATCCTCGTGCTGGGCGCGGCCTTCGGCAACGTCTTCGTCGGGGTGCAGCCGGCCTTCGGCTACGAGGGCGACCCGATGCGCCTGCTGTTCGAGAAGGGTTTCGCGCCGACCCACGCCTTCTCGGCCTTCTACCGCTACCTGCGCGAGGACTTCTCCGCCGACGCCGTGCTGCATTTCGGCACCCACGGGGCGCTCGAATTCATGCCCGGCAAGCAGACCGGGCTGTCGGCCGCCTGCTGGCCCGAGCGGCTGATCGGCGCCGTTCCCAACCTCTACCTCTACGCCGCCAACAACCCGTCGGAGGGCACCCTCGCCAAGCGCCGCGCCGCCGCGACGCTGGTGAGCTACCTGACGCCGAGCCTCGCCCAGGCCGGGCTCTATCGCGGCCTGATCGACCTCAAGGCGTCGCTGGAGCGCCGCCGCGCGCTGCCGCCGGAGGACGCCGCCGAGCGCGACCGGCTCGCCGCCCTCATCCGCAGCCAGGCCGAGGCCCTCGACCTCGCGGGCGGCGACGGGAGCGACGATCGCGGCGGCGACGCCGAGCGGCGCATCGCCGACCTCGCCGGCCGGCTGGTCGAACTCGAACACACCCTGATCCCGCACGGGCTGCACGTGGTCGGGCAGGGCACCCCGGCGGCGGAGCGCATCGACCTTCTGCTGGCGCTGGCCGAGTCGGTCCACGGCCTGCGGCCGGACCGGGCCGGCATCGAGCGGCTGGTCGCGGGCGCCCCGGCCGAGGAGGCGGTCGCGGCGGCAGGCCTCGCCGCCGACGACGCCGCCCTCGCCGCCTTCCGGGCGCTCGCCGACACAGACCGGCTGCTCGCCGAGGACCACGAGATTCCCGCCCTGCTCCACGCCCTCGACGGCGGCTTCGTCGCCCCGGTCGCCGGCGGCGACGTGCTGCGCTCGCCCGCGATCCTGCCGACCGGGCGCAACCTGCACGGCTTCGACCCCTACCGTATCCCGAGCGCCTTCGCGCTCGCGGACGGCCGGGCGCAGGTGGAGCGGCTCCTCGCCCGCCACGCCGCCGATGGCGGCGCCTGTCCCGAGAGCGTCGCCCTGGTGCTGTGGGGCAGCGACAACCTGAAGAGCGAGGGCGCGCCGGTGGCGCAGGCCCTGGCGCTGATCGGCGCCGCGCCCCGCTTCGACGGCTACGGCCGCCTCTGCGGCGCGGCCCTGATCCCGCTCGAAGAGCTCGGCCGCCCGCGCATCGACGTCGTCGCGACCCTGTCGGGCATCTTCCGCGACCTGCTGCCGCTCCAGACGAAGCTGCTGGCCGAGGCCGCCTACCTCGCCGCCACCGCCGACGAGCCCGAGGCGATGAACTTCGTGCGCAAGCACGCCCTCGCGCATCAGGCGGCCCACGGCATCGACATCGAGACGGCGGCGCTGCGCGTGTTCAGCAACGCCGAGGGCGCCTACGGGGCGAACCTCAACCACCTCGTCGACAGCGGGCGCTGGGAGGACGAGGCCGACCTCTGCGAGACGTTCTCCCGGCGCAAGAGCTTCGCCTACGGCCGCGACGGCCGCCCCGAGCCCCGCCGCGCCCTGATGCAGGCGGTGCTGGCCGGGGTCGACCTCGCCTACCAGAACCTCGATTCGGTCGAGGTCGGGGTGACGAGCGTCGACCACTACTTCGACGGGCTCGGCGGCATGGCCCGCGCCGTGGCGAAGGCCCGGGGCGCGACGGTGCCGGTCTACATCAGCGACCAGACGCGGGGCGAGGGCCGGGTGCGCTCGCTCTCCGAGCAGGTCGCGCTGGAGACCCGCACCCGGATGCTCAACCCGAAATGGACCGAGGGCATGCTCGGCCACGGCTACGAGGGCGTGCGCCAGATCGACCAGCACCTCACCAACACGGTGGGCTGGTCGGCGACCACCGACGGGGTCGCGCCGTGGATCTACCAGCGCATCACCGAGACCTACGTGCTCGACGAGGCGATGCGCGAGCGCATGGCGGCGCTCAACCCCGCCGCCTCGGCCAAGGTCGCCCACCGCCTGATCGAGGCGCACCGGCGCGGCTTCTGGACCCCCGACCCCGAGACCCGCGCCGCGCTCGACCGGGCCGAGGAGGCCCTGGAGGACCGGCTCGAAGGCATCACCGCGGAGGCCGCCGCATGAACATCGCGATCCGAAATCCCGTTGCGGCGAGACCCGCGCCCGAACGGCGCCAGGAGGGCAGCCTCCAGGTCGCCCTCGATCCGGACATCCGCATCGACACCGCGAAGGTCTTCGCCGTCTACGGCAAGGGCGGCATCGGCAAGAGCACGACCTCCTCGAACCTCTCGGTGGCGTTCTCGAAGCTCGGCAAGCGGGTGCTGCAGATCGGCTGCGACCCCAAGCACGATTCGACCTTCACGCTGACCAAGCGCCTCGCCCCGACCGTCATCGATGCCCTGGAGGCGGTGCAGTTCCACTCCGAGGAGCTGCGCGTCGAGGACTTCGTCGTCGAGGGCTACAACGGCGTGCGCTGCGTCGAGGCCGGCGGCCCGCCGGCCGGAACCGGCTGCGGCGGCTACGTCGTCGGCCAGACGGTGAAGCTCCTCAAGGAGCACCACCTGCTCGAGGACACCGATGTGGTGATCTTCGACGTGCTCGGCGACGTGGTCTGCGGCGGCTTCGCCTCGCCGCTCCAGCACGCCGACCGGGCGCTGATCGTCACCGCGAACGACTTCGATTCGATCTTCGCGATGAACCGGATCGTGGCGGCGATCCACGCCAAGTCGAAGAACTACGGCGTGCGCCTCGGCGGCGTCATCGCCAACCGCTCGGCGGCCACCGACGAGATCGACCGCTTCAACGCCGCGGTGGGCCTCAAGCGCCTCGCGCATTTCCGCGACCTCGACGTGGTGCGCCGCTCGCGCCTGAAGAAGGCGACCCTGTTCGAGATGGATCCCTCGCCCGAGCTGCTCGCGGTGCAGGCGGAGTACCTGCACCTCGCCGAGAGCCTGTGGGCCGGCGTCGAGCCGCTGGAGGCGGCGCCGATGAAGGACCGCGACCTGTTCGAGTTCCTCGGGTTCGACTGATGACCAGCTCCACCTACGCCGCCCGCCGGGCCCAGCTCGAGACCTACTTCGACCGCACCGCCGCCGAGGCCTGGGCGCGGCTGACCTCCGACGCCCCGGTGAGCCGCATCCGCGCCACCGTGCGGGCGGGCCGCGACGCGATGCGGGCCGAACTCCTGTCCTGGCTCCCGGCCGACCTCTCCGGCCGGCGGCTGCTCGATGCCGGCTGCGGCACCGGGGCGCTCGCCGTCGAGGCGGCGCGGCGCGGCGCGGCGGTCGTCGCGGTCGACGTCTCGCCGACGCTGATCGGGCTCGCCCGCGAGCGCCACGCCGGCCTCCGGCTCCCCGGACGCCTCGACTTCCGGGTCGGCGACATGCTGAACGACGATCTCGGGCGCTTCGATCACGTCGTGGCGATGGATTCGCTGATCCACTACCGCACCCCGGACATCGTGCGGGCGCTCACCCTGCTCGCCCGCCGCACCGAAGGCTCGCTGCTGTTCACCGTGGCGCCGCGCACGCCGCTCCTGACCGTGATGCACGCCGCCGGCCGGCTGTTTCCCCGCGGCGACCGGGCGCCGGCGATCGAGCCGGTGGGCGAGGGCGCCCTGCGCCGCCGCATCGCCCGCGAGCCCGGGCTCGAACGATTCGCCCTCGGAAGCAGCCGGCGGATCACCTCCGGCTTCTATCTCTCCAACGCCCTGGAACTGGTGCGCCGATGATCGCGGCGAGCCGCCTCGTCCGGGCCTTCGCGGATCTCGGGCCCCGCTACCTGCCCTTCGCGGACGCCGCGACGGCGGAGCTGCCGCTCGGCCGGCTCCTGCGCCTGTCGCTGTTCCAGGTCACGGTCGGGATGGCGGCGGTGCTGCTGATCGGCACGCTCAACCGGGTGATGATCGTCGAACTCGCGGTGCCGGCCTGGATCGTCGCCGTGATGCTGTCGCTGCCGCTGCTCGCGGCGCCGTTCCGGGCGCTGGTCGGCTTCCGGTCGGACACGCACCGCTCGGTCCTGGGCTGGCGGCGGGTGCCGTACCTCTGGTTCGGCACGCTGCTCCAGTTCGGCGGCTTCGCGATCATGCCGTTCGCGCTGCTGATCCTGTCGGGGGACACGACGGGGCCGATCGTCGTCGGGCAGGCGGCGGCGGCGCTGGCCTTCGTGCTGGTCGGCGCCGGGCTGCACACCACCCAGACGGTCGGGCTGGCGCTCGCCACCGACCTCGCGCCGCCGCACGCCCGCCCGAAGGTGGTGGCGCTGCTCTGCGCCATGCTGCTCGCCGGGATGATGGCGAGCGCGGTGGTGTTCGGGCTGGCGCTGGCGCAGTTCTCGCCGATCCGGCTGATCCAGGTGATCCAGGGCGCGGCGCTCGCGACCCTGATCCTCAACGGCATCGCCCTGTGGAAGCAGGAGCCGCGCGACACCTCCCGCAGGGCCGCGCCGGCGCGCCGCTTCGGCGACGCCTGGGGCGTCTACGCGGCGCAGCCGCAGGCCCGGCGCCGTCTTCTCGCCACCGGCCTCGGCACGGCGGGGTTCAGCATGCAGGACATCCTGCTCGAACCCTATGGCGGCCAGATCCTGCACCTGCCGGTCGCCGCCACCACGGCGCTCACCGCGGTGCTGGCCGTCGGGGGCGGGATCGGGCTCGTCGCCGCCGCGCGCTGGCTCAACCGCGGCGGCGATCCGTTCCGGGTTGCGGCGGCCGGCGCGGTCGTCGGCATCGCGGCCTTCTCGGCGGTGGTCTTCGCCGCGCCGCTGGGCTCCGGCGGGCTCTTCGCCTGCGGCGTGGCGCTGATCGGCGGCGGCGGCGGGCTGTTCGCCCACGGCACGCTCACCGCGTCGATGGCCGGGACGACGCCGGAGCACTCGGGGCTGGCGCTCGGCGCCTGGGGCGCCGTCCAGGCCAGCGCCGCGGGCGCCGCGATCGCGGCGAGCGGCATCCTGCGCGACGCCGGCTCCGCGCTGGCGACGGCGGGACACCTCGGCGAGGCGCTCGCCGACGCCTCGACCGGCTACCTCGTCGTCTACCACATCGAGATCGGGCTGCTCTTCGCCACCCTGGTGGCGATCGGGCCGCTGGTGCGCCGGCCCGGTCGCCCCGCTCTCTCCGCCCGTCCGGCCCTGCCCTGAAGGAGGCCACCATGCCCAAGGGTGCCATCACGAGCTACATCGACGTCGCGCAAGTGGTGCTCTACGCGTTCTGGATCTTCTTCGCCGGACTGGTCTTCTACCTGCGCCGGGAGGACCGCCGCGAGGGCTATCCCCTCGAATCGGAGACCCATGGCGGCCTGAAGGGCTGGGACTGGCTGTTCGTGCCCTCCCCCAAGACCTTCCTGCTCGCCGACGGCTCGACCGTGCTGGCGCCGCGCCCGCACGAGGGGCCGACCGGCCCGCTCAAGGCCGTCAAGCGCGAGCCCTGGCCCGGCGCCCCGATCGAACCGACCGCTCCGGACGACACGCGCCTCGGCGACGGCGTCGGGCCCGGCGCCTACGCCCAGCGTGCCGAGCGGCCCGACCTCACCTGGGAGGGCAAGAACCGGATCGTGCCGCTGCGCGTCGCCGACGAGTTCACGATCTCGGCGTCGGACCCCGACCCGCGCGGGATGCCGGTGCTCGGCGCCGACCGGGAGGTGGCCGGCACGGTCACCGAGATCTGGGTCGACCGCGGCGAGTCGCTGCCGCGCTACTACGAGGTGGAACTCGCCGGCGCCCGCGACCGCACCGTGCTGGTGCCGGTCCCGTTCGCGGACGTGCAGCGCGGAACACGGCGCATCGTCGTCGAGGCGGTGCTCGCCCGCCAGTTCGCCGGCGTGCCGCAATTGCGCGATCCCGACAGCATCACCCTGCGCGAGGAGGACCGGATCATGGCCTATTTCGGTGCCGGTACGCTCTACGCGACGCTCGGCCGCGAGGAGCCGCTGCTGTGACGCCGGCCCCGCTCCCGAACGGGCTGCCCGGCCCGCTGCCCCCGGGCGAGCGCCTGCTCTGGCAGGGACGCCCGACGCTGGCGAGCCTCGCGCGGCGCGCCTTCCACGTCGATCTCGTGGCCCTCTATTTCGGCCTGCTCGCGGCGTTCCAGGCGGTCTCGACCGGGCGGGCCTCCGCGGCGCTGCCGGTGCTGCTCGCCGGGGCGCTCGCGCTCGCGATCCTCGCCCTGCTCGCCTGGGGCGCCTGCCGCACCACGGTCTACAGCCTGACCGACCGGCGCCTGATGCTGCGCGTCGGCATCGCGCTCCAGATGGACGTGAACCTGCCGCTGCGCGAGATCGAGGCGGCGGCGCTGCGCCGCTACGGCGACGGCAGCGGCGACCTGCCGCTGCGGCTGAAGGCCGGCGTGCGGCTCGCCTACCTGCACCTGTGGCCGCACGCCCGTCCCTGGCGGCTGACCCGGCCCGAACCGATGCTGCGCTGCGTGCCCGACGCGGAGGCCGTGGCCAAGCGCATCGCCGCGGCGCTCGCCGAGGCGAACGGCCAGCCGGTCCAGGCGCTGCCGCCGGCGCCCGAGACCGCGACCGTCCTCCCCGGCCGCCTCGCGGGCCGCGGGCCATTAGGAGGAACCGGGCATGGCCCACGACATCCCGGTCCCGCGCCCGCTCCTTCGCGGCGCCGGGCTCCTGATCGCCTTCTCCCTCGCGGCGGTCGCGCTGGGCCGCGTCAGCGGCGTCGGCATCACGCAGATGCCGGCGGCCCGGGCGGTCCAGGTGCTCGACCTCGCGGTCGAGGACCGCCCGGACGGCCGCGTGGCGCTGCGCGACGCCGGCAGCGGCCGCCTCGTCGCCGAGGTCCAGCCCGGCGAGGACGGGTTCCTGCGCGCGACCCTGCGGGTCATGGCCCAGGCGCGCCTGCGCGAGGGGCTGTCGCGCGAGCCGCCGTTCCGGCTCACCCGCTGGGACAACGGCACGCTCTCGCTCGACGACGTCGCGTCGGGCCGGCGGATCAACCTCGAAGCCTTCGGGCTCGGCAACGCGGCCGCCTTCGCGCGGCTGCTCGAACAGGGGAGGGGCGCATCGTGATGCACTGGTTTGGCGGCGGACGCCGCATCGAGGTGCCGTGCACCGTCGAGATCGAGCAGACTGCCGAGAGCCTGCACGCCCACGTCACCCTGGACGGGGACCTGCCCATCGCCCCGGGCGACGAGGTGACGGTGCACGACGCGCCGACCTCGGTGCCCTACGGCGACCGGATCGTGGTGCGCCGCACCGCCACGGTCCTGCGCGCCGGCGCCGTCGAGCGCCTGTGGACCCGCATCGCGGGCCATTTCGAGCTCACCGAACTCTACGAAGTCAGCTTCTCGGAAAGGACGCGGCTATGAGCGCGACCGCCCTCCCCACCCCGAACGAGAGCACCCGGCAAAACGAAAGCACAAGAGCGGCCCGGGAGACGACCTTCCTGAGTCCGCGCTTCTACACCACCGACTTCGCGGAACTCGACCGCACGGACGTCGAGCCGGTGCGGGCCGAGTGGGACGTGCTGATCGCCGAGATGCGCGCCGACCCGAACAAGCGCCACTTCGTGCGCAACGCCGAGTTCGACCTCGACCTGTCGGGCCTCGACCCGGAGCTGCGCAAGGAGTTCCTCGACTTCCTGGTCTCGTCGATCACCGCCGAGTTCTCGGGCTGCGTGCTCTACGCCGAGATGCGCAAGCGCGCGAAGAACAAGGACATCCGCGAGCTGTTCGGCTTCATGAGCCGCGACGAGGCCCGCCACGCCGGCTTCATCAACGACACGCTGAAGGATTTCGGCGTCGGGATCGATCTCGGCTTCCTCACCCGGGCCAAGAAGTACACCCATTTCCGGCCGAAGTTCATCTTCTACGCCACCTACCTGTCGGAGAAGATCGGTTACGCCCGCTACATCACGATCTTCCGCCACCTCGAACGTCATCCGGACAAGCGCTTCCACCCGATCTTCAAGTGGTTCGAGAAGTGGTGCAACGACGAGTTCCGCCACGGCGAGGCGTTCGCGCTGCTGATGCGCGCCAACCCGAAGCTGCTCACCGGCATCAACGCCTACTGGATCAAGTTCTTCCTGCTCGCGGTGTTCTGCACGATGTACGTGCGCGACCATTGCCGGCCGGCCTTCCACAAGGCGCTCGGGGTCGATCCGACCGACTACGACTTCCAGGTCTTCGCGATCACCTCCGAGATCTCGCGGCAGGTGTTCCCGCTCACCCTCGACCTCGACCATCCGGCGTTCCGGGCCGGGCTGGAGCGGCTGCTGGCGCATGCCCGCGGCATCGAGGAGGCGAAGGCGCGGGGCGGCCTCGCCGGACGCCTGAGACATGCCGGCCACGCGGCGCGGGCGGCCGTCACCTTCGGCCGGCTGATGCTGCTGCGGGCCAAGCCCAACCCGATGCCCGCGCAGATCCGCCTCAGCCCCGCCTGGTAGCGCCCGCATGTCCGACTACGCCGCGCCGATCCTCTACGCCGTCGTGATGTGGTACTTCCTGACCGGGGCGATCCTCTGGCTCAACCACCGGCCGCGCCGCACCCATGCCTGGAGCTTCGGAGCGGCGAGCCTCGCGCTCGCCGCCGCCCTCTGGGTCGTCGCCCGGAGCGCGACGCAGGAGAGCGAGGCGGGGGCCTACGCGGCGTTCACCGCGGCCCTGATCGTCTGGGGCTGGCAGGAGATGGCCTTCTACATGGGCTACCTCGCCGGGCCGCGGCGCACGCCGGGCGCGCCCTCCGCGCGGGGGCTCGCCCGGTTCGGGGCGGCGGCGGCGACGAACCTGTGGCACGAGGCGGCGATCATCCTCGGCGCGCTCGCCATCGGCTGGCTCACGGCGGGCTGTCCGAACCGGGTCGCGCTGTGGACCTACCTCGTCCTGTGGGGGATGAACCTCAGCGCCCGGCTCAACCTGTTCCTCGGCGTGCGCAACCTCAACGCCGAGTTCCTGCCCGAGCACCTGCACTACCTCGGCACTTTCTTCCGCCGCGCGCCGATGAACGCGCTGTTTCCCGTGGCGATGATCCTCGCCACGGCCTTCCTGCTCGTGCTCCTGCACCCCGCCGTCGCCGGGAGCGCCTCGGCCTTCGAGCGGTCCGGCCACACCATGATGGCGACCCTGATGGCGCTCGCCATCCTGGAGCACGGCTTCCTGATGCTGCCGCTGCCCTCCGCCGCGCTCTGGGGCTGGGGGCTGCCCGCCCGCCGCCCCGCCGCCGGGGGCGACGGCCGCGCGACCTGAACCACGACACCGTGCGGGACGAAACCCGCCTCGACCGATCAAGAGGGGACGCTCGATGGACTACGACGAGTTCTTCGCCGCCGCGCTGCAGGGCCTCCACCGCGAGGGGCGCTACCGCGTCTTCACCGACCTCGAGCGGCAGGCCGGGCGCTTTCCCTACGCCACGCAGCACGGCGCCCACGGCACCCGCGAGGTCACGGTGTGGTGCTCGAACGACTATCTCGGCATGGGCCAGCACCCGGCCGTCACGGGCGCGATGCACGAGGCGATCGACCGCTGCGGCGCCGGCGCCGGCGGCACCCGCAACATCTCGGGCACCAACCACTACCACGTGCTGCTGGAGCACGAGATCGCCGACCTGCACGGCAAGGAGGCGGCCCTGCTGTTCACCTCGGGCTACGTCTCGAACTGGGCCGGGCTCGGCACGCTCGCCGCGAAGCTGCCGGGCTGCGTCGTGTTCTCGGACGAGGGCAACCACGCCTCGATGATCGAGGGCATCCGCTCCAGCCGCGCCGAGCGCCACATCTTCCGCCACAACGATCCCGACGACCTCGACCGCAAGCTGCGTCTGGTCGCTCCCGGCCTGCCGAAGCTCGTCGCCTTCGAGTCGGTCTACTCGATGGACGGCGACATCGCGCCGATCGCCGAACTCTGCGACGTCGCCGAGGCCCACGGCGCCATGACCTACCTCGACGAGGTCCACGCGGTCGGGCTCTACGGCCCGCGCGGCGGCGGCATCGCCGAGCGCGAGGGGCTGATGCACCGCCTCACGGTGATCGAGGGCACCCTCGGCAAGGCGTTCGCGGTCTCGGGCGGCTACATCGCGGCCTCCGCCACGCTCTGCGACTTCGTGCGAAGCTTCGCCTCGGGCTTCATCTTCACCACCTCGCTGCCCCCTAGCATCGCCGCCGGCGCCGCGGCGAGCATCCGCCACCTCAAGGCGAGCGGCGTCGAGCGCGCCCGCCACGGGGACCGCGTCGCCGCGGTGCGCCGCCGCCTGTCGGCGATCGGCATCCCGCTGCTCGACAACGACAGCCACATCGTGCCGGTGATGGTCGGCGACCCGGTGCTGTGCAAGCAGATCAGCGACACGCTCCTCGACGAGTTCGCGATCTACGTCCAGCCGATCAACTACCCCACCGTGCCCCGCGGCACCGAGCGCCTGCGCATCACCCCGTCGCCGCTCCACAGCGACGCCGACATCGACCATCTGGCGATGGCGCTGGGTGCGATCTGGGGGCGGATCGGGCTGGCGCGGGCGGCGTGACGGGTGCAACGCCCCGACCCTCTCCCACGGAACTCGGGCCTGCCCGAGTTCCGCATCCACTGCCCGGGTCGGGCCTGCCCGAGTTGGGATGGGGGGAGGGTTCGCGTTCCGCGACGTCGTCAACCAAAGCGGTCGTCATTTTCGTTAGACAATCGCGCGCACCCGTCCGATCCTGCTGCCCGAACCGTCACCCCGCGAGGAGCCACCCGTGGCGCCCACACAATCGGCCCTGTCCCGGCGGGCCCCGAAGCCGGGTTTCGCGAAACCGAGCATCGTGGACCCCGCTGCGCCGCAGGCGACGGCCCGGCCGCCCTATCCGTTCTCCGCCATCGTCGGACAGGACGCGATGCGGCGCGCGCTGCTGGTCGCGGCGATCGATCCGGCGGTCGGCGGGGTGCTGGTCTTCGGCGACCGCGGCACCGGCAAGTCCACCGCCGTGCGGGCGCTCGCCGCGCTGCTGCCGCCGATGCGGGCGGTGGCGGGCTGCCCCTATGCCTGCGACCCGGCCGATGCGGGCGCCCTCTGCCCCGCCTGTGCCGCCCGCCCGCCGCGAGGTCTCGCCGCCGTGACCGTGCCGGTGCCGGTCGTCGACCTGCCGCTCGGCGCCACCGAGGACCGGGTGGTCGGCGCCCTCGACATCGGCCGGGCGCTCGGGGGCCGGCGAGAAGGCGTTCGAGCCGGGGCTGCTCGCCCGCGCCAACCGCGGCTTCCTCTACATCGACGAGGTCAACCTGCTGGAGGATCACCTCGTCGACCTGCTTCTCGACGTGGCGGCATCGGGCGTGAACACCGTCGAGCGCGAGGGCCTGAGCCTGCGCCACCCGGCGCGCTTCGTCCTCGTCGGCAGCGGCAACCCCGAGGAGGGCGAGCTGCGCCCGCAGCTCCTCGACCGCTTCGGCCTCGCGGTGTCGGTCGCCACGCCCGCCGACCTCGCGAGCCGCGTGACGATCGTGCGGCGGCGCGACGCCTACGAGCGCGACCCGGCCGGATTCGCGGCCGAGTGGGCGGGCGAGGAGGTGCGGCTCGGCCGGGCGATCCTGGCGGCCCGCGCGCGCCTGGACGGCACCGCCGTGCCCGACGCGGTGCTGGAGGCGGCGGCGCGCCTCTGCCTCGCCCTCGGCACCGACGGGCTGCGCGGCGAGCTGACGCTGATGCGCGCCGCCCGGGCGCTGGCCTGCCTCGACGGTGCCGGGACCGTGACCCTCGACCATCTCCGCCACGTCGCCCCGAGCGCCCTGAGCCACCGCCTGCGCCGCAATCCCCTCGACGAGGCCGGGTCCGAGGCCCGCATCGCCCGGGCTCTGGCCGAGGTCCTGGGGTGACGGCCCCGGCGCCGGACGGGACCTGGACGCGGGCCTGCCTCGCGGCGGCGCTCGCCGCCCTCGATCCGGCCGGGTCGGGCGTCGTGCTGCGCGCCCGGCCGGGCCCGGTGCGGGAGGCGTGGCTCGACCGCCTGCGCGCGCTGCTGCCGGCGGGAACGCCGGTCTCGCGCCTGCCGGCCGGCATCGCCGACGACGCGCTCCTCGGCGGGCTGGACCTGCCCGCCACCCTGCGGGCCGGGCGGCCGGTGGCTCAGCCGGGCCTCCTCGCCCGCAGCGACGGCGGCGTGGTGGTGGTGCCGATGGCCGAGCGGCTCGGGCCCGGCACGGCGGCCCGGATCGCCCAGGCCCTCGATACCGGCACCGTCGAGGTGGCCCGGGACGGCATCGCGACCCGGCACCCGGCCCGCTTCGGCCTCGTGCTCCTCGACGAAGGGGAGGGCGAGGACGAGGCCGTGCCCGCCGCGCTCGCCGACCGCGCCGCGATGCATCTCGACCTCGACGCCGTCCCCCCGGGCGCCATCGCGGGCACCCCGCCGCCGGATCTCGCGCCCGCCCGCGCGGCCTGGCCCGAGGTGCCGCAGGAGGCGGCCGCCACGCTCTGCGGCCTCGCCGCGCGGCTCGGCATCGTCTCCCTGCGCGCGCCGCTCCTCGCCCTGCGGGTGGCGCGGCTCCACGCGGCGCTCTGCGGGCACGACGGCGTCGGGGAGCACGACATCGCCGCCGCCGCCGCGCTCGTGCTCGCGCCGCGGGCGCGGGTCTGGCCGCAGGACCAGGACGAGAGCCCGGCCGCGCCACCGCCGGACGGGGGAGAGGCCGATCCTGCGAGCGCGGCGACGGCGGAGGACCGCATCCTCGCCGCCGTCGCCGCGAGCCTGCCGCCCGGCCTCCTCGCCCGCCTGCTCGCGGGTCCCGGGCCCCGCGCCCCCAACCCCGGCGCCGGCCGTGCCGGAGCCGCCGCCCGGGCCCGGCGCGGCCGTCCGGTCGGGGCCCGGCCCGGCGATCCGCGCCGCGGACGCCTCGCCCTGATCGAGACCCTGCGGGCCGCCGCGCCCTGGCAGCGCCTGCGGGGTGGCGGCGCAGGCCGCCTCCGGGTGACCGCGGAGGACCTGCGCATCCGCCGGCTGGTGCACAGGCGCGAGACCACGACGATCTTCGCCGTCGACGCCTCCGGCTCCGCCGCGCTGGAACGGCTGGCCGAGGCCAAGGGGGCGGTCGAGCTGCTGCTGGCCGAGTGCTACGTGCGCCGCGACCGGGTCGCCCTCGTCGCCTTCCGGGGGCGTGGCGCCGACCTGCTGCTGGCCCCGACCCGCTCGCTGGTGCGTGCCAAGCGCGCGCTCGCGGCCCTGCCCGGCGGCGGCGGCACCCCGCTCGCGGCCGGCATCGAGGCGGCGGCGCAGCTCGCGGCCGGCGAGCGCCGGGCCGGGCGCAGCCCGGTCGTGCTGCTGCTCACCGACGGCCGCGCCAACGTCTCGCGCTCCGGCGCGCCGGGCCGGGTGCAGGCGGGTGCCGACGCCCTCGCGGCCGCGCGGGCGCTGGCCGCCGGCGGCACCCGCGCCCTCGTGATCGACACCGCCGCCCGCCCGCAGGACGGCGCCCGCCGCCTCGCCGAGGTCATGGCCGCGCACTACCTGCCGATGCCGCAGGCCGACGCCGCGCACCTCGCGCGGGCGGTGCGCGCCTCCGCTCCGCCCGGTTGAACGCGATGCTCCTCACCGACGACAGGCCCGCCTTCGATCGGGAAGGCCGCGACTGGCCGAACCGCGCCGCGAGCCGCTTCGTCGCGGCGGGCGGCCTGACCTGGCACGTGCAGGAGATGGGGAAGGGACCGCCCCTGCTGCTGCTCCACGGCACCGGCGCCGCGACCCATTCCTGGCGCGGGCTGCTGGCGCCCCTCGCCCGCGACTTCCGGGTGATCGCCCCCGACCTGCCGGGCCACGGCTTCACCGACCCGCTGCCCACGCCGTCGCTGCCGCGCGTGGCGCGGGCGATCGCGGACCTCCTGCGCGCCCTCGGCGCGACGCCGCAGGTCGTGGCCGGCCACTCCGCCGGCGCCGCGATCCTGGCGCGGCTCTGCCTCGACGGCACGATCGCGCCGCGTCTCCTCGTCGGGCTCAACGCGGCGGTGAAGCCGTTCCCGGGCATGGCTGGCCTCATCTTCCCGGCGATGGCGCGGGCCCTGTTCCTCAACCCCGTCACGCCGCGGGTCTTCGCGTGGACCGCCGACCGTGCCGCGGTGGAGCGGCTGATCCTCGGCACCGGCTCGACCCTCGACCGGACCGGGCTCGACCTCTACCGGCGCCTGTTCCAGAAACCCGCCCACGTCGCGGGGGCACTCGGCATGATGGCGAACTGGGACCTCACCGCCCTCGACCGCGACTTGCCCCGCCTCGCCCTGCCGATGCTGCTGATCGTTGGCGGGCAGGACCGCACCATCGCGCCGGAGGTCTCGTTCGGGGTCGCCGACCGCCTCGGCGGCCGGCCGCGGCTGGAACTGCTGCGCGGCCTCGGCCATCTCGCCCACGAGGAGAAGCCGGAGGTGGTGGCGGCGCTGATCCGGGCCGCGGCGGAAAGGGAAGGGGTGCTCGTCGTAAACGACTCCTGAGCCCTTGCCAGGGCGCCCAACCGCGATGATAGTGTCAACTTATGTTGACACTCGACGAGGCGCCGCCGCGGGTCGTCCCCGCCCGGCGCCGGCCCCACGCGGTGGTGATCGGCAGCGGCTTCGGCGGTCTCGCGGCGGCGGTACGGCTCGGCGCGCGGGGCTACCGGGTGAGCGTGCTGGAACGCCTGGAGCAGCCGGGCGGGCGGGCGCGGGTCCACCGGCAGGACGGCTTCACCTTCGATGCCGGTCCGACCATCGTCACCGCGCCGTTCCTGTTCGAGGAATTGTGGGCCCTGTGCGGGCGCCGGCTCGCCGACGACGTGACGCTGGTGCCGATGCGGCCGTTCTACCGCATCCGGTTCGACGACGGCGCGACCCTCGCGATGAGCGGCGAGGCGGAGGCGATGCGGGCCGAGGTCGAGCGCCTCGCTCCCGGCGAGGCGGGCGCCTACGACCGCTTCATGGCGCTCTCGGACGAACTCTGCCGGATCGGGTTCGAGCAACTCGGCGCGGTGCCGTTCGGGCGCGTCTCCGACATGCTGCGCATCGCGCCCGACCTCCTGCGGGTCGGCGGCCACCGCAGCCTCCACGGCCTCGTCTCGACGGTGTTTCGCAACGAGCGCCTGCGCACCGCGTTCAGCTTCCATCCGCTGCTGATCGGCGGCTCGCCGTTCCGGGCCAGCGCCCTCTACGGCCTGATCGCCGCACTGGAGCGGCGCTGGGGCGTGCATTCGGCCCTCGGCGGCACCGGCGCCCTGGTGCGCGGGCTCGTGGGCCTGATCGAGGGCCAGGGCGGCACGGTCCGGTGCGGGGGCCGAGGTGGCGCGCATCCTCGTGGCGGAGGGCACCGCCCGCGGCGTGGCCCTGCGCGACGGCACGCGGGTCGCCGCCGACGTGGTGGTGTCGAACGCCGATTCGGCCTGGACCGCCCTGCACCTGCTGCCGCCGGAGGCGCGGGGCTGGCGCGAGCGGCGTCTCGCCCGGGCGCAGTCCTCGATGGGCGTGTTCGTCTGGTATTTCGGTACGCGGCGCACCTACCCGGATCTGGCGCACCACACGATCCTGCTCGGGCCGCGCTACCGCGGGCTGCTCGCCGACATCTTCGACCGCAAGGTGCTGGCCGAGGACATGAGCCTGTACCTCCACCGCCCCACCGCCACCGATCCGGGCGCCGCGCCGCCGGGCTGCGACGCCTTCTACGCCCTCGCGCCGGTGCCGAACCTCGCCGGCGGGCAGGACTGGGCGGTGCTCGCCGAGCCGTTCCGGCAGCGCATCGCCGCCCGCCTCGAAGCGACGGTGCTGCCGGGCCTGTCGGACGCCCTCGTGACCTCGCGGGTGACGACGCCGCAGGACTTTTCCGACGATTTCCTGGCGTGGCGCGGCTCGGGCTTCGGCCTCGAACCGATCCTGATCCAGAGCGCGTATTTCCGCCCGCACAACCGCAGCGGCGCGGTGCGTCACCTCTACCTCGTCGGCGCCGGCACCCATCCGGGGGCGGGGCTGCCGGGCGTGCTGTCCTCGTCGAAGATCCTCGATCGCGTGGTGCCGGATGCTGCCGTCTTCGCCTGATGCGCCGCTTGGTGCGCCTTTCGATGCGCCCTTGGCCCTCCCCGCCGACCACGCCGCCTGCCGGGCGGCGATCCGGCACGGCTCGCGCAGCTTCTACGCCGCCTCGTGGCTGCTGCCCCGCACAGTTCGCCGCGACGCCTACGGGCTCTACGCCTTCTGCCGCCTCTCGGACGACGAGGTGGACGGGCCGGTCGCCCGGGCCGACGCGGTGCCGCGCCTGCGGGCGCGGCTCGCGCTGGCCTGCGCCGGCCGGCCCTGCGACGCCCCCGCCGACCGGGCCCTGGCCGAGATCGTCGCCCGGCACGCCATCCCCGAGGCCCTTCCGGCCGCGCTCCTCGACGGGCTGGCCTGGGACGCGGCCGGGCGCCGTCACCCGGACCTGTCGTCCCTCGTCGCCTACGCGGCCCGGGTCGCCGGCTCGGTCGGCGCGATGATGACGCTCCTGATGGGGGAGCGCTCGACGGAGGCGCTGGCCCGCGCCTGCGACCTCGGCATCGCGATGCAGCTCACCAACGTCGCCCGCGACGTCGGCGAGGATGCCCGCGCCGGCCGGCTCTACCTGCCGGAATCCTGGCTGCGCGAAGCCGGGCTCGACCCCGACGCCTTCCTGGCCCGGCCGGAGCCCGGCCCGGAACTGGCGGCGGTGGTCGCGCGCCTGCTGCACGCCGCCGACATCCTGTACGCCCGCGCCCGGCCGGGCATCGCGCTCCTGCCGCCCGCCTGCCGCCCGGCGGTGCGCGCGGCGGGGCTGATCTACGCCGAGATCGGCCGCGACCTCGAGCGCGGCGGGCTCGACCCGGTCTCGCGCCGCGCCCGCGTCGCCGGCGCCCGCAAGGCGTGGCTCCTCGCCCGCGCGATCCTCCCGCCGCCGGCCCGCCGCGCCGGCTGGCCGCCCCTGCCCGAGGCCGCGTTCCTGGTCGAGGCCGCGGCGGCGGCCCCCCATCCCGCCGCCGCGGCGCGGCCGGCGTGGTGGAACCTCGGCGCGCAGGTCGTGCGCGTCCTCGACCTCATCGAGGTGCTGCGCGAGCGCGAGCGCCTCGGCCGCGCCGCCCCCTCGTGAGCGAGACCCTGTTCGCGCTCCTCGATTTCGGACTCGTGTTCGGGGCCGTGCTCGGCCTCGGCTTCTGGCAGCTCTGGGTGCTGCGCCGCGACCGGCGGCGCGGGAAGACGGGGGGCGCCGACGAAGACCCGCCGCCGGGTTCATGAGGGCGGATGGCGGAATCCGCCCGGCTTCGGGGCGCGCCGGCACCACGGCGGTGTCGCAAGGTTCCGCTGGATTGCGTCGGGCGATGGCTGCGCCACCGCTTCGCAGGGCGGAAGCCGGCTTCGCTCAGTCGCCGCGCGGGCTGGTGATACGGTTTTCGGAACTGATCGTCCGAAAACCGTATCAGTTCAACTCGAGGAGGACGCTGCGGAATGCCAGCGGCCTGCGCGCCGGGCAGATGTCGGCGTCGTCGCTGATGAGCCGCACCTTGCTCCCGTCGGGGGCGACGAGCAGGCCCCCGGGCTGGAAGTCCGGGATGGCGGCCAGGGCCTCGGCGGCGCCCGGAACCCGGGTCGGGGCCGCGTCGGCCGCACCCGACCAGCGGTAGAGATCGAAGGCTTCGCCGCCGCTCCCGGGGCTGCCCGCGACGATGACGTAGGTCCTCGCCCCCGGCGCGTAGGCCATGTCGCGGATGCCGCGTCCCTTGAGGTCGAGGGCGACCGGCCGGCCGAGCTTCGGCGCGGCACCGCCCGCCAGCGCCTCGGCCGGGTTCTCGAACGGCACCACCACGGCGTCGTTGTCGGCGTTGAGCGGGTTGCGCAGGCCGATCAGGAGACCCCGCCCGTCCGGCGCCGGGGCGAGCCCCGCGATGGCGAGGCCCTGCCGCTGTGGGCTGAGGCTCGGTTTGGCCGCGAGATCGGGGGCGATCCGCTCGGCGAGACGCGGGTCGAGATCCGCGATCGCCTTGGCGAGGCCGTGGAAGGCGCTGCCCTTCGCCGACGCGGCGGGCGCCTCGGCCCGGCCGCCCACCGAGACGGTCAGCATCTGGCGGTGCGCCTCGCGCGTCCGGCCCTCGCCGTCCCGGCTGTGGGAGCCCGTCAGCACGAGGTCGTCCCCGAGCCAGGCGAGGGCTTCGACGTCCGCATTCCCGCTGCCCCCGCCGTTGCCGGCTCCGAGGGCCCGGTCGAGATCGGCGCCCTTCACCACGAGCGGCGGGCCCGATTCGCCGGCCTTGTAGAGCCGGAGCACATTGTCCCCGGCGCTCGCCACGACGAAGCGGTCGCCGAAGCTGCCGGCCGGGTAGGGCGCGGCGGCGGATGCCGCGCACAGGCCCCAATGCATCAGGACCGGCCCCGCCTTCACCTCGGCGCGCGCGGGATTCGTCGCGAGACAGAGGGTGAGCGCGCCAAGGAGCGTCCCCAGGCGCGTCGTGCCCAGGCCAGTCATGCCGATCCTCCCTGTTCCGCGGCCCGTTATCGCCCGCAGGAGACTTCCTGAGGGAAAGTCTTGTCAAGAGACTTCTCGGGAGACTTCGCGCGGAAGGTTTCCCTGGGTTGCCGCCTCGTCGGATCGGCGCGCCCGTCGCACGGCGGTCGCGGTGACGGACGGCACCTCTGGAGCAGGGTCCGATCACGTTGCCATCGGACCCTGCTCCGGGTCGTCGATTGCGCCGCATCTTCTCCGACGAAGCGGTATCCGCTTCGTCGGAGAATGCTTCAAGCGGACTTGCGTTGGCACGCCGACGCCTCGTCCGCTCAGGTTCTCGTCGTGCCGCAGGTTTTCGTCGCAAAGCCGGCAGCCGCTTTCGCGAAGCCTGCTCAGCCGGGTCGGCGCGCCTATCTGACGTAGCGATCCACCGGGTAGAAGCCGGGATGGGATTGCACGAAGTCGATCATCTTCAACAGGCCCTGATCGACGCTCGACCGCGGCTTCCAGCCGAGGACGCGAGCGGCGAGGGCATTGTCGGAGATCAGCTTGTGGACTTCGCTGTTCTCCGGCCGCATCCGCTCCGTCTCGGCGACGACCGGCTTCTCGATCTGCATCAGCGACATGATGCGCTTGGCGAACCAGCCGACCGAGTGGGTCTCGCCGGTGCCGAGGTTGATCGTCATGCCCTCGATGCCCGGCTGGAGGCCGGCCAGCAGGAAGCCCGCCACCGTGTCGGACACGTAGGTCATGTCCCGCTCCGGCGTCAGCGAGCCGAGCCGGATCACGTCGCGCTCGACCGCCTGGGAGATGATCGTCGGGATGAACGCGCGCGCGCTCTGCCGCGGGCCGTAGGTGTTGAACGGCCTCAGCGTGACCACCGGCACGTCGAATGACCGGTGATAGCTCTCCGCCAGCTTGTCGGCCGCGATCTTCGAGGCGGAGTACGGCGATTGCCCCTGCAGGGGATGGCTCTCGTCGATCGGAGAGCGCAGCGCCGTGCCGTAGACCTCGGAGGTGCTGGTGTGGACGACGCGGCCGACGGCGTTGCGGCGTGCCGCCTGAAGCACGTTGAGAGTGCCCTCGACGTTCGTCCTGATGTAGCTCCGCGGCGCCTCGTAGGAGTACGGGATCGCGATCAGCGCCCCCAGGTGAAGCACGACATCGTGCCCCTCGAGGGCGCCGTACATGAAGTCGCTGTCTTCCAGGTTCCCGTAGGCGACCCTGATCTCCCGACGCACGTCCTCGGTCAGGAAATTCAGGTTGCCGAGACCCGAACCCGAACTGTAGCGCACGATCGCCGTGACCGTGGCCCCGGCCAGCACCAGCGCGTCACAGAGGTGGCTGCCGATGAAACCGGCCGCACCCGTCACCACAACCCGCTTACCTCGCCACACGACCCTCTCCCTCGCAATCCTGGCTGCGGCTACGGTGAAGCCGGCGACCCAGGATCACAATCTGAAAACAGGTGGTAGAGCAGGTGGTATTAGACTACACCTTTAGGGTTATCGCTGAAATCAGTCTCGCTTGTGGATATTCAAGCGGCGATATGTCAAATTCAGGACTGAAACGACTGAGGTCGTGAGGCGTAGATGTATTTTTACTGCACGCAACAATCTTCTTAGAGATGGTCGTGTGCGCTCGGCGTGCATGTCCGTCGAAGATGTGAACATATTTCTTGATTTTATCCGAAGCAACGTCGCAATGCGAGGTTGAGGTATCGTGAACACATCGGAATCACGTCCGGGATCGCAGCACCGGGAGGTGCCGGGAAGCGGCGGCGCACCGGCGACGCCGGTTCAATCCGGAACGGTCATGTTCGAGGGCTGGCGGCGCTGCATCGTCGAATCGACCATCCTGGTCTGCCTCCTCGTTCTGATCGACAACCTGTACTTCGACGGAAACCGCTTCGCCGACGTCAACCCGCGGCCGCTGTGGATCCCGGTTCTCCTGATGTCGGTGCAGTACGGCCTCGCGGGCGGCGTGTTCGCGGCCTTCGCGTCCACCCTCGCCCTCTACAGCGCCGCCCTTCCGTCCCAGGCGGCGACGCAGGACTTCTACGCCTACTCCCGGCTGGTCGTCGCCGAGCCGACGAGCTGGCTCGCATGCGCCCTGGTGCTGGGCGGGCTGAGCAGCCTTCAGCTCGCGCACGCGGCGGAGGAGCGGCGCCAGGGGGACGAGGCGCGGGCGACGGCGGAGGATCTCGGCCGCGGCCTCCGGCAGGCCCTGACCGACCTGGCGCGTCTCGAACGCGAGATCGCGGCCGAGACGCGCACGGCCGGGGCGATCGCCCGGGCGTTCGGCGCCCTGGACCCGGCCGGAGCCGGAAGCCTCGCCGCGTCCTGTGCCGAGTTCGCGCGCCTCGTCATCGGCACCGCCGACCTGACGATCCACCTCCGGGGGGCCGATGGATCGGCGGTGCAGGCTCATGCCGGCACGGGCGGTCCGCGGGAACCGCCCCCGGAGGCCGGGTTCCTGCCGGAGCCCGACCGGTCCGGGGCGCCGTGCTGGTTCTCCGAGGCGGGGGCGGATCCGGCCTGGCCCGCCGGCATCCTCGTCGTTCCGATCCCCCTTCCCGCCGGAGCCGGAAGCTCGGGCGCGATCGTCGCGGAGGGCTTTCCGGAGGGGCATTCCGCCGCTGCCGCGGCACGGCGCGCCGCGGACGTGGCCCGGGGCGTCGGCGCCCTCCTGGGGCCGCGCGGCTCATGATGATCGAGAACGCCGGAGACGGGTTCGCCGGGACCGGGCCCCTGCTCGACCGGAGCACGCCGGAGCGCCTTCCCGTCGCCCTGGTCGCGGGGTCGACCGTGCTCTGCGAGGTCGCCCTGGCGTTCGCCCTGGTCCGCGGGAGCGCGCCGCCCGCGGTCGCGATCGCCGTGCACGTCGCCCTCTCCATCCTGGTCGGCGCGCTGGCGCTCGCGGTCCTGCGGCGCACGCGGTCGGCCCTCCTGGTCCACCTCGCGCTGTGGACGTTCACCGCCGGCCCGTTCGGGGCGGCTCTCGCCGCCGGCCTCATCACCCTCGACCTGACCGCGCGCCGCCGCGCGGTCGACCAGGATTTCGGCCGGTGGCTCGACGACGAGGTCGAGGCGCGGGAGCACGACCCGATCGGGCGGCTGCGCAGCGACCTGCTCGACGGGCGCCTGCGCCTCGTCGGCGACGGCGCCGTTCGTCCGCTCCGCGCCACCCTGGAGGGAGACGACCGGGCGGCGAAGTTCGAGGCGCTCGCCCGCATCGCCCGGCGCTTCGACCCGTCCCTGTCCCACGTCATCCACGCCGCCCTCGGGGATGCCGACCCCTCGGTGCGGGTGCTGGCCTCGACGGTCCTGGCCAAGCTCCAGACCCTGCACACCCGGGAGATCGCGACGCTCCAGGCCGCGGCCGCGCAGGCTCCGGCGAGCGCCGAGGCGTCGCTCGCCCTCGCCCGGGCCCGCCTCGGCTACGCCCGCTCCGGTCTCATCAAGGCCCTGCAGGTGCGCACCGAGCTTCTCGCCGCCGGCGCGGCCGCGGACGACGCCGTCGCGGCGGCCCCGCATTCCGTCCCGGCGCGAGCCCTGCGCGACGCCATCCGCGCCGCGATCGGGGCCGGCGGACCGGCTCCGGGGGCCGCCCGATGACGACCGCCGACATCTGCCTCCTGGTCGAAGGCGGCTACCCGTACCTGCTCGGGGGCGTGTCGTCCTGGGTCGACAGCTTCATCCGCAGCCTGCCGCACCGCAGCTTCCACGTCGTGGCCTTCTCGGTCTCGACCCAGCCGCGGCGGCGGCGGTTCGAGCTGCCGGACAACGTCGCCCATCTCACCGACGTGATCCTCGACGACTGCCCGCCCGGCGTCCCGCCCCGTCGCCGTGCCGCCGGGCAGATCGACGCCCTGATCGACGAGATGCGGCGCCTGCTGCTCGCCGGAGCCGGGCCGGCCTGGGTCGACTTCGTGCGCGAGCTCGACCGCTGCGGGCTGGCCCAGCGCGCCCTGCTGGATTCCCGGGCGGCGTGGTCCGCCTTCGAGCGCGTCTACGACGCCACCGTCCCCGGCGCTCCCCTGGTCGACTTCTTCTGGACCTGGAGGTTCCTCGCCAGCAGCATGCTCGCCGTGGCCTCGGTTCCGATCCCGCCGGCCCGGATCTACCACGCGATCTCGACCGGGTATCCGGGTCTCCTGGGAGCACGGGCCAAGGCCCTGACCGGGAACCCGTTCCTCATCACCGAGCACGGGATCTACACCAACGAGCGCCGGATCGAGCTGTCCGTCGCCGACTGGATCTACGAATCGCCCGCGGCCGGGTTCGACGTCACCGGCCGCACCGGCGAGCTGCGCGGAATCTGGCTCGACGCGTTCAATAGCATGGCGCGGATCAGCTACGACTGCGCCGACCTGATCACGACCCAGTTCCGGATGAATCAGGTCTATCAGCTGCACGACGGCGCCGACGAGGCCAAGCTGCGGATCATCCCGAACGGCATCGAGCTCGACCGCTTCGCCGCGATCGCGCCCGACCGCGAGCCGAGGCGCCCGACCGTGCTGCTCGTCGGCCGCCTCGTTCCGATCAAGGACATCCGCACCTTCATCCAGGCCGCGGCGCTCCTGCGCCGGCGCGTGCCGGATGTCGAGGCGCTCATCATCGGCCCGGACGACGAGGATCCGGCCTACGCGGCCGAGTGCCGGCACCTCGTCCAGCAGCTCGAGCTGCAGGAGACGGTGCGCTTCCTCGGGCGCGTCCCGGACGTGCGCGCCTATTTCGGCCGCGTCGACGTCCTGGCCCTGACCAGCATCAGCGAGGCGCAGCCCCTCGCGGTGCTGGAGGCGGGCGCGGCCGGCGTCCCCGCCGTCACCACCGACGTCGGCTCGTGCCGCGAGATCCTGGAGGGGCCGGCGGAGCCGGGTCCGGACGGCGCCGGCGGCTTCGTCGTCGATGCCTGCGATCCCGGGGCGACCGCCGACGCGCTGGCGAGGATCCTCCTCGATCCCGCCCTGCGCGAGCGGATGGGGGAGGTGATGCGCGCGCGCGTGCACACGGTGTTCGACCAGCGCCGCATCATCGCCCGGTACGACGAGGTCTACGAATCGCTGTCGCCGGTCCGGGCCGACGCCTGACCGGGAGGGGAGGGGCCAGCATGGCCGGAGTCGGGTTCGCCCTGGAGCGGATGACGAAGGGACGATCGCTCAGCAGCACGGCGGGGGCCTACGTCTACGCCGCGCTGCTGGTCGCCGGGCCGTGGATCTTCACCGTGCTCGGCATCGGCGGTGTCGGCGTCGTGGCCTGCGCGGCGGCGGATTGCGCCGGCCTGCAGGTGTTCCGCACGATCATCATCTACAACTCGCTCACCACCGCCATCCTCACGGGGCCGCTCGCCTTCGTCTGCACCCGCTTCGTCTCGGACCGGATCTGGATGAAGCGCTACGACAGCATCACCTTCGCGTTCGTCGCCGCCTTCGCGATCTTCGCCGCGGTCGCCCTGCTGACCTGCGCTCCGTTCTACCTCTTCCTCACCGACCTGTCGGCGGCGGAGGTGGCGGCGGTCCTGCAGAACCTCGTCCTGATGGGCGCGGCGTGGCTCCTGATCCCGTTCATCGGCGCGACCCGCGGCTACCTCGCCATCTCGATCGCCTTCGCCGTCGGGATCGCGGTGACGCTCGTCCTGCTCGTCCTCGCGCCGGGCGAGAGTCCCGGGCGGCTCCTCAGCGCGTTCAACGCCGGCCTGTGCATCATCGACTTCGCCCTCGCCTGGCAGCTCACCCGGGAATACGGCCTCGCCCTCGTTCCGGACCGGGAGCTGCTGCGGACGGCGATCACCTACTGGGAGCTGCCGGCGATCGGCGGCACCTTCGTCCTCGGCCTGTGGATCGACAAGCTCATCATGTGGTTCGCCGCCCCGGTCGGCGTCTCGGTCGTGGCCCAGGGCCTGCGGACCATGCCGAACTACGACACGCCGATGTTCTGGGCCCAGCTCGCCGCGATCCCGATCTTCGCGGTCTTCTTCGTCCACGTCGAAACCAACTTCTTCCGCCTGAGCCGCAACTTCTACGGCAGCCTCACCCGGGAGGTGAGCCGGGGCCGGCTCGTCGAGATGAAGGTCCGGATGTCGAACTTCGTGTTCGCGAAGATCTCCGGCCTGTTCCTGTCGCTCGCCGTCATCGCGCTGATCGCGATCCTGATCTCGTTCATCGCCATCGAACCCCTGGGATTGCGCGCGAGCCAGATGAGCATCCTGCGCGCCGGGCTCGCCGCGATGGTGTTCCATACCGCGGCGGTGTTCTGCTTCATCTTCATGCTCTACTTCGACCTCAAGCGCTGCGCGCTGACGATCTCGGCGACGTTCCTGCTGCTCAACGGCACCCTCACCGCCGCGCTGATGCCCCTCGGCTTCGCGTTCTTCGGCTACGGGACCCTGGCCGCGTCGGTGGCCACGCTCGTGGTCGCCATCGGCGTGCTCGGCCGCGAGCTGCCGTGGCTCGATTTCCACGCCTTCGTGACCAACAACACCTCGCTGCGCGCCGGGCCGCGCCGGCGCCCCGGCACGACCCGCGCCTCGTGAGCATCGCCGCCCCATGACTCACGCACGACACGGACCGGGTGGGGCCTCGCGGCGACGGGGGATCCTGCGCCGAAGCCTGCTTCAGATGATGGGCTGCGTCGGGGCGGGGAGCGTCGCGCGGGCGAGGCCGGGCCGGGCGCCCTCGAAGCTGGCGCGGCCGGACGCCTCGTGGGTCGTCTTCTACGGCGAGGACATCGCCCTCGACCGCCTCGCGGCCTTCGATGTCGCGGTGCTGGACGCGGATTTCAGGGGCGACGTCGGGCAACTCGGCCGGCAGGGCTGCGAGGTGCTGGCGTATCTGAGCCTGGGCGAGATCAAGAAGTCCAGCCGGTTGTACCGGCACCTCGACGATCCGGGGGTCCTGCTCGCCGAGAACCCGAACTGGCCGGACACGTTCGTGTGCGACGTCCGCCGGCCGAGCTGGCAGTCCCTCATCCTCGACAGGGCGCTGCCGACCCTGGTCGCGCGCGGCTTCACGGGAGTGTTCTTCGACACGCTCGACACGCCGCCGCATCTCGAACAGACCGACCCGGACCGCTACGCGGGCATGCGCCTCGCGGCGATCGACCTCGTCCGCGCGATCAGGCGGTCCTTCCCCGATCTCGTTCTCCTCATGAACCGGGGCTACGCGCTTCTGCCCGACCTCAAGCCCGAACTCGACGGGGTCGTCGCCGAGAGCCTGCTCACGACCTACGACTTCGCCGCCAGGACCTACAAGTGGGTCGACCAGGAACAACTGACCTATCACATGCAGGCGCTGCAGGTTCTGACCTTCGACCCGCACATCCTGCCCATCCTGAGCCTCGACTACTGGGAATGTGCCGACACGGCGACCGTTCGCGAGATCTATGCCCAGGAACGCGGCTTCGGTCACAATCCCTATGTCGCGGAGGTGTTGCTGGACCGGATCTTCCCGGAACCGCCCTCGTGAGTCTCGGACGGGGCGGGCCATACCACTCAAGGCGTAGGTGCAATCCGCGGTCTCACATTAGGTATTAGGCGCGATTTCCTTCTTGTTTCGCGGCCCGGCGCCAAGCTAGATTGGCCATCATATCAACGGATAGTGGATTAATATGTGGTTATTTTGATGATATTCGGTCCGCCGATGGCCCATGAGATCTCGACCGAAGCGCGATAGGCCGCCGGTCTCGACTGGAAATGGTTTCGATATTCCGGTGATCCACCGAGACTGCGCTGGGAGACGGAAGCCAACCCGACATCATGACCATCGAAGGCAGTCGGGACGGGCGGGTCGAAGCCGCTCCCCCGGCCGCCCTGCGGGAACAGGCGCCGCGACACGGGATCGGCATCGCGAAGCGATCCCGCAGGGATCGCCGGGGGATCGATCGGAAACCGTATCACCAGCCCGCGCGGCGCTTGAGCGGAGCCGGTTTCCGCATCGCGAAGCGATCATTCGGAAACCGTATGACGCGGTGAACGACACCTGCGCGCGTGAGGCAGGATTCTGGCCGGGGCCGAGAACGCATGCGAGTTCATCTTCTCATCTGCCTGTGCGTCGGTGTCGCCGGGGCCGCCGGCTACCTGCTCTTTCCCTCGACGGAGGAGCAGCTCTCCATGCTGGCCCGGGACGGCCGGAGCAGCGAGGCCGCGAGCCGGCTGACGGAACTGCTCGCCCTGGCACGGCGGGACCCGGCGCTCATGGCCGCCGCGGCGCGCGTGCACGAGCGGTCGGGACGGTTCAAGCGCGCGGCGGAGCTGCTGGAACTCTACGTCGAGGCGCGGCCGGAGGACACTCCCGCCCTCGACTGGCTCGCGGACGTCCACCGGGCTGCGAACGATCCCGCCGGGGCGACGCGCGCGCTCGTCAGGGCCATCGGCATCGCGCCGACCCGCGCCCGTCTGTCGGCCTTGCTCGATCTCTATCGCGGGCAGGAGCGCATCGACGAGGAACGCGCCCTCCTGAAGGAGACGACCGATCCCGCCCTGCTGCGTCCCGTCGACGTCGAGCGCCTCGGGATCCTGCTGTCCTGGGCGGGCGAGCGGGACGCGGCGCTGATCTCCCTCAGGCGTGCCGACGAGCTGCTGCCCCCGTCGGGCGAGGTCGGCCGTGTCGTGCTGGCCGACCTCCTGCTGAATGCCGGCCTGCGGGACGAGGCGGCGGAGCGGGCGGAGCGCTGGGTCGACGGCTGGCACGACAAGCCGTGGCTCGGGGTGCACGTCACCCGCCTGATGGCCAAGAAGGGGGATGCCGCCAGGGCCGTGGCGCTCGGGATCCGGGTCGCCGGCCGCCATCCCGACACCCGGTTCTATCTCGCGCGCGTGATCGCCGAGGACGGCAACCGCGGGGTGGCGGGTGCGATCCTGGAGAACTGGGCGACCGAGGGCCCGGAACCGACCCGCGACCAGATCGCGCAATACGTCGAGGCGGCCGGGATCGTCGGCGACGTCGCGGCGGTCTGGCGCAAGGTGGCGCTGATCTTCGGCGAGCCGGCCTGGTCCGATGCGCAGGTCGCCGTGGCCGAGGCACTCGTGCAGCGGCACGGGTTCGGCATCCTCGCGCCGATCCGGCAGAGACTGTCGTGGGCTTCCCTGCGCGCCCGCCCGCTGTTCGCCGCGAGGCTGGCGCTGCACGACGGCAACCCGACCCTCGCGGGGAGCCTCCTGGCCGGCGTGACGCCCGCCTCTCTCGACCCGGCCTCGCAACTGG
This sequence comes from Methylobacterium frigidaeris, assembly GCA_036946295.1. Classification (GTDB taxonomy): domain Bacteria; phylum Pseudomonadota; class Alphaproteobacteria; order Rhizobiales; family Beijerinckiaceae; genus Methylobacterium; species Methylobacterium frigidaeris_A. The sequence continues at coordinate 224,574 of JAQIJK010000002.1, read as the reverse complement.
AATGGGCCTCGCTTCTCACGGTGACGCTCGGCGCCAGGCAGGCCCTGAGCGTCCTGTCCGGGTTCGGGCGCCGCCGCCTGCTTCCGGCAAACCTCATCCCCTATCAGGCGCGGCTGGCGGAGAGCCTCGGCGACGCGCCGGAGCAGGTCAGGGCGATGAACGAGCTTCGCCGCATGGCGCAGGCAGGCGGCGGGGGAACCCGCTGACCGCCGGGGCGGGATCGCGGTGCGGACTTCAATCGTGCAACGGGAGCAGGCTGATGACGGCGTCACACGGTTTTCGATTGATCGCTTCAGGCGGCCCCTGCGGGATCGCTTCGCGATGCGAAAATCGGCTTCGCCCGGGCGCCGCATGGCGAAGGCTCGGCGCGCTCGTTCTCGCCGCGGCGCTCGGCGTTCCGCCGGCGCTGGCGAGCGACGGCCCGGCGCTGAGGATCGGTGACAGGCTCAAGGTCACGGTCTTCGAGACCATGGACATCCCGAACCCGGGCGCCGGCGAGAAGAGTGCCGAGGCGGGTGCGGCCGTCATGCAGGCGTTCTACCAGCGCGTCGACCTATCGGGGGAGTATCCGGTCGAGGCCAGCGGCGCGATCGCGATCCCGCTGTTCGGGTCGATCCAGGCGTCGGGCAAGACGCTGGAGGGGGTGAGGGCCGACATCGGGGCGGCGTTCGAGAAGACGTTCGGGCGGCGCGGCGGCGTGACGGTCGGGTTGACCCAGCGGGCGCCGGTCTTCGTCGCGGGCGCGGTGCGCTCGCCGGGCGCGTTTCCGTATTCCGGCGGGATGATCGTGGTCCAGGCCCTGGCGCTCGCGGGCGGAGTCGAGAGGGACGCGATGAACTCCGCGCAGGTCGTCGAGCTGCTGCGGGAGGTCGAGCGGCAGACGGCCGTTCGCGACCGGCTGAAGCGCGCCCTCGCGCGGAAGGCCGCGCTCCTGGCCAGGCAGAACGCCGCCGTGGTCCCGGTCGTGGAGCGCCTGCGGACCCTCGTACCCGAGGGCGAGGTCAAGGCCCTGCTCGCCGCGGCCGGCGAGATCGTCCGGCTGGAGACCGACCTGTCCGCCGGCGAGGACGACACGCGCCGCAACACCGCGGAGGCGGCCGCCAGCGAGGTCGAGCTGCTGCGCAAGCGCCTGGCCGCCTTCGATGCGCAACTGGCCGCGAGAGGCGAGCGTCTCAAGGCGATGGAAGCCTTCTACGCGCGTCAGGTCGTCGAGAGCGAGCGCGTGGCCGACATCCGCCGCGACGTCACCGACATGGAGGCCCGGAAGCGCGACTTCGAGGTGAGCGTCATGCAGGCGGAGTTCCGCCAGGGTGCGGCGAGGGAAGCGGTGGAGCGGGCCGCGTCCCGGCAGCGCCTCGCCCTGGAGAAGGAGATGTCGACCCTGGACGCGGAGATCGCCGCCGCCGAGCACTCCCTCGTGATCTCGCTCAACGTCGCCTCGACCCTCGGCGCGAATCCCGGCGGCGCGACGATGCGCTACCAGATCGTGCGCACCACGGCGAACGGCGCGCGGGTGCTGCCCGCGGAGGAAACCGACCTCCTGGAACCGGGGGACGTGCTCAAGGTCGGCCCCGCCCGCGGCCCGGCCGGCAGGTCCGACCGGATCGAGGCGGCCTCGCGCTGAGCATCGCTCCGCCGGGCCCGTGCAGCGGGCGCCGCTCCGGGGAAGCCCGCGGCGGCGCCGCCAGCCCGGGGGACGCCGCCGTCGCGCGTCGCGACGCCCCGCCATCCGCCATCCGCCGGCGCGGCGAACCCGCGTTCGCGTCCTTTCGCAAGAATACCCCGTGTACGAGGATCGAACGGCGTAGTCGATCGCGCGACTCTAGTTCGGTCGGACTACGACACCCGGAGCTAGGCCGTACAGCGTACCGCCAACGGAATAGTTGCCGATTCGTGAATAACTTCTACAGATCGTGCCGCGACGTTGCGCGCAGCCCCCGGGGAGGGCCGACATCCCCCTTTCATCCAGTGCGGAGATGGACATGACTGAGCGTCTGAGCGAGCACGCACACTTGGATGACCGGCCGGACGACGGCCTGATCGCCTCCGAGTTCCACGATGCGATGGCGACCCGCGACCTCGTCCGCCCGGCATCCTCGACCACGATCAGGCAGGCCGTCGTCATGGCCGGCGGAAAGGGGACGCGGCTTCATCCCTACTCCGCCCTGTTTCCCAAGCCGTTGATGCCGCTCAACGACATGCCGGTCCTGGAACTGCTGCTGCGGCAGATGAAGAGCGCCGGGATCACCGACGTCATCCTGGCGGTGAACCACCTGAGCCACCTGCTCGAAGCCTTCTTCGGGAACGGCGAGCGCCTGGGGCTGAGAATACGGTACAGGCTCGAGAGCAAGCCGCTCGGAACCGCGGGCGCGCTCGGCAGCATGATCGATGATCTGGACGAGCATTTCTTCGTCACCAACGGCGACCTGCTCACCACGCTCAACCTGACCCGGATGATGAGCGCCCACCACCGCGCCGACGCCGACATCTCGATCGGGGTGTACAAGAGAGAGGTGAAGATCGAGTTCGGCCTGATCGAGGTCGACCACCGCAACCGGCTGACGGCCTATCGCGAGAAGCCGACGAGCAGCCACTTCGTGAGCATGGGCGTCTACGCGCTGCGCCGCGAGGCGGTGCGCAGCCATCTCACCGACGGCGAGTATCTCGACATGCCCGGACTGATCATGAGCGTCAAGGACGCCGGCGGGGACATCAACTGCTACAACGAGGAGTGCGTGTGGCTCGACATCGGGCGGCCGGACGATTTCGCTCTGGCTCAACAGATGTTCCTGAATGAGCGCAATACGTTTCTGGCGTCCTGATCAGATGGGGGGCTGTCTGATCAGCGGCGCGGGTGGCTTCGTCGGCCGGGCGCTGGCGACCCACCTGCGTGCGAGCGGCCGTCGCGTGGCGACGGTCGGTCTGCGCACCGAGCCGGCCGGCGCCCGGGACGGGCCGACCGGCTCCCCCGTGCAGCAATGGGTCCGGGCCCTCGACCGGTACAGGCCCGAGGTGGTCTTCCACCTCGCCGGGGCGATGCAGGGGGACGAGGCGTTCCTGCGCGCCGTCAATGTCGGCCTCACCGAAGCCCTGGTCGAGGCGCTCCGCCTCACGGGCCTGCGCCCGGTGCTGATCGTCGCGGGAAGCGCCGCCGAGTACGGCGCGGCCGTGCTCGACGGAATCCCCGTGAGGGAGGATGCCGCGTGCTCGCCCGGTACGCCCTACGGGCGCAGCAAGCTGGCGCAGACGCGCGCGGCCCTCGCGTTTCGCGGCGAGGAGAGGTCGCGGGTGCTGGTGGCCCGGATCTTCAACCCGATCGGCCCCGGCATGCCGGGCCATCTGGCGCTCGCCGATTTCGCGAGGCAGATCGCCAGGATGCCGTCGTCGGGCGGGACGCTGGTCACCGGCAACCTCGACGTGCGGAGGGACTTCCTGCACATCGACGATCTCGCGGCCGCGCTCGCATCCCTGGCCGGCCACGACGCGGCCGACGGGATCTGGAACGTCTGCTCGGGCGTCCCCACCCGCCTTCGCGATCTTCTCGACAGCATGATCGCGGCCTCCGGCAAGGACGTGCGGATCTCGCCGGATCTCAACCGCTACAGGCAGGACGAACTCGAGACCATCGTGGGAGACACGGCGAGGATATCGACCCTGACCGGCGGATTGTGGCGGCGCGACCTCAGGGACGCCGCCATCCGGCTCCAGTCGGTGCTCGACGATTCCCGTCTGCCACCGCCGCACGGCGCAGCCTCGCCGAGCCGTGCCCTCAAGCCCGGCGTCGGGAGCAGGTGAGGCCGGCTCGGATGCGGAACCGGTGCCCGACGCCGCCTCCTTCGCGAGTGGCGGGTTCCGGAACCGCACGGGCAGGATTGCTGTGAATCAGCAAGACAAAATCCGATGGAAGCAGAGTATCGCACGGCCACTTCAGGATGATCATGCTTTGTGGGTATCGACAGTCCGGTAGACCGGCGTGCTACTGAAAGGATGATCTGCCTGCGATTGCTTGCCGTCGCATGTCAGGACGGCGACGCGCCCGGGTGCATCTGCCGATCAGCACAGTGGAAGGGTCATCGCTATGCGCACGATCGACGGCAGCCTCTCAGACTGGACGGCGTCCGACCTGTTGACGTCGGCGAGCATGCCGGCCGGCTATCTCCTCTACGCCGAGATCTCGGACGGCTATCTCACCTTCGCGATCAAGTCCCCGGCCGCGCTGACGACCGGCTCGACGATCTGGCTCAACACCGACAAGTCGGCGGCGACCGGGCACAGCATCTGGGGCATGTTCCCCGGGTACGACTACAACATCAACTTCACCAACGGCGTGCCGTACCTGTACACCCAGGCCGACGGCCAGAACCTCGTCAGCTCGACACCGCTGAACTACGCCTACAGCGCCGACCGCACGACGGTCGAGGTGAGTGTCCCGGTCGCGCAGATCGGCAACCCGACGAGTGTGAACGTGCTCGCGGACGTGAACAACGCGACCTTCCTGCCAGGCGACTACAGCGCCGGCGCCCTGACCGTCGTCGACAAGTCGTCGCTTCCCGCCAGGACGTATGCGGGCCACAAGATCGGGATCGTCTACTCGGAGACGAGTGCGTCCAAGTACTTCAGCGCGACGGCCTACGCGCAACTGTTCATGGCCGCCCAGAATCAGGCCGCGCAGGCCGGCGTGCCCTACGACCTGCTCACCGAAGCCGATCTCACCGACCTGTCCAAGCTGGTCAACTATGACGCGCTGGTCTTCCCCTCGTTCCAGAACGTCGCGGCCGACAAGGTCGCGGCGATCACCGAGACGCTCACCACGCTGACCAAGTATTATGGGGTCGGCCTCGTCACGGCCGGCAACTTCATGACCAACGACGCGACCGGCGCGGCCCTGGCGGGCGATGCCTACGCGCGCATGAAGTCTCTGCTCGACGTGCGCCTCGTCGGCAACGCCTCCGGGACCGTCGAGGTCAGGGCCGGGTCGAGCACCAACCCGATGATGGCCGGCTACACGTCCGGGGAGGCCATCCGCACCTACACCGGCGCTGCCACGTCGTATTTCACCAGCGCCGGCGGCCAGGGCACGACGCTGGCCACCCAGTCGGTGAACGGGCAATCCTACGCCGCCGTGCTGGCGACCCAGACCGGGGGCAGGAACGTCCACTTCGCCACCGAGGGCATGCTGGCCGACAACAACATGCTCCAGCACGCCATCGACTGGACGACCGCGCCGGCCGGCGGGCCGGAGGTCAGCCTGCACATGAGCCGCGGCAAGGCGATCGTGGCGGCCCGGGTCGACATGGACCAGGCGATGCAGATCGACGATGTCAAGCCGGCCTCCGGGCCGGGAATCTACGACAAGCTGCTCCCGATCCTGGCGCAATGGAAGAAGGACTACAATTTCGTCGGCTCCTACTACATCGACATCGGCAACGATCCGGCGGCCGGCGAGACGACGGATTGGACCTATTCGAAGAAATACTACAACCAGATGCTCGCGATGGGCAACGAGATCGGGTCGCATTCCTACACCCACCCGCATGACACGAACGTCCTCACCGCGGCGCAGTATCAGTTCGAGTTCCAGCAGTCGCGCCAGTTGATCGAGCGACAGCTCGGGCTGACGAACCTCGGCGTGGCGGTTCCCGGGGCGGGGGAGACGGTCGACACCTCGCGCAAGATCGCCCAGTATTATTCGTACATGACCGGCGGCGCGTCGATGATCGGGGCGGGTTACCCCGGTGCGATCGGGTATCTCAGCCCGGCCGCATCGGACGCGAAGGTCTACATCGCTCCCAACACCTCGTTCGACTTCACCCTCGTCGGCTACCAGAACCTGACCGCGGCCCAGGCCGAGGCCAAGTGGGCGGCCGAGTGGGACGCCCTCGTCACGCATTCGGACCTGCCGGTCATCGTGTGGCCGTGGCACGATTACGGGCCGACGAACTGGCCGCTCGATCCGGGCGTCACGTCGAACTACAACCAGCAGATGTTCACGAGCTACATCCAGCGGGCCTACCAGGCCGGATCGGAGTTCGTGACCCTCGCCGATCTGGCGCAGCGCGTCGTCACGATGGAGAAGTCCGACGTGACCTCCAGCTACGACGCCGCCGCGAACGTGCTGACGGTCACGGCGACGACGGCCGCGACGGGCGATCTCGGGAACTTCGCGCTCGATGTCGGCTCCGGCCAGACCATCAGGAGCGTGAGCGGGTACTACGCCTACGACAAGGACAGCGTGTTCGTCGACCGCGACGGCGGAACCTTCGGCATCGCGCTCGGCGGAACCCCCGACGACGTGACCCACCTCACGGCCCTGGCCGACCGGTCCGATCTCGTCTCGGTCACCGGGGACGGTACCAACCTGACGTTCACCGCCGTCGGCGAAGGCAAGTTCCAGGTCGCGCTGAAGTCCCGCCAGAACCAGTTCGTGACGGTGACGGGCGCCGACAGCGTGGCGCTGACCGGAAACCTGCTCGACCTCAACGTCGCCGGGCTGGGGCAGCATACCCTGTCCATCAACGAGGTCGCGACCCCCACGATGACCTCCGCGAGAGACCTCATCTTCGGGACCTCGGCCGGCGACTCCATCAACGGGCTGGCCGGCAACGACTTCATCGACGGCGGGGCCGGCTCCGACATCCTCACGGGCGGGGGCCGGCAACGACTCGTTCGCGTTCAGCACCGCTCTGCTGACCGGGAACGTCGACAGGATCACGGATTTCAGCCCGTCGGCGTCCGGGAACAACGATACCGTTCAACTCGCCGGCAGCGTGTTCGGGATCCCGACCGGGAACCTCCCGGCCGCGGCCTTCAAGACCGTCAACTACGCGAACGCCGCGAACGTCAGGAATTCCGTCGAGGACCCCAACACCCGCATCCTGTACAACAGATCCCTGGGCGGTCTGTATTACGACGCGGACGGATCGGGGTCGAACGCCAACCCGATCCAGTTCGCGACGCTCGACAACAAGGCTGCGCTGACGGCGAGCGATTTCGTCATCGTCTGATCCGGTTTCCGGACGCCGTATCACCGCCCGCGGCGTGCGTGCCCGCCACCGGCCGGCTCGAACCGCCCCGGGTCGGGTGGTCGGAGCCTGCTCGCCGGCGCGAGCACCGATGGCCCGCTTCGGCGGACGGGATGGTGCCGACCGCCGCGGGCGGGCGGGGTGGATCACCCCGGACTCGAACGGGCCTGCCGATCGTCTCCGATGGAAGTCCTGTCGCACGAGGCGCCGACACGGCCGGCCGACGCCTCGATGCGGACCACGGCACGTTCGGCCGCGGAGCCCCGAGCGGGCCGCCGAACCTGCCGAGGAGCGGGCTGCCGGGTCGGGGAGGTCGTCTCCGCCGAGCCCATCGCCTGCCTCGGCCGCGCCACCCTGCGAGCCGGGCGGCCACGAACCTCTTCCCGGGCTGCTAGAGCAGCATCCGATCACGTTGCAATCGGATGCTGCTCTAGGCCGTTGATTTTGCCGCATTCTCTACGACGAAGCGGTATCCGCTCCGTCGGACAATGCTCCAGGCTCCTGCGCGCGCCGCAGGCACGGAAGGTTGCGCCGAACGCCTGCCGGATCCCGGTCATCGACGCCGCGCCGCCACGGGTTCGCACCGACCGCGTCCCGGGACCGGCGCGCCGTGCTGCATCGACATGGCCGACCGGCGCGGCAACAGGCCCGGGCGAGGCGGTCGGGAGCGTGGAGGGGGCGTCCGCGGATCAGGGCGACGGCGGCGAGAGGGCACGACCGTGATCCGGGGGGCGCTCGCCTGCCCGGGCCGCGCGGGGTCGCCGATCAGCCGGGAATCGTGACAGTCATGCCGCGGTCCTGACCAGCTTCTACGTGGTTGCTTCCACCCACAATCGGCGCCGGCGAAGCTCTGGCGACAGTACAGGTTCATGGAACGCTCCAACTTGTTGAGCGTGATGGCCTGTGTGCGTTAATGCACATCTTTATGTTGATTTTTTTGTTAATAAAATATCATAAAAATCAAATCATGAGGGGAAGATAAACTAAATTATAACTAGGGAAGCAACCATGAGCAACCGAGAAACAAAGGACGGTGACGACAGGACTCCTGTATCGCACCCGCCGCTGCCGTCGAACGGCGGCGCGGCCATGCGCGCCGTGTTCGGGCCGGATCAGGTCGCTGCGATGAGCGCAGCCTACAAAGCCGCCCTCATCATCGCCAGCGAGGAGAATGGGCCCTTCGCAACGATCCCAGCGCTCGAGCTGCGCCGTCGCCTGTCGCGCGTCATCATCATCGAAGCCCAACGCGGGATCGTGGATGTCGACCTTCTCAAGACGCTCGCCTTGCGCGGTCTGCACCTCCGGGATCGGATCCCCTAGCAAGATCTTGGGCTGGCTGGGCCCGTTCGGCGCGGTTCGCCGATTCTGCGCGGGTCGAAAGGGCTGATCCCCGCGTAGGCGGGGGAGCCATGAACGAGAGACGGGCCTGCGAGCGCGGCCGCACGGCTCGTCTTAACAAGTCATACGGTTTCCGTGTGATTAGTTCATCTTGGCATTGGCTCTCTGGTTGAGGTCACCTATGGCCACGCTGAACGAATCAAGTGAAAACCGTATCACTCGTGCGAAGGCATATGACGACACCATCGCGAGAACATCCGCGATTCCGCGCAGATCTCCGCGTCTGCGATATCATTGTGGGTTGTAGAAAATTATGCGGCTGCCCAGTGGTTCGAACTTGAAGCTCACGCGTCGGAGGTGGGAGAGCGACCGCTCCACCGCCGGATGCCGGTCTTCCGGCGCATAGAAGACGAGAAATCCGCCGGAACCCGCGCCGAGGATCTTGCCGCCGAGCGCGCCGGCAGCCTTGGCGGCAGCGTACCAGCCGTCGATATCCGCATTGCTCACCCCGCTCGCCAGCGTCTTCTTCAGATTCCAGTTCTCATCCAGTATGTCCCCGAACGACTCCAGCTTCCCGCGCTGGAGTTCCTCGCGAAGCCGGTAGGCCAGATCGACCATGCGGCCCAGGGTTGCCCGCTTCGCGTGATCGCCCGCGACCGCAGCCGACTGCTCCCTGAGAATGCTCGAGGCGCCGCGCGTGATGCCGGTGTAGAAGACGAGGATGCGCCGCTCCAGAGTCTCGCGCAGGCCCGGCGGCATGATCACGGGTGAGACGAGCACGCTGTCGTCCGGCTTGAACTCGATCAGGTTGAGACCACCGTAGGCGGCCGCGTACTGGTCCTGCTTGCCGATCGGCTCGCCGCACCGGTCGATCTCGATCTCGCAGGCCATGCGGCCGAGATCCTCGGCCGAGACGTAGCGGCCGAGATAGGCGGACATGGCGTGGACGAGCCCCAGGGTGAAGGAACTCGACGAGCCCAGGCCCGTGCCCCGGGAGGGAATGTCGGCGATGGTGGTGATCTCGACGCCACCGGGAAGTTCCAGCATCTCGAAGGCAGCGCGCACGAGCCGATGCCTGATGGCCGCAACGCTCTCCACCTCCTCCGTCCGGGAGTAGGCGACACGGATGCCGCCGTCGAACTTCCGGTTGATGTTGACGTGGATGTACTTGTCGATGGTGGTCGAGAGCACGGCGCCGCCGTGCCGGCGGTAGTATTCCGGCAGGTCGCTCCCGCCGCCGACGAAGCTCATGCGAAGTGGCGTCCGGCTGATGATCATGGGGGCTCGTCAGGAACGGGAAGCGGACAGGATCAGGTCCACCGCCGCGGGAAGGTCGTCGACGGTGGCATCCGGCGTCGCCTCGCACCTGCCGTCCCGGCCGCCCTCCCCGGTGCGCAGGAGGATCGCACGGACCCCGGCGGCCTTCGCTGCCGCGATATCGCCCGTACTGTCACCGATCATCCAGGACCGGGCGAGGTCGGCGTTGAGGTCGCGCGCGGCGGCGAGGAGCATCCCCGGCTTCGGCTTGCGGCACTCGCAGACGATCTTGAGGCTGGGGATCTCTCCGGGAAAGCCCGCGTCGGGATGATGGGGGCAGAGATAGAGCCGGTCCGCGAAGGCCCCCGCCTCGGCGAGTTCGGCATCGAGCCTCGCGTGAATCGCCCGCATGCCCTCCGGCGTGCACTCGCCCCGCGCCAGGACCGGCTGGTTCGTCACGACGGCGACACGGTGCTCGGCATCGTTGAGGCGACGCACCGCCCCGGCCGCGCCCGGCAGCATCACGAGGTCGTCCGGCCCGCGGACGTAGTCGCGCAGCGCGTTCAACGTGCCGTCCCGATCGAGGAAGACGCAGGCCTGGGGGACGGCGAGGTTGGCGCGGGCCACGACTCCGCGGCGAAGATGGTCGGTGACCTTGTCGAGGCGAGCTGGCGTGCCGAGGTCCTTGATGTACTCGAAGCTGGTGTAGCCGAACAGGCGACGTCCCGCGGCCCGCATGGCCGGAAACAGGTCCTGCCCGAAATCGCACGGCGTTTGCGCGCCGCGCCACGCGTCGAGGGCGGACCGCTCGACGACGTAGAAGGCGGCGTTGACGAGGTTCGCCCGGTGAACGCCCTCGGGATGGGGTTTGGGATGGAACGCGGTGATCCGACCCGCGCCGTCGATCTCGACGAGGTCCGAATCGTGGGGATGATCGTTCGGATGCAGGAAGAGGGTCGCGTCCGCGCCGCTGCGCTCATGGGCCGCGAGGAAACGGGCGAGATCGATGTTGAAGAGCGTGTCGCCGTACACGACCAGGAACCGATCCCGGAGCTCGGGAAGGCAGGCCAGGGTCGCGCCCGCCGTGCCGCGGGGCTCGCCATCGTTCACGAGCCGCAGGCGCGCGAGGCCGAAGGCGTTCCGGGCCGCGCAATAGGCCGCGATCTGATCGGCCGCGTGGTTCACGAGAATGATCGCCTCGTCCACGCCCTGCGCCGCGAGGGACAGGATCTGGCGCTCCAGGAGCGGCACGCCGTCGACGTCGACGAGCGCCTTGGGGCGGCCCTTCAGGCGCGCGGCGAGGCGGGTCCCCTTGCCGCCGGCGAGGATGACGGCCTGCATCAGTGCCGATCGGAGGCGGATCGGGCCTCCTGGCGTGCGATCTCATCCACGGCGCGGCGCACGGCGGCGCGCGAATCGAGGGCTGGACGCCAGCCGAGGGCGCAGAGGCGTTCCGTATCGTAGCGGAAGCGCGGCACGTCCCCGACCCAGCCGCGTCCACCCTCGCCGAAGCGGAGCCTGGCAGCGGGAGCGACCCGGTCGCGCACGAGTTCGGCGATCTCCGCAACCATGATGCCTTCGTCGCGCGGACCGATGTTGTAGACGTTGTAGCGAGCCGTCGCATGGTCGCGGATGAACAGCATCGCCTCGACGAGTTCCTCGACGTGCAGGTACGGTTTGCGCTGCGTGCCGTCGCCCAGGACGTCGAGAACCTCCGGGGTCGCCGTCAGCTTGCCGATGAGATCGAGCATGACGCCATGGGTCGCGGGCACGCCGACGACGTTCGGAAAGCGGAAGATGTCGGCGCGAGGCAGGAAATCCTCCACGGCGGCCCGGATCTGAGCCTCGGAGGCGAGTTTCATCGCCCCGTAGTTCGAGATCGGCTGGAGCGGGCCGGCATCCTCGTGGATCGCCGCCTCGCCGAGATCGCCGTAGATCGCCGAGCTGGAGGCGAAGCGCAGCGCCGGAGTCGCGAGCTCGCGCATGATCAGGAGGGTGTTGAAGGTCGTCCGGAAGGTCGCCTCGAAGTCGACCGTCGGATCGGCGGTTCCCGCGGGGATGTCCGAATTCGCCGCGAGGTGCCAGACCTCCTCGATCGCGCGCGCCGCATGCGCCCGGGTCATGGCGGCGCGGTAGGCGGCGAGATCGGCACAATCCACGGCCACGAACCGGAATCCGGGCCGACCGGCAAAGTGCTCGACATGCGCTCGGCGCCCGCGAGACAGGTCGTCGAGCGCGAGCACGTGATCCCCCTTCGCCAGGAGCCTCTCGATCAGCGTGAACGCGACGAAGCCGGCGCCTCCGGTCACGGCATGACGACGCATGATCGGCCCGTCCCTACCCGCCGGTCCCGCTGCGTCGCAGGGGAGCCGGATCCCCGTCGCCGCGAGCGGATCGATCCGTGCACCCTTCGGAGACCCTTCGGCTCAGAGCCCGCATGACGATGTGGCCGAACATGGCATGCACGTCCTCGACCACCTGCATGTCGTCCACCGGCACCCAAACGGGATACCGGACCATGTCCTTGAGCCGGCCGCCGGAGTAGCCGCACAGGCCGATCGTCGTGCAGCCGATCGAGTTGGCATAGCCGACGGCACGAACGACGTTCTCCGAGTTCCCGCTCCCCGAGATCGCGACGACCAGGTCGTTCGGCCGCGCGAGGTTTCGCAACTGCTCGATGAAGACGTCGTCGTACGACCGGTCATTCGACCACGCGGTCATGACCCCGACGTTGTCCATCAGCGTACGGCCTCGGAAGCTCCGTCCCGTGGCGGCAAATATTCCCTTGTTCCAATCGGTGACGAAGTGCTGTGCGGTGATCGCGCTTCCACCGTTGCCGAGCGTGATGACGTCGGCGCCTCCGATCCAGGCCCGATCGATGGCGGCGACGGCGGCATCGATAGCGGCCGCATCGGTCCTGCCCAGGCACGCTGCGACCTTCAGGAAGTAGGAGGCGGCGAAGCGGATCGCTGGGTCCCGATGAACATGTTGCACGGCGTGCATCCGATCTGCCTTCGGCATCCTGGCTCGGATCGAAAGCTTGGGACTTCAGGCGATCATGTATGAGACCATCATGGTTAAAAATCCATTAACTCACTGTCGGCAAGTTCGGCTGTCGGCAAGTTCGGCGCGATGTCGCGCGGCGGGTGGCGAGGAGAGGGCGCCTCACGCTCGACGGCACGCCGCGGGGCCGCGGTTCCGGACGCCGGAGGGAGGCCGCTTCCCTTTGGGGGACCGCAGAATCTCGGGGGACCGCAGAACCTCGGCCGGGATCTGCGCCGGCCTCCCTCAGAACTGATAGAGGAAGCTGCCTTTCACGCCGTGGTCCTGCGCGCGTGCGCCGGCCTGACCCGTGTAGGACAGGCTCAGCAGCGTGGCCGGTGCGACCTGCCAGTCGAGGCCGGTCTGCACGACGGCCGCGTCCCGGTCGATCGGGATGCCGGCGGTCAGGAACGTCTGGCCGGCCTGCCCGAAGGCGAGCAGGGCGGCCGGGACGATGTCCCCGTAAGCGCGCCGATAGCCGATCAGCGCGCGCACGGTCATGGGAACATCGGAGCCGAACAGAGCCCCCGAATCCAGGCGCGCCCTGGCCTGGAGGCCGAAAGTGGACGTGGCGAGGTCGGTGTCCCGGCCGAAGCCGGTCAGCGCCGCGGCTCCGCCGCTCTCTGCGAAGCGGCCCTGGCCGATGCGGATCGCCGCGAACCCCGCGAACGGCTCGACATAGGCGAGCGCCGTGCCGACGCGGTAGCCGATCTCGCCGAAGCCCTGCAGCGTGTCGCCGCCATAGGCCGCGCCCGCCTGATCCTGGAAGCCCGCGAAGGTCACGGCCCGGCGCGTCGAGAGGCTCGATCCGCCGTAGGCCGCGCCGAGGCGCAGTTGCGCCGCGCCGAAGCCGCCGCCGGCGTAGAGCATGCCGTAGCCGCTCTCGACCGTTCCCGAGGCGAGCCGACCGGCGACGTCGAAGGTGGCGAAGGTGTAGGCGCCGGCAAGGCCGATCCGCCAATCGCCGGCGAGAGCCTCCGGCGCCCGCGCGTCGGCACCGAGCACGAAGCCGCTCGTCCGGCGGTCGAGCCGGGCGGCGTTGCCGTCCGAGGCGGTCGCCCCGAAGGCGCCGAAGCCCTGACCCCATACCGCGAAGGCACGCGGGGCGGCGGCGTGCGCCGGCACGGTCGACACGGCCGGAGAGCGGCCGGGCAGGTCGGTGCTGTAGGCTGCCGGAACGGTGGTGCCGGGCGCGAAACGCTGGCCGATGCCCCCGCTGCCGACGCCACCCGTCCCGCCCCAGCGCAGCCGGTCGAGGCCGGCCCTCGCGGACCAGGGCCGCCGTCGCGGCCTGGACGTTGGCCGCGCTGGCATGGACCTCGCCCGACAGCGCCTCGAAGGCGGTGCGGGCCTGCGGGGCGGAGAGGATCGCGGCGGCGTCGTACAGGTGGCTGCCGACGCCGAGCGCCTGCACGGCGCCCGCCGTCGTCGCGTGATTGCGCGTCGCGGCCACGGCGCCGAATTGCAGGTCGTTGCGCGCCAGCGTGAGGATCACGTCGGTGGCGCCGTAGCTGAGGAAGGGCGTGAGGAACGCGAGGTCCGTGCTCGCGCCCTCGAACCGGCCTGCGACGCCGCCGGACGCCGACAGGATGCGGTAGGGCGTGCGCGGGGCGTAGGATCCCGGCGCGGCCGTGACCTGCACCGTGCCGCCCTGGAGCGCGGCGCTTCCCGTGGTCGCGATGGCGTCGGCAGTGCCGCCGGGGGTCGCGTCGACCCGGTAGGCCGAGCCCGGTGCGAAGGACAGCGGACCGGACACCGACAGCGTGCCGAGCGAACCGGCCGCATGACTCGCGCCCGGCGCGACGGCGCTCCCCGCGAGGGCGCTCAAGCCGCCGACCGTGCCGGTGCCGCCGAACACGGTGCCGGGTCCCGCGGCGACGCTCGATTGCGGAAGGCTGCCGTTGACGACGAGCGCCCCCTGCGCCACCAGCGTCGGACCCGAGAGGCTGCCGGTGCCGGTATAGGTCAGGGTGCCCACGCCCTGCTTGACGTGTCGGCCCGATCCGTGGAGCGGGCTCGCGAGCACGTCGTCCTCCGGCTGATCGATCGTCAGGGCGGTGTGGTTGACGATCGGCCCTGAACCGAGATTGGCCGCCCTCGCCACCAGGGTTCCGCCCTCGATGGTGGTTCCGCCGGAATAGGTGTTGCGCCCCGTTAGGGTGAGCGCACCGGTTCCGACCTTGGTGAGCGAGGTGGCCGACGGCCCGTCCACGATGGTGCCGGCATACGCCGTCGAACCGTGGTCCGAGCCGACCGTGAGCGCACCGTTGCGGATCACCGCGCCGGCCTGCGCACCCGACAGCGAGCCGACGGCGAAGGCTGTGCCGCCGAGGTCGACGAGGCCGTCGTTCGTCAGCGAGGTGACGCCGGCCAGGGGCGCGGTGATCCGCACGCCGGCGCCGGCGGCGTTCGTGAGCGGGCCGTCGAGGCGGCCCGAGGCCACCACCGCGCCGGTGTTGACGAGGCTGCCCGACACCGTGCCGGTGCTCGCGAAGCTGCCGCTGCTGGTGATGCTGCCGGCGATCGTGCCGGCGTTCGCCACGGTGCCGCTGCTGGTCACGCTGCCGGAGATCCGGGCCCCGGCCATGTTGGTGAGCGTACCGGCGTTGGTGACGGCGTGGCCCTGCGCGTTCAGGCCGCCGGCGTTCAGGAAGGCGGCGCCGGGCAGGATCGTCACGGCGCCGGCCAGCGAGCCGAGCGAACTCAACGTCCCGCCCGACACGACGGTGCCGCCCGAATAGGTGTTGTTGCCGGTCAGGATCAGGCTGCCGGTCCCCATCTTCACGAGGCCGCCCGCACCCGAGATGTCGTTGTCCCAGGTGTCCAGGGCGTGAGAGCCGCCCTTGGCCGCATCCATCGTCACCGTGACCGTCCGGGCGAAGGCGCCGTAGCCCCCGGCCGCGTCGAACAGGTTGAGACGTGCCCAGCCGGATCCGTCGTCGAGCGGGCTGCCGGAGGGCAGCGCGGTCGTGCGCAGCACCTCGAGACGCTGATCCTTCGAGAGGTAGGGCAGGCGGGTCTTCAGGAGGTCGGCGGCCGCTTCCGGCACCGTCATCGGCGTATCGGTCGGCCCGACCGCGGGCAGGTCGTAGGTCAGGAGATAGCGGTAGCGCTCGCGGTCCGCCGCGAGCGTGGCGGACCTGGAGATCGTTCCGTTGGCGATGCAGGCGGCGACGGTGGAGACGTTCTTGCCGCAGCCTTCGAGGATGACCTTCGTCACCTCCTCACGCGCGTGTTCGAAGTCCTTGGGAAAGTCCGACAGGTAGTTCCGGTCGCCGCTCGCGAGCTTGGCCACGTCGTGCGTCGCGATGAGGCGCCCACCGATCGAGTCGAGCGGATAATGGACCCCCAGGACGTTGCGGCTGTAGGCAAACTCGATGCCCGACAACAGGAACTCGCGGTAGAGTTCGGGGACGAGGTTGGCGTAGAGCAGGCCGAACGTGTTGCCGAACGTGCTGTGTCCGCTCGGGAACGATGCCGAGTTCCGGTTCCCTCCCTCGCCTACGCTTGGATATGAGGTCCCGAACCATTGCGTCCATTGACTTTGCGCGGCGCTGGCCGGAACCCCAGCCTGGATCGACCAGGGATTGTTCAGTATGCTTGCCGTGGTCTCGTAGGGACGTGGGTCGCCCTCGCTGTTGCTGACCAGAGATCCATAGAACTGCCCGTAACTATTCGGGTTCAGGATCACGTACTGCGTCGACCCTGCGGAACCTTGGGCAAAAAAGTATTTCGCTATTTTTGCATCGTCGTCCGTCAGCGCGTTTATGCGGCTGGACAATTTGTCCAGTTTTTCCAGTTTCCTCCCGTTGTCGATCTCGTCTGCAATCAGCAACCCGATCTTGGAGCCGAGTACGGCATTGTACAATGTGTCTGCATTTTTAGAACTGCTCGGGCCTTGACTATCGACGACAGCCTTCAATTTGTCCTGCATACTTGAAGCGGCATAGATCTCTGCCACCGTCGCTTGGTTGGCCGTGAGCGCCGCCCGCCCCCGCGGCGAGGCGTTCAGCTTCTCGAGGGGCGATAGGAGTTTCAGGACGTCGATGTTGTGCTGACAAAGATCCGTGCTGCTCAGACAGGGGGTCTCGGCGCTCGCTGGCTTGGAAACGCCAAGGAACGAGACAGCTATCGCCAAAGTCGATACACCCGTGCGGAGCTTTCTATGCCGGCTCTCGCAACGATCGACGCGACGGATTTTTGCATCGGAAGCGCACATGATCATCGAATGCCCGAAAACTAGAGTAATGTTCGGTTTATTTCATGATTAATTTTCAATAAAATTTTTATCTTAAAAATCAGTAAACAGTGTCGGGAGTTGAATTTTCGATCGTTTCTGTTGCAATTTTAATACACGCCTCGTGGTGACAGTCATTCGGTGGGGATGTCCATCGAGTAGATTGGATATCGACTTGCTGAAGCAGTCCGGCTCGCGCTTCGGCGCAGTCGCGTCGCGGAAGCTGTCCGATCCATCCCTGCCGAAGTGGTCCGCGAACTCGCCGCCCGGTCACGGCCAGCGAGCAAGAGCCCGATCGGGGCGGTTCCAGACCGGTCGGAGAGCGGCATCAGGCTGGCGTGCACCCTCGATCATACGATTTCCGGTTGATCGCTCGGCGATCCCTGCGGGATCGTGGCGATGGCTGCGCAATCGCTTCGCGATGCGGAAATCGGCTTCGCTCATGCGTGCGGAGCAAAGCTCCGCCGCGCGGGCTGGGGATACGGAATCCGGAAGCAATCTTCCGGATTCCGTATCACGTCCCCCGATCGGCGAGTTTGACGCCCTGCCACTGTTCCGTCAGCACCAGTTCCCGCGCGATATCCCGGACCTCGCGGGCGACCACGGCGGCAGCCGGCGACAGCAGGTCGGCGTTGATCGAGTAGAGGTAGTTGGTCCGGCTGAGGCGGGCATCCGTGATCGACAGGGCGCGCCAGTCCTTCCGGCGCTTGCCGCCCAGCCGCAGCGACGAGAGCGGCTTGATGGTGACGCCGATTCCCTCGTAGACGCAGCTCATCACCAGCGACAGGGAATCGATCTCCGCGACGACGTACGCGGAGAGGTTGCGCCCCTCGAACTCCGCGGCGATGCGCCGGCGCAGGCCGTGCGTCGCCGTCGGCAGGATGAGCGGGAGCGCCGCCGCCTCGGCGAGCGTCAGGCTGGTGCGCTCGTGGGCGACCAGCGGGCTGCTGCTCGGCAGGATCACGAACAGCTCCTCCTCCAGCAGGACCGTCGACGGCAGGTCCGAGGAGACGTCGCTGTTGAACAGGATCGCGAGATCGAGCTGGCACAGACGGATCATGTGGGTCAGGTGGCCGCTCATGCCCTCGACGACGTTCAGCATGATGCCGGGGAACCGGGTGCGGATGCGCCGGACCAGCGGCGTGCCGATCGCCTGGACGGTGGTGGCCGGAAGACCGATCGACACCATCCCCTGCACGTCGCCCGAATCCTGACGCGCGATCGAGAGCGCGTGATCGAGCTGGCGCAGCATGAAGCGCGCGTGGTGATAGAGCGCGAGGCCGTTCTCGGTCGGCGTCACGCCGCGGGACGACCGGTTCACGAGCGGCCGGCCCGACCTCGTCCTCGAGCTTGGCCAATTGCTGGCTCAGGGCCGGCTGGGCCACGTACAGGCTGCGCGACGCCTTGGACAGGCTCCCGCTCTCGACGATCTGCGCGAAGTAGCGAAGCTGCCGGAAATCCATGTCCACACCCGTGCGAAGGCCGCGAGGCTATATGCGCCGCTTATAGCCCACAACGGAAATCGGTATTTCGAGAGGGGGTGCGCCGCGCGTACTGTGCTCCGGACCGGAAACGAACATGAGGGAGGACGTTCGGCGATGCAGGATCGCGTGCGGCACGATGCGCCGGATCGGCACCTGTCCGGCGGACGGCTCCTGATCTCCGGGGACTGGACGAGCGGCGAGACCTCCGCACCCGTCCTCGACAAGTACCGCCTGGAGCCGTTCGCGGAAGTCGGCCTGCCCGGGCGCGGGCAGGTGCAGCGCTGCGTCGCCGCGGCCGAAGCCGCGTACCGGTCGGCCTCCCTCGACAGCCACGGCCGCGGCGCGGTGCTCGACCGGACCGCCGCGATCATCGAGGCACGCGGCGAGGAGTTGGTCGAGATCCTGCGCCGCGAGGCCGGATTCCCCCGCACCGACGCGGCCAACGAGGTCCGGCGCTGCGCCGCGACCTTCCGGCTGTCGGCCGAGGAGGCGCGGCGGTTCGGCGGCGAGATGGTGCCGATCGAGGGCGCCGGCGGCCAGACCGGCCGCATCGGCTTCACCCTGCGCGTCCCCCTCGGCGTCGTCTGCGCCATCACGCCGTTCAACGCGCCGCTCAACACGGTGGCGCACAAGGTCGGGCCGGCGCTCGCGGCCGGCAACGCGGTGGTGCTGAAACCCTCGCTGCACACGCCGCTCTCGGCCTGCCTCATGGCCGAGGCGCTGCTCGACGCCGGCCTGCCGCCGGGCCTGATCTCGGTCCTGCACGGCGGCCCCGAGGTGGCGCAATGGCTGCTCGACGAGCCCGCCATCCGCTTCTACGCCTTCACGGGCAGCACCGAGGCCGGCCGCGCGATCCAGCAGCGTGCGGGCCTGCGCCGTACCCAGATGGAGCTCGGCTCGATCGCGCACTGCATCCTGTGCGCCGATGCCGACCTCGACGCGGCGCTGCCGAAGATCGTGAACGCGAGCTTCCGCAAGGCGGGGCAGGTCTGCACCTCGATCCAGGTGCTGCTCGTCGCGCGCTCCCGCCTCGCCGAGGTCGAGGACCGCCTCGCCGAGCGGGTGGCGGCCCTGCCGTTCGGCGATCCCGGCGAGGACGGCACCGTGGTCGGGCCGGTGGTCAGCGAGGACTCCGCCCGCCGGATCGAAGCCTGGATCGCCGAGGCGGTCGCGGGCGGGGCGCGGCGTCTGGCAGGCGGCGAGCGCGTCGGTGCGGTCGTGCCCCCGACCCTGCTCGCCGACGTCTCCGCCGCCACGCCGCTCGGCTGCCGGGAGGTGTTCGGGCCGGTCCTGTGCGTCGCGGCCTTCGACACCCTGGACGAGGCCATCGCCCGGGTGAACGCGACGCCCTACGGCCTCGCCGCCGGGCTGTTCACGAACAACCTCGGAACCGCGCTCGCGGCCGTGCGTCGACTCGAGGTCGGCGGCGTCCACGTCAACGAGACGCCGAGCTCGCGGGTCGACGCGATGCCCTACGGCGGCACCAAGGACAGCGGCTTCGGCCGAGAGGGACCGCACTACGCCGTTCGCGAGATGAGCGAGGAGCGTATGGTCACGCTCCTTCCATGACCGGCGAACCGTCACGGGACATCTGACATGGCTCACATGAAGGGCGGCGACGTCATCGCCGAGTATCTCGTCCAGCAGAAGGTGCCGTTCGTCTTCGGCATCTGCGGCCACGGCAACGTCGGCATCCTCGATGCGCTGCACGCGGTGCGGGACCGGGTGACGCTGGTCTCGCCGCGCCACGAGCAGTGCGCCGGCCACATGGCCGACGCCTATTTCCGCGTCCGGCACCGGCCGGTCGCGACCCTGACCTCGACCGGGCCGGGCTCGGCCAACATGGTGATGTCGCTCGCCACCGCCCTGTCGGATTCCTCGGCCTTCCTGGCGATCACCGCCAACGTGCCGACCTCGCAGGCCAACCGGGCGCCGTTCCAGGAACTCTACGCCCACAACCAGGCCGACTTCGCCCAGGTGCTGCGGCCGGTGGTCAAGCGCAGCTTCCAGCCGAGCCGGGTCGACATGCTGCCGCTGGCCCTGCGGCAGGCCTTCGACACGATGACGACCGGCCGTCCCGGCCCGGTCAACCTCGACATCCCCTACAACGTCTTCCAGGAGGAGGCCGAGGTCGCGCTGCCGCCGGCCTCGGCCGGGCACGGCCACCACCGGCCGGCGGCGGGGGAGGGGGACCTCGCCCGCGCGGTCGATCTCCTCTCCGCGGCGCGCAGGCCGGTGCTGTTCATCGGCCAGGGAACCTCGCTCTCCGGGGCCGGCCCGGAGATCGCCGCGCTCCAGCAGCGGCTCGGCATCCCGGTCATCACCTCGCCCAACGGCATGGGCTGCGTGCCGGCCGACGATCCGCTCACGCTCGGCTTCATCGGCCGCAACGGGGCCTATCCGGCCAACCAGGCAGGCCGCCACGCCGACCTCGTCCTGTGCATCGGCACCCGCTTCGACGACCGATCGTCCTCGTCCTGGCATCCGGGCTATTCCTGGAACTTCCCGGCCACGAAGCTGATCCAGGTCGACATCGACCCGGCCGAACTCGGCCGCAACTACCCGCCGACGCTCGGCATCATCGCCGACGCCAAGGCGTTCGCGGGCCAGCTCGGGGCGGCGGTCGCGGGCCGCCGCGACCTGTCGCGCGACACCTGGGCGGCGTGGCGGGACGAGATCGCCGGCTGGCGGGCGGAGTGGGAGGCGTTCGTGCGCCCGAACTTCGGCGCGATCACCACGCCGATCCGGCCCGAATACGTCGTCGGCACGCTCCAGGCGGCGCTGCCGGAGGACGTGATCCTGTCACTCGATTCCGGCGTCCACCACAACTGGTTCATGCAGTTCTGGCAGGCGCGGCGCCCGAGCAGCATGCTCAACAGCTGGGGCTACTCCTCAATGGGCTTCGGCGTCTGCGGCGTGCTGGGAGCCCAGCTCGCCGCCCCGGACCGCCCCTGCGTCGCGGTGGTCGGCGACGGCGGCTTCATGATGGCGCCCTACGTCGTGGCGACGGCGGTCGAGTACGGCCTGCCCTGCGTCTGGATCGTCTGGAACAACTTCGCCTGGGGGGCGATCCGCGACCTGCAATACGGGCTGTTCGAGGGCCGCGAGCACGGCACCGCCTTCTACCGGGGCAACCAGGGCCCGGGCGGCGAGCGCTACAACCCGGATTTCGCCGCCTGGGCCCGGGCCTGCGGCGCCGACGGCGTGACCGTGACGCGCAGCGAGGATCTCGCCGGCGCGGTCGAGGCGGCGGTCGCCGCCCGCCGGCCCTGCGTCATCGACGTCCACGTCGATTCGGAGGTGCGGCCGCCCTCGACCGGCACCTGGCAGCTTCCGCCGATCCCCTACAAGGAGCCGGCCTTCGGCGCGCCCTACCGACCCGCCTGACGCGGGCCGATCCTTCCGGCCGCGGGTGCCGCCCGCGGCCGGGTTCCGAAAGCGCAATGCAAGCTGGGACGACAAGATCCCCGCACCCGACAGACGAAAAAGTCCGACCTGGGAAGGAAACCCCGATGAGAACGCTCCGCGAGATGCGGCGGCTCGTGCACGCCGCCGTCACGACCGCCCTGGCGCTGGCCGGCGGCTCCGCCCTCGCCCAGGAGGCGGGCCCGGTCCGGATCGGCATGATCTACGCCAAGCAGGGGCCCGGCGCCTCGATCGGCGAGTACCTCCAGCGCGGCAGCACCCTCGCGGTCGAGCAGGCCGGCCGCAAGGTCCTGGGCCGGCCGATCGAGCTGGTCTGGCTCGACGAGCCCAACCCGCAGGTCTCGCAGCAGAACATGCAGCGGCTGATCGACGAGAACAAGGTCGTGGCGGTGGTCGGCGGCAACTACAGCTCGTCGGCGCTCGCGATGATGAGCGTCGCCAACCGGGAAAAGATCCCGCTGATCCTCACCGGGGCGGCGGCGAGCGAGATCACCGGCAAGAACTGCAACCGCTACACCTTCCGCACCCAGGCGACGGTGCCGGTGCAGATGCGCGGCCTGATGCCGTTCGTGTCGCAGATCGGCAAGAAGATCTACTTCCTCACCGCCTCCTACGCCTTCGGGCAGGACATCCTGCGCTCGGGCCGCGGCCTGCTCAAGGAGGTCGGCGCGACCGAGGCCGGCGTCGACGAGGTGCCGGTCAACACCGCCGATTACAGCTCCTACATCCTCAAGATCCGGCAGGCGCGGCCCGACGTCGTGGTGGGCGGCCTCGTGGGCGGCGACTTCTCGAACTACCTCAAGCAGGCCAACGAGATGGGGATGAAGGACCGCATCCCCTACGCGGCGATCGCCGTCACCGACACCGACTTCTGGGACGTCGGGCCGCAGGCCTCGGCCGGCATCTACGTCAAGCCCTGGTACTACAACGACCCGTCGAACACCGCCGCCGAGAAGCGGATGACCGCCGACTTCGAGAAGAAGTACGGCCAGCCGCCCTCCGACAAGACGTGGTCGGGCTGGATCGGCATGCGCGCCCTGCTCGAGGCGATCGAGGCCGCGAAGTCGACCGACCCGAAGGCGATCGTCACCGCGCTGGAGCAGTGGAAGAACACCGACGGCGAGATCCCGTTCTTCTTCCGCGACTGGGACCACCAGCTCGTCCGCCCGGCGGTGATCGTGCGCGTCAAGAAGCCGATCACCGACAAGTGGGACTTCTTCGACGTGGTCAGGAAGACCTCGGACAGCGAGGCCGACACGCTCAAGGCGTTCGGCAGCAAGGACGAGATCGGCTGCCAGATGGCGCCGCTCTGAGCGCCGCCCGCAGGACCATCCTCCGACGGTCCCGCGCCTTCCCCCGCCTGCGACGGACCGCCTCCCGGCCCTCCGTCGCCCCTCGCACCGGGAGCCGTCATGCTCGACATCCTCGTCTCGCAGGTCGCCAACGGCCTCGTGCTCGGCGTCATCTACGTGCTGATCGCCGTCGGCCTCTCGATCACCTTCGGGCTGCTCGGGGTCATCAACTTCGCGCACGGGGCGTTCTTCGCCCTCGGGGCCTACACCGCCTGGCAGCTCTACCAACTGTTCGGCTGGCCGGCGGTGGTGCTGGCGCCGCCGCTCGTCGCCCTCGTCGGCATGGCGGTCGAGATGACGATCATCCGCCGGCTCTACGGCAAGGAGCCGCTGCTCAGCCTCATCGTCACCTTCGCGCTCGCCCTGCTGATCGAGGCGCTGATCCGCTTCGCCTGGGGGGCGGACGGCAAGCCGTTCAACCCGCCGGCGGCCTTCGCCGGCATCGTCGAGGCCGGGCCGCTGCTCATCACCACCTACCGGGTCGCGGTGCTCGTCGCCACCACCGCGACGCTGGTGGGTTTGTGGGCCTTCCTCGCCTTCACGCCCTACGGCCGCATCCTGCGCGCCGGCAGCCGCGACTCGGAGATGGTCGAACTGCTCGGCATCAACCTGCCGCGGGTGCTGACCGCGGTGTTCGGCCTCGGCTGCGGGCTCGCGGCCATCGCCGGGGTTCTGGCGGCGCCGCTCTGGACCGTCTCGCCCTCGATGGCCGCCAACGCGGTGATGCCGGCCTTCGTGGTCGTGGCGATCGGCGGGCTCGGCTCGTTCCGCGGCGCGGTGGTGGCCGGGCTCGCGGTCGGCATCGTCATGTCCCTCACCATCCAGTTCAAGGCCGAGGCCGCCGCCGCCTCGATGTACGTCCTGATGTTCGCGGTGATGCTGCTGCGTCCCCGCGGCCTGTTCGGCGAGCGCTGGGAGCGTTTCGAATGAGACCGGGATCCATCGCCTTCCGACCCTGGGAGCACCCGATCGTCGTGCTGGCGGTCGTCCTCGTCGCCGTCTCCGGCCTCGCCCTGGCCTGGGGCATGCCGATCCAGCGCGTCACCCAGATCGCGATCTACACGCTCTACGGCGCCGGGGTGAACTTCCTCATCGGCTATCTCGGCCTCGTGCCGTTCGGCGCGTCGTTCTTCTTCGGCTGCGCCGGCTACGCCCTGGCGATCGGCACCGGCGCGCTCGGCGGCAACGAGATCACCGGCCTCGTCCTCGCCGGCGGCTTCGCGCTGGTCCTCGCGGTTCTCGTCGGCGCGGTGATCCTGCGCCGGCGCGGGCTGTACTTCTCGCTCCTGACGCTGGCCTGCTCGCAGATCGCGTTCGAGATCGCGTTCAAGTGGACCTCCGTCACCGGCGGCGAGAACGGGCTCCAGGACGTCGCCCGGCCGCTGTTCCCGAGCGCGCTGGCCTTCCACGCCTTCACGGTCGCGGTGGTGCTGGCGCTGCTCTACGGGCTGTGGCGCCTCGCCCACGCGCCGTTCGGCCGGCTGATGCAGGCGCTGCGCGACAACGAGCAGCGGGTCGTCAGCCTCGGCTACGACAGCTACCGCACCAAGCTGATCGCACTCACGATCGCGGGCGGCGTCATCGGGGTCGGCGGCGGGCTGATGGCGCTGATGCTCCAGGGCATCTACGCCAACAACCTGAGCTGGCAGCATGCCGGCGATCCGGTGCTGATGGCGGCGCTCGGCGGCGTCCACCACTTCCTCGGGCCGCTCTGGGGCGCGATCGTCTTCATCGTGCTCGAGGACCGGCTGAGCGCGATCACCGAGAACTGGTGGCTGATCTTCGCGCCGGTCATCATCGCGTTCGCGCTGCTGTCGCCGGAGGGCATCCAGGGCATCCTCCAGCGCCTCGCCGGCCGCGACCGCTGGACGCTCACCCGCGCCGGCATCCCGCCCCGGCCGGCCCGGATCGCGCCCTACGCGCCCGCCGGGGGCGCCCGGGACGACGGCACGCCGATCCTCGCGGTCGAGGGCCTGTCGAAGCGGTTCGGCTCGATCGTGACCCAGAACGACGTCTCGCTGAGCGTGCGCCGGGTCGGCCTGCACAGCCTGATCGGGCCCAACGGCGCCGGCAAGACGACCTTCTTCAACCTCGTCACCGGCATCCTGCGCGCCGATTCCGGAGCGATCCGCTTCGACGGGCGGCCGATCGGCGGGCTCGCGCCGCATCGGCGCGCCCGCCTCGGGCTCGCCCGCTCGTTCCAGATCCTCAGCGTGTTTCCCAACCTCACGGCGTTCGAGAACGTGCGCATCGCCGTGCAGGCGGCGGCCGGGGGCTGGAACGGGTTCTGGCGCGACGCCCATGCCGACGAGGCCGCCAATGCCCGGGTGTGGTCGCTGCTCGACGCGGTCGGCCTCGTCGACCGGGCGGGCGAGGTCTGCGCCGCGCTCTCGCACGGCGAGAAGCGGCTGCTCGAGATCGCGGTCTCGCTCGCCACCAACGCGAGGCTCCTCCTCCTCGACGAGCCCCTCGCCGGGCTGGCGGAGAGCGACCGCCGGATCGTCGGCGCGCTGATCCGGCGGCTCGCGGATTCGCACGCGATCCTGCTGATCGAGCACGACATCGACCGCGTGCTCGCCCTGTCCGACCGGATCACGGTGCTGCACCAGGGCCGCCTCATCGCCGACGGCAGCCCGGCCGAGGTCGCCCGCAACCCGGCCGTGGTCGCGGCCTATCTCGGCCAGGGGCACGGCGCCGCCCCGACGCGCCCGCCGGCCCGGGCGGAGGCGACCGCGCCGCGCCCGACCCCCGCGCCGCTGCTGCGCCTCGACGGCGTCTCGGCCGGCTACGGCGGCGGCACGGTGCTGGAGGAGGTGAGCCTCGCGGTGTTCCCCGGCGAGGTGACGGCGCTGCTCGGCCGCAACGGCGTCGGCAAGACCACGCTGCTGCGCACCGTGACCGGGACGCTCCCGGCCCATGCCGGCCGGATCGTCCTCGACGACCGCGACATCACGGCGCTCCGGCCCGACCAGATCAACCGGCTCGGCATCTCGCTGGTGCCGGAGGGGCGCCGCCTGTTCCCGAACCTCACCGTGCAGGAGAACCTGCGGCTCGCCGCCCGCACCGGCGGCGCCTCGCAGGAGGAGGTCGCCGACCTGTTTCCGAAGCTGCGGGTGCTGATGCGCTCCCGGGCCGAGACGCTGTCGGGCGGCGAGCGGCAGATGGTGGCGATCGCCCGCGCCCTGATGGTGCCGAGCCGGATCATCCTCCTCGACGAGCCGTTCGAGGGGCTCGCCCCGGCGATCGTCCAGGAGGTGCGCGGCGCGGTGGCGCGGCTCACCACGCGGGCGAGCCTCGTCATCGTCGAGCACCACGCCGAGAGCGTGCTCGCGATGGCCGACCGGGCGGCCGTGCTGGTCAACGGGCGGGTGGCGTTCAGCGGCACCGCGCAGGACCTCGCCGCCGACCCGGCCCTCCAGGAGCGCCTGCTCGGCATCGCCGGGGCCGCCGAGGCGGGCTCCATGGCCATCGAGGGAGCCGCGTGATGAAGCCCGTCCTCGTCACCGGCGCGGCCGGACTGCTCGGGCGCTTCGTCGTCGACGACCTGCTCGCCCACGGCTACCCGGTCCGCGGCCTCGACCGCCGGGAGGGCGCCGCCGCGATCGACTGGCGCGTCGCCGACGTCACCGATCCCGGCGCGGTCGCCGCCGCGGTCGCCGGCACCGGGGCGGTGCTGCACATCGCGGCGGTGCCCAACATCTGGTCCGGCGACGGCCAGACCATCATGCGGGTCAACACCCTCGGCACCTACACCCTGCTGGAGGCGGCCGAGGCCGCCGGCCACCGCAAGTTCGTGTTCTGCTCGAGCGATTCCGTCGCCGGCTACACCGTGCGCGAGGGCCGCATGCTGGCCCCGCTCTACGCCCCCCTCGACCGCGACCACCCGTTGCGCGCGACCGACCCTTACGCGGTCAGCAAGGTGCTCGGCGAGGACCTCGCCCGCGCCTACGCCCACCGCGGCATGGCGGTGACGGCGCTCCGGACCGTGTTCGTCGCCTATCCGGAGATGGCCGGCGAGATCGCCGCGCGGGCGCGCGACCCCGACGCCTATCGCGGCCCGGCGGTCGGCGGGCCCTCGGCGGCGGGCGGCGGGCCGCTCCACCACCACATCGACCCGCGCGACCTCGCCCGCGCGTTCCGGCTCGCCCTGGAGCTGCCGCAGGAGGCCGGCGCCTTCGAGCCGTTCTACCTCTCGGCGGCGGTGACGCTGTCGCCCGAGCCGACCCTCGACCGGCTGCGGCGCCTGCACGGTGGGAGCGTCGCGGTGCGCCGGCCCGAGATCTACGCGCGCCAGCCCTTCGCGCCGCTCTACGACCTCTCCCCCGCCGCCGACCGGCTCGGCTTCGTGGCCGAGCACGACCAGCGCCACCTCGTCACCGGTCTCTTTCCGCGCTCCTGAGGATTCCCATGGCCACGATCATCCAGGACCCGAACGCCTTCGCGCACGCCGCCGCCGAGACCAAGGCGGTCACGCGCAACCTCGCCGAGCTGCCCTGGACGCAGTATCCCGGGCATTTCCACCACGCGCTGTCGAAGGCGATCGTCACGCCCGCCACCGTCGGCAGCCGGTTCTTCGACCACCGCATCTCCTCCTACGAGCCCGGCGCCTTCGTCGAGGCCCACAGCCACGAGGTGCAGGAGCAGATCTACCACGTGCTCTCCGGCGAGGGCGTGCTGACGGTCGACGGCGAGCGCCGGCTCGTGCGTGCCAACGACGTCACCTACATCCCGCCGGGCGTGGTGCACGAGTTCCACTGCACCGGCCTCGACCCGCTGGTGTTCCTCGTCATCACCAGTCCGCCGACCGACGAGGAGCCGCGGCCGCGGTGACCGGGAGACGTCCGATGCCGAAGACCATCCTGGTCACGGGCGGCTGCGGCTGGCTCGGCGGCGAGATCGTGCGGGCGCTCCTCGCCCGCGGCGATTCCGTCGTGGCGACCGACCTCGCGATCGCGCCGGCCCTGTCGGCGCTCGCGGCCCGCGAGCCGCGCCTCGCCGCCGCCGCGGCCGATCTCGGCGAGTGGCCGCAGGTGATGCGGCTGTTCGAGCACCACCGGATCGACGCGGTGATCCACGCCGCCGCGATCGTCGCGGTGGTGCCCTGCGCCGACATCCCCCTGAAGGCGCTGCGGGTCAACGTCGAGGGGTCGATCAACCTGTTCGAGGCGATGCGCCTGCACGGGGTGCGCCGCGTCGTCCACCTCAGCACCGAGGAGACCTACGGCGACTTCCAGGCGCCGGTGATCGACGAGGACCACCCGCAGAAGCCGGTGAGCGTCTATGGGCTGACCAAGCTCGCGGTCGAGCATTACGGGCGCGTCTACTCGCGCGATTCCGGGCTCGAATGCATCAACGTGCGCACCTGCTGGGTCTACGGCCCGCACCTGCCGCGCCTGCGCCTTCCGCGCACCTTCATCGAGGCGGCCCTGCGCGGCGAGGCGTTCCACCAGCCGGACGGCGGCGCCTTCGCGGTCGATCAGGTCCACATCTCCGACACGGTGGCGGGCGCCCTGCTCGCCCTCGACAAGCCGGAGCACCGCTTCGACGCCTACAACATCGCCACCGGCGCGGCCCCGACGCTCGCCGACACCGCCGAGGCGGTGAACCGCGCCGTCCCGGGCGCCCGCATCACGGTCGGCGATTGCGGGCCGTACTACCACGGCGGCTCGGTGCTCAGCGCCCGCAAGGGGGCCCTCGACATCCGCCGCGCCGAGACCGAACTGGGCTACCGGCCCCGCTACGACATCTGGCGCGGCATCGCCGCGACCGTCGCGGCGACCCGGGGCGACCCGCTCCCCGCCCTCTCTCCCTCCTCCAGCGAGACCGTGACATGACAGCCTCCTCCCCCGTCGCCCTCGTGTTCGGCGGCTCGCGCGGCATCGGCGCGGCCTGCGTCGAGGCCCTCGCCGCCGCCGGCTGGCAGGTCGCCTTCACGTATGTGAGCTGCGCCCCCGAGAACTCGCCGCACCGGGCCTACCCCGTCGACATCCGCGACCCCGCCGCGGTCGCCGGGGTATTCGCGCAGGTCGAGGCCGATCTCGGCGCGGCGCCGACCGCCGTGGTTGCCAATGCCGGCATCAACGTCCCGGGCGCGCCCCTGGCGCAGTTCGACCCCGACAACTTCCGCCAGCTCGTCGAGGTCAATCTCGTCGGCGCCTTCAACATCCTGGCCGAGGCGGCGCGGCGGGTGCGGGACGGCGGCGCCATCGTGGCGGTGACGACCTCGCTGGTGCGCCATCCGGTCGCCGGCACCGGCCCCTACACCGCCAGCAAGGCGGCGGTGGAGAGCCTGGTGCGGTCGATGGCCAAGGAACTCGCCGGCCGCCGGATCCGGGTCAACGGCGTCGCGCCCGGCCCGGTCGACACCGACCTGTTCAACGCCGGCAAGACCGAGGAGGCGAAGCAGCGCATGGCCGCCTTCAGCCCGTTCAACCGCATCGGCCGGCCGGCCGAGGTGGCGCAGGTCGTGCGGTTCCTCGTCTCCGAGGAGAGTTCCTGGATCCACGGCCAGATCGTGCAGCCGAACGGCGGCATGGCGTGAGCGCGGCCATGGCTGATGCCGGGATCTTCGCGATCAACACCTACGCCTGGACGCTGGACCGCACCGCCCTCGACTGCGTGAACCACCTCGCCGATCAGGGCTACGGCGGCGTCGAGCTGATGATGCATCCCGGCCATCTGTGGCCGGCGGAGCTGGATGCGGGCGCCCGGCGGGCGATCCGGCGGGCCTGCGAGGCGCGCGGCCTGCCGGTCGTCGCGACCAACATGCCGAACGTCGACATCAACGTCGCGGCGGCGAGCACCGAGATGCGGGAGTATTCGCTCGGCCTGCTGACGGAGTTCCTGCGCCTCTCCGGCGACATCGGCGCGCCCGCGATCGTCGTCGGCCCCGGCAAGGCGAACCCGCTCTTCGCGGCCCCGCGCGCGGTGCTGACGGGCCGGTTCCACGCCGCGCTCGACCGGCTCGGGCCGGTCGCCGAGGCCGCGGGCGTCCGGCTCCTGCTGGAGAACATGCCGTTCGCCTTCCTCCCGGACGCCCCGGGGATGATGGCCGCCCTCGACGCCTACGGCGACCCGCGGATCGGCGTGATCTACGACGTCGCCAACGCCCACTTCATCGGCGAGGACCCGGCCGAGGGGCTGCGCACCGTCCGCTCCCGGCTCGGCCTCGTCCACGTCTCCGATACCGGCCGCGCGGTCTACCGGCACGATCCGGTCGGGCGGGGCGACGTGCCGTTCGCCGTGGTGCCGCCGGTCCTCGCCGAGATCGGCTACCGCGGGAGGCCGGTCCTGGAGGTGATCTCGCCCGATCCCGACGCCGACATCCGCGACAGTGCCGAGCGCCTCGCGGGTCTCGGCTACCGGTGGGAGCCCGACCATGCCTGAGCGCGCGCAGGCGGACGGGGGAACCTGGGACGTCATCGTGGTCGGCGCCGGCGCCGGCGGGCTGACGGCGGCGAGCGTCGCGGCGGCCGAGGGCTGCGCGGTGCTCCTCGTCGAGCAGGCCGAGGTGGTCGGCGGCACCACCGCGATCTCCGGCGGCATGGTGTGGGTGCCCGGCACCGGCAAGGCGCCGGAGCGCGCCGACAGCCCGGACGCCGCCCGCACCTATCTCGACCACTCGCTCCCGCCCGGCGACCGGACGCGGCTCGACGCCTATCTCGCCCGCGGCCCGGAGGCGATCCGGGACCTGGAGGCGCGCACCGCGCTGCGCCTCCAGCCGGTGCCGACCTATCCCGACTACCACCCCGACCGACCGGGCGCGACCGCCGGCGGGCGCGTGCTGGAGCCGGTGCCCTACGATGCGGGCGCCCTCGGCGACGCCTTCGCGCTGCTGCGCGACCCGCTGCCCGAATTCACCCTGTTCGGCGGCATGATGATCAGCCGTCAGGACATCCCGCACCTGCGGCGCGCCGCCCGCTCGCCGCGCTCGGCCTGGCACGTCGCCAGGCTGCTGCTGCGCTACGGCGCCCAGCGCCTGCGGGCGCGCCGGGGCACCACGCTCTACCTCGGCAACGCGCTCGCGGCGCGGCTGCTGCAATCGGCCCGCGACCTCGGCGTGACCATCCGCACCCGGACCTCCGTCGAGCGGATCGTCACCGACCGCGGCGGCTTCGTCGCCGGCGTCGAGCTGGTCGACGGCGACGGCCGCCGCTCCGCCGCCCGGGCGCGCCGCGGCGTCGTCCTGGCCACCGGCGGCATCTCGCACGACGCGGCCCTGCGCGCCCGCTACGTGCCGGACGCCGCCGGGACGCTGAGCGCCACCGTCGCGCCCGGCACGGCGACCCGCGGTGCCCGGCTCGCCGCGGCCGCCGGGGCCCGGCTGTCGGCGCCGACCGAGGACGGCGCGTTCTGGGTGCCGGCCTCGACCTTCACCCGCCGCGACGGCAGCCGCGGGGTGTTCCCCCACACCGTGACCGACCGGGCCAAGCCCGGGCTGATCGCGGTCGGGAGCGACGGCCGCCGCTTCGTCAACGAGGCGGTGTCCTACCACGCCTTCGTCCGGGCCCAGCTCGCCAGCGGCGGCCGGGCGGTGCCGGCGTGGCTGATCGGCGACCGCCGCTTCCTGTGGAAGTACGGGCTCGGCAAGGTGAAGCCGTTCACCCGCCGCCTCGGCGCCGACCTCGCGAGCGGCTACCTCCGGCAGGGGGCCACCCTCGCGGCCCTCGCGGCGGCGATCGGCGTCCCGGAGGCGGCCCTCGTCGAGACGGTCGAGACCTTCAACCGCGACGCGAGCCGCGGCGAGGATCCGGCCTTCGGGAGGGGAGGGGACATCTACCAGCGCCATCTCGGCGATGCCGACCACCGCCCCAACCCCTGCGTCGCCCCGATCGAGCGGGCGCCGTTCTACGCCGTGGCGGTGTGGCCGGCCGATCTCGGGATGTCGGCCGGCATCGAGACCGACGCCGAGGCCCGCGTCCTCGGGACGGACGGCGCGCCGATCCCCGGGCTGTTCGCCTGCGGCAACGACATGGCCTCGGTGATGGAGGGGGCCTATCCCGGCCCGGGCATCACGCTGGGACCGGCCCTGACCTTCGGGTGGATCGCCGGCCGCAACGCCGCCGCCTCCCCCGGCGGTCAGGCGGAGCCGGCCGGCGCCCTCACCCGCTCTGGTACATCCTGATCCGGGTCTTGAACGCCGCCCGGATATGGGCGCGGGCCGCCGCCTCGGCGCCGTCGCGGTCGTGGGCGCGGATCCGGGCGACGATCGCGGCGTGCTCGTCGATCGCCGCGCCCGGCCGGTCGGGCTCGGCCAGCGTCGTGCCGGCGAGCAGCACCAGGGACAGGCGCATGTTCTCGAGCATGCCCTGGAGGAAGCGGTTGCGGGCGCAGGCGTGGATCTGCCGGTGGAACAGCCGGTTGGTCCGTGCGAGCGCCCGGGGATCGGCGAGCAGCGTGCGGTCGCGGGCGACCATCTCCTCCAGAACCTCGATCTCGGTGTCGCCGGCATGGATCGCGGCGAGGCGGGCCGCCATGCCCTCCAGCACCTCGCGCAGGTCGTAGAGTTCCGTCACCTGGGCGTAGCCGAGGCGCGTCACCGAGGCGCCGCGATGCGGCTCGTGCGCGACCAGCCCCTGCGATTCGAGCCGTCCCAGCGCCTCGCGGATCGGTGTCCGGCTGATGGCGAAGCGCTCGGCCAGTTCGGCCTCGCGCAGCCGGGCCCCGGGCGCCAGCTCGCCGTCCTCGATCGCCTGCAACAGGCGCTCGTAGGCGCTCGCCCCGTTCGGCTGGCCGGCCGGCCTCGCTCCCGTCATCGCTCGCATCTCCCGCCCCGCGCCGCGTCGATAGCCGATCCTCGTCCGACGCACGACACCGCTATTGCATGCGACTGCATACAATGGCATGCGATCCGAAGGAACGGGTCTCGATCCGCCGGAAACGAAGCGCCGACCGGCGCCGCCGGCGGCAACAGGGAGGACGATGCCGTGACTGCCATCCACACCGAGGCGCGCCCGCCGGGCCTGCGCTCGCGGGCCGGCGCGATCCTCCGCGCGACCAGCGGCAACTTCCTGGAGATGTTCGACTTCTTCCTGTTCGGGTTCTACGCCTCGTCGATCGCGAAGGCGTTCTTCCCGGCCGGCGACGAGGTCACGGCGCTGCTCCTGACCTTCACGACGTTCTGGCTCGGGGCGCTGATGCGGCCGATCGGCGCGATCGTGCTCGGCGCCTACATCGACCGGATCGGGCGGCGCCGCGGGCTCATCGTGACGCTCGCGATCATGGCCGCCGGCACGGTGCTGATCGCGGTCTGCCCGACCTATGCCAGCATCGGCATCGCCGCGCCGCTGATCGTGCTGTTCGGCCGCCTGCTCCAGGGCTTCTCGGCCGGGGTCGAGCTCGGCGGGGTGTCGATCTACCTGTTCGAGATCGCGACGCCGGGCAACAAGGGGTTCTACACCGCGTTCCAGTCGGCGAGCCAGCAGGTCGCGATCCTGTTCGCCGCCCTCATCGGCTTCGCGATGAACGCCGCGCTCACGCCGCAGGAGATCGCCGACGGCGGCTGGCGCATCCCGTTCTTCATCGGCTGCCTGATCGTGCCGTTCATCTTCGTGATCCGGCGCTCGCTGCAGGAGACCCCGGAATTCGCCGCCCGCACGCACCATCCGAGCACCGGCGAGATCCTTCGCGCGATGCTCGCCAACTGGTCGATCGTGCTGCTCGGCGCCCTGATGACCGTGATGACGACGGTGACGTTCTACCTCATCACCGTCTACACCCCGACCTTCGGCAAGAGCGTGCTGAAGCTGTCGGAGGTCGACAGCCTCCTCGTCACCCTCTGCGTGGCGATCACCAACTTCATCTGGCTCCCGATCGGCGGCGCGGTCTCGGACCGGATCGGCCGCAAGCCGGTCCTGCTCACCATCGCCGCCCTGGCGCTGCTCACCGCCTATCCGGCGGTGGCGTGGCTGATCGCGGCGCCGACCTTCGGCAAGATGCTGGCGGTCGAGTTGTGGTTCTCGTTCTTCTTCGGGGTCTACAACGGCGCGATGGTGGCGGCCCTGTCCGAGGTGGTGCCGCCGCAGGTGCGGGCGACCTGCTTCTCGCTCGCCTTCAGCCTCGCGGCGGCCCTGTTCGGCACCGCGACGCCGCTGGTCTCGACCTGGCTCATCAACCAGACCGGCGACCGCGCCGCCCCGAGCTACTGGCTGATGCTGGCGGCGGCGAGCGGCATGGTCGCGACGATCCTGATCTTCCGCCGCGGGGCCGACCCGTCCCGCGCGGCGCAGAGGGCGCTCCGACCATGACCTCCTCCGGCGCGCCGGCCTCCCGGCGCTACGACGTCCTCGTGATCGGCGGCGGCAACGCCGCCCTGTGCGCGGCGATCAGCGCCCGGCGCGAAGGCGCCGCGGTCCTGGTGCTGGAATCCGCCGACGCCTTCTGGCGCGGCGGCAACACCCGCCACACCCGCAACATGCGCTGCGCCCACGACAGCGCCACCGAGATCCTCACCGGCCCCTACACCGAGGAGGAGTTCCTCGAGGACCTCCTGCGCGTCACCGGCGGGCGCACCGACGAGGATCTCGCCCGCCACATGATCCACGAATCGAAGGAGATGCTGACCTGGATCGCCGAGCAGGGCGTGCGCTGGCAGCCCTCCCTCGGCGGCACGCTGTCGCTCGGGCGCACCAACTCGTTCTTCCTCGGCGGTGGCCGGGCGATGCTGAACGCCCTCTACGCCACCGCCGAACGCCTCGGGGTCGAGGTCCGCTACGAGGCCGAGGTGACCGACCTCGCCATCGAGGACGGCCACTTCCTGTCGGCCACCCTGCGCTCCGGCGAGCGCATCGCGGCCGGCACCCTGGTCGCCGCCGCCGGCGGGTTCGAGTCGAACATCGACTGGCTGAAGCGCCACTGGGGCGAGGCGGCGGACAACTTCCTCATCCGCGGCACCCGCAACAACACCGGCGCGATCCTGCGCCTCCTCCTCGACAGGGGCGTGCAGGAGGTCGGCGACCCGACCCAGTGCCACGCCGTCGCGATCGACGCCCGCGCGCCGAAATACGACGGCGGCATCATCACCCGGCTCGACTGCGTCGTGTTCGGCATCGTCGTCAACAAGCACGCCGAGCGCTTCTACGACGAGGGCGAGGACATCTGGCCCAAGCGCTACGCGATCTGGGGCCGGCTCGTCGCCGCCCAGCCCGACCAGATCGCCTACATCGTCTTCGACGCCCGGTCGCTCGAGCTGTTCATGCCCTCGCTCTACCCGCCGATCCGGGCCGAGACGATCCCGGCGCTCGCCGAAGCCCTCGGGCTCGACCCGGGGGCCCTCGAGCGCACGGTGGCGGAGTTCAACGCCGCGGTGCGGCCCGGGACCTTCGACGACAAGATCCTCGACGATTGCCGCACCGAGGGCCTGACGCCGCCCAAGTCCCACTGGGCCCGGCGGATCGAGACCGGGCCGTTCTACGCCTACCCGGTCCGGCCGGGCATCACCTTCACGTATCTCGGCACGCGGGTGAACCGCGACGCCCGCATGATCATGGCGGACGGACGGCCGTCCGCGAACATGTTCGCCGCCGGCGAGATCATGGCCGGCAACGTGCTCGGCCAGGGCTACGCCGCCGGCATCGGAATGACCATCGGGGCCGTGTTCGGCCGGATCGCCGGACGGGAGGCGGCGCGCCATGCTCGCAACTGAGACGAAGACCTCGGGCACCACCGCCCACCACGCCAGCCCGGCCCTGGCGGAAGCCGACCGGCTGATGACCGTGTGCAATTCCTGCCGCTACTGCGAGGGGCTGTGCGCGGTGTTCCCGGCGATGGAGCTGCGCCGCTCGTTCGCGGACGGCGACCTCAACTACCTCGCCAACCTGTGCCACGGCTGCGGCGCCTGCTTCTACGATTGCCAGTTCTCGCCGCCGCACGCCTTCGACGTGAACGTGCCGCGGGTGATGGCGCAGGTCCGCAACGAATCCTACGCCCATTACGCCTGGCCGCGGGCCCTGGCGCCGATGTTCGCGCGCAACGGCACCGCGGTGGCCCTCGTCACCGCCGGCTCGGTCGCCGCGTTCCTGTTCGGGTTCATGGCGCTCAACGACCCGGCGGTGATGTTCGGCCGGCAGGTCGGGGAGGGGGCGTTCTACCGGCTGATGCCGCACAACGCCATGGCGCTGCTGTTCGGGGCGGCGTTCCTGTTCGCGCTCGTCGCGCTGGGCCTGAGCCTGCTCGCCTTCTGGCGCGACATCGGCGAGACGCGCCGGACCCTGCACGATGCCGGCTACAACTGGCAGGCGACCCAGGACGCCCTGCGCCTGCGCTACCTCGACGGCGGCGGCGCCGGCTGCATGAACCAGGACGGCGACCCGGCGAAGGACCGCCGCCGGCTCTACCACCACTTCACCTTCTACGGCTTCATGCTGTGCTTCGCCTCGACCTCGGTGGCGACGCTGTACCACTACCTCTTCGGGCGCGAGGCGCCGTATCCGTGGTGGGACCTGCCGGTGGTGCTCGGCACGCTCGGCGGCATCGGGATCGTCGTCGGCCCGATCGGGCTCCTGCGGGCCAAGGCCGAGCGCGACCCGGCGATGCGGGCGCCGGAGGGGCGGGGCATGGAGACCGCCTTCACGCTGATGCTGCTGGCGCTCGGCGTCACAGGGCTCGCGCTGCTGGTGCTGCGGACGACCCCGCTGATGGGCACCCTGCTCGCGGTGCATCTCGGCGCGGTGTTCGGGTTCTTCGTGACGATGCCCTACGGCAAGTTCGTCCACGGGCTCTACCGCTACCTCGCCCTCGTCCGCTTCGCCAAGGAGCGCAAGGCCCTGCAAGGGCCTTCGCCCTCCGCCAAGCGCGCCGTGGGCACCCCGGCCTGAGGATCCGCCAGGGCGCCGGGGGATGGACTGGTCGCGGCTGCCGCCCGGAATCGCGCCGCTCGCGAGACCACCGGCGAATGCTGCGGCTCCTGCGAGATCCGATTGATCGCTCGGCGATCCCTGCGCGATCGCTTTCGCGATGCGGATTTCGGCTTCGCTCAGGGGCGTGGAGCCTCCGGCTCCACCGCGCGGGCTGAGGATACGGCTTCTGAACGGATCGTTCAGAAGCCGTATCAGACAGCCTGACCGCTCGAACCGCCGCCGAGGGTCTCAAGCGGCTGCTCCGCCTGGTTCGTCATGGGTGTGC
The DNA here is from genome assembly GCA_036946295.1 of Methylobacterium frigidaeris. Lineage (GTDB taxonomy): Bacteria > Pseudomonadota > Alphaproteobacteria > Rhizobiales > Beijerinckiaceae > Methylobacterium > Methylobacterium frigidaeris_A. The sequence goes on along the minus strand of JAQIJK010000002.1, from coordinate 187,295 downwards.
TCGTGGTGAAGCGTGCCAGAAAGCGCGCTGCCCCCCCCGGGCGAATGGTGGGTCGCCGATCCGGCCGAGGGCAACGTCAACCACCTGCACGGCCCTCCGGCCGGGCCGTCCGCGCGAGCACAACAGCGCGAACGTCGACGCCTCGAACATCAGGCGGCGCTCACTCGAAAACTTCGTTCGCCTGTGCGAATATGGATTCCGGGAACGAGAGTCCCAGCAATCTCGCAGTCTCCATGTTGATTGCGAGATTTATTCTCTCGGGTCTTTGCACCGGAAGTTCCGCGATTTTTTCACCTTGCAAGATGCGATAAATATAATGCGCCGCTCGCGAATATGTATCGACCTCGTCGACCCCGTAGGATATCAAGCCTCCACTCGCGGTGATATGGCGGTTGTACGCCATCGTCGGAACCTTATGATGCCTGATTAAATTGTTGATCAGAAATCTCTTGTTTGTCACAAAGCTATCGTTCATCAATATAAGCCCGCCGCCTTTTTGAGCAACGGCCGAGACAGCGGCAGCGATATCTTCCTCGGTAGAGACTGGCACAACGAGCGGCTGCAAATTGAATGCGTGTGCCGTTGATACAAATGGATCTATGTAAAAATTCGAATACGGCGCTGTCAGCGGGTTGTACATGATGGCAATATAAGAAATGCCTGGCGCGACCTCCTTCAGGATCTCGACCCATTTCACGCACAGCGTTGGGTCTGTATTGACAAATCCCGTTACATTCTTTTCCGGTTTCGATACATTATTGACAAATCCGCTCCCGACAGGATCCGAGACACTCACAAATACGATTGGTATATCCTTGGTTTCCTTGAGGATCGCCGAGGTGACGGAGGTCGTCGCCGACAAAATGGCATCAGGCCGTTGCTCGACTGTCTCCCTTGCGTAGATCTTCACGAGATCCGAGCTTCCCGACGCCGATCTGAGAGATATATTTGTGATAGTCTTGTTTTTGGCATCAAGACTGCGCAATTCACGCGTGAAACCATCGAGGCGCGACTGTATTTCCGCATCATCGGGATAGTAAGCCGTAACAATCCCGACCCGCCAAGCCATCACTCTGCTTTGGCTTGAGGCGATCGTTGGCCGCGAGAATATGAGCGTGCCCAGGAAGGAGAGGCATTCCCGTCTTCGCATGACATTGCTCCGTGTTGAAGAGCCGTGCGAACTTGGAGGCCAATGCTATGTTCAAAACAGATCCGGTCAATCGCGAACCACGAAGCACGGCAGTTCGACAACACCCGAGGGACGATGGACCCGACCTGCGCGGCGTGATCCCGGCCGCGGCGTCGCCCAGGTTGTCGGCCTGACCTCTGTGCGGACCTTCCAGTGCGGACCTGCTGTCTGCCTCGGCGCGCAGCAGAACAACTCCCACCCGAAGCTCAGCGCCGGGAGCATCGGGCTTACCCCGATTGGTCTGCTTACTGTTCTTCGTTTCTGCGACATCGAGCGGATTGCAGTGGACTTTCGTACGGGAACGGTCGCAGCATCATGGCTACGTGCTCGGCGCAAATCGGAGGCGGCCGTGAGCAACGAGATCCAACCGCACAACGCCAGGCCGGCCAGCGTCTGGAACTCTGGCGGGGCTCACTACAACGAAATCAGTCGGGGCATCGCCGACAGTATCGAGCACTGCGTGCTGCGCCTCGCCCCTCAGCCAGGGGAAACGATCCTCGACTTGGCGACGGGGACCGGCTGGACCTCGCGGCTCGTCGCCAAGCGCGGTGCCGAAGTGATCGGGGCCGACATCAGCACCGCGTTGCTGGAGGCCGCGACCGAGCAGGCCAAAGCCGAGGGCCTGAACATCCTCTACCAAGTGGGCGACGCCGAGAAGCTGCCATTCGCCGACGGCAGGTTTGATGCGGTGATCTCCACCTGCGGCGTGATGTTCGCCAGTCGGCCAGAGGCTGCTGCCGCGGAACTGGCGCGGGTGTGCCGCAAGGGCGGACGCATCGCGCTCACCACCTGGCTGTCGGACAGCAACGTGTTCAGGATGTTCATGGTGATGAAGCCCTATATGCCGCCGCCTGCTTCCGCACCGCCGTCGCCGTTCGAGTGGGGCCGCACCGAGCGGATTGGAGAGCTGCTGGGCGAGGACTTCGATCTGGCCTTCGAGAAAGGTGTCTCGTTCTACCGTGAGCCGAGCGCCGAGGCGGCGTGGGAGACGTTCTCCACCGGCTATGGCCCAACCAAGTCACTCGCCACCAGCCTGGACGAGAGCCGCCGCGCCGAGTTGCGTCGCGACTTCATCGCCTTCCACGCGCAGTTCTCCACCTCGCTCGGGATTTGCGTGCCTCGCGACTATTGGGTTACGCGCGGCATCAGGCGTTAGGGAGAGCCGAGGGCTTCTGTTTACGTCCGGCGCATCCATCAGATCGTCAGGTTGCCGGATTTCAGGTCCCGATCCAGTGTTGCCGGCGGCAGCCATGGCGACCACCAACGTTGACCAAGACCACGCCGTCGAGCGAGGCGGCTGTGATCCGGCCGGCCGATCGAAAATCCTCAGACGGTCCGCGATGATGATGCATCGGCAGTTCGACACGGGAGTTCTCCTCGCTCCGCGAGCGAAGCGCCGGGACGTGCTCGTCTGGCTCGGGGGAGCGATCGCCGTCCCGCGTGCAGCACGCGCGCAGCCGAGCGCGGCCCTGCCGGTCATCGGCTATCTCGGCCTGGAATCTCCCGGGCCATACGCCAGTCGGCTCGCAGCGTTCCGCGAGGGGCTGGCCGAGGCGGGAATTGCCGAGGGGCACGACGCCGCGATCGATTTCCGCTGGGCCGAGGGGCGCTACGAGCGGCTGCCCGATCTCGCGCGGGATCTGGCCGAGCGCCGGGTTGCGGTTCTGGCCGCCCCGGGCGGAGCGCCCGTCGCACTGGCCGCGAAGGCGGCCAGTGCGACGATTCCCATCATCTTCGAGATGGGTGGGGATCCCGTCGCGCTCGGGGTCGTGCAGGACCTCGCACGTCCGCGCGGCAACATCACGGGCGTGTCCAGCCTGAGCGTGGAAGTGTCGCGCAAGAGGCTGGAGTTTCTGCACGAGGCCGTGCCGGCTGCCGCGACCTTTGCGGTGGCCTTCAATCCGACCAGCCCGACTGCGTCCTCACAGCTGCGTTCCCTGCACGACGCCGCCGAAACCCTGGGCGTGCAGCTCCGGGCCTCGCCGGTCGGCTGTGAGGCGGACTTCGAGCCGATCTTCGAAGGTGCGGCGGCCCGGCGGCCCGGGGGGCTCGTCTTCACCTCCGATCCCTACTTCGCCCTGCGCAGCCGTCTCCTGGCGGCCCTCGCGCTCCGCTACGCCCTGCCGGTGATCACGCAGACGCGGGACTTCCCCCTTGCGGGCGGCCTGATGAGTTACGGCGGCGACTTCACGCAGACGCACCGGCTGGCCGGCCTCTATGCCGGACGGATCCTCAAGGGGGAACGGCCCTCCGGCCTCCCGGTGCAACTCGTCACGAAGGTCGAGCTGTTCGTGAACCTCAAGGCCGCCACCGCCCTCGAAGTGACTGTTCCGGCCTCGCTTCTCAGCGGCGCCGACATGGTCATCGAGTGAGCCGCGCGGATCTCATACGAAATCCGGAAGTCATCGTCCGGATTCCGTATCACAACCCATACGCGACAGCGAAGACCGGCACACTCCCCGACAACCCCTTCAGCGACAGCGTGCCGAGGGGCGTGACGGCACGGCGCCCGCGCACGGCTTCGGCCAGAGCCGTGTCGATCAGGATCTGCGCGTCCGCGGCGGCAGCGCAGAGGCGGGCGGCGAGGTTCACCACCGGTCCGATCGCCGTGTAGTCGGAGCGGCCCTCGTAGCCGATCCGCCCGACGGTCGCAGGTCCCATCGCGGCGCCGACGCCGAACCCGATGCCATAACTCTTGACGTCCCACCCCACGGCGAGCGGCCGGACCGCCTCCTGCATGGCCACGGCGAGTCGCACGGCGGCGAAGCCGGGATCCGGTGCGGGAACGGGAGCGTTCACCAGAGCCATCAGGCCGTCGCCGGTGAAGGTGACCAGGGTGGCGCCGTGAGACGTGATCACGTCGCCCAAAGCCGCGAAGTATTCGCCGAGAACCTCGATCACCACCTCGGGTGGCGAACCGGCCGAGAAGGCGGTGAAGCCGCGCAAGTCGCCGAAGACGACCGCAACCTCGACACGTCGTCCATCGAGGACACCGTCATCGTCGCAGCGATCGACGAGTTCGGCGACCTGCGGGGCAAGAAAGCGCCTCAGGCGCCCGATGCGCTCCTGCCGTTCCTGCGACAGCGCGAGTTCAGTCGCCATCGCATTGAACCGTGCGGCGAGCCGGCCGAGTTCGTCCGCCGAGGCAATCTCGATGCGGTGCCCGAAATCTCCGGAGCCAATCCGTTGCGTGCCGTGTTCGAGCAGCCGGATCGGGCCGGTCATACGCCGTGCCAGCTCGTACGCGAGCGCGGCGGCGAAGAGGATGCCGAGAAGGATGAGCGCGCCGGTGCGGAGGAGTGCTCGCGAGATCGACTCGAACGCTTCCGCGGTAGGCTGCATCGCCACCACCGTCCAGTCGACGCCAGGGATCCCGGCCGTCGCAGCGATGACGTTGCGCCCGAGGGCGTCCATGCCCGTCGCCGTGCCCCCGGCCGCGCGCAGGGTCGCGAGAGACCGCGCCGCGGGATCATCGGCGCCGCGCAGCACGAGGCTGATGTCCGGATGGGCGATCAGCCGACCCGGTCCGTCGAGCACGAAGGCTTGTCCGGTGTTGCCGACCCGGATCCCCGAGATCACGTCCCGGATCAGCTTGAGGTTGATCTCCGCAACCGCCACGCCGACGGAAGCGCGGTTGCCTGCCACCGCCATCGTCATGAAGGGTTCGGAACCGCGGTGATAGGTCACCGGCCCGTACCATACCCGCGTTGGCCGGGCTCCGGCCACGGCCGGATCGGCCGAGCGGTCGGCGCCGCTCCCAATCCGGTTGAGGCTGACGCGCGAGACATGCAGCCGCTCGCGGCCATCCCCGTCGATGAGGGTGAGCTGCACGACGGCGGGCACCTGTCGCAGCAAGCGCAGGGCGTCGAGGCGCTGGCGATCCTCTGCCGCCGGTGTCCAGGGCAACTGCACCATCCAGCCGAGCTGCTCGCGGATGGTGTCGATGAAGCCCTGGATGCGGAGGGCGGCCGCTCGCGCCTCCAGGCCGAGCAGCGCGTGCAGCTGGTCGCGCCGGTCACGGTAGCTCAACCACGCCTCCAGCCCCCCATTCGCGAACAGGGGCAGCGCCACCGCGGTGAACACCACGACGAAGTACTTCGCGAAGAGCGAGCGGCGAGGATCAGCCCTGGACTTCACCATGACCTACGCTCCTCACCTCGAAACGCAGCGCTCAGCGGTCCTGCGCCTCCCCGGAGCCGGATTCCTCGAGAAGCAGCGTGCGGACGTCGGTGAGGACGAGCGCGGGTTCGAAGAAGTCGAGGCTGTAGATGTTGCGCACGCGGCACCCGGAATCGATCAGAAAGGCGCGGAAGACGTGATTCAGTGCCCCGTTTGGGCCGCCATCGACGCGCTGCCCGTAGGCCGCCAGGATCGGCGCGATCTCAGCCCTGCCGGGCGCCGTGAGGAAGGCCCAGGGAGGTGCGAGGGGATCGGCGGAGCGCCACCCGGCGGCGAAGTCGCGCATCACCTCCGGCGTGTCGTGCTCGGGGTCGAAGCTCAGCGTGACGAGGCGCATCCGGCGCCCCACGGCCGGGTCCGTCGCGGCGAGGTCCTGCAGCCGAGCCATGTCGGCGCTGGCAAGCGGGCAGACGTCGCCGCAGCGCGTGTAGATCAGTGCCAGCACCGTGATGCCGCCCGCGTCGCCCAGGAGGTCCCGCGGACGGCCGGCCTCGTCGAGGACGCTGCCCCTCGCCGCAGGCTTGATCGCAGGCAGGCGATAGCTCCCCGGCGGCGGGATGGGGAAGACGGCCGCCGCTTCCGGCCGCGGCGGGTGGGCGTCGTGAGCGAGGGCCGCGGCACCGAAGGCCAGCGCCGCGAGGCCGAGGAGTACCGCGGGTCGCATCGGCGTCACTTCGCGTAGAGCGAGGTGGCGCCGAACGCCATCATGTGCGGGCGCCCGAGCCGCTCGGCCGTGAAGTCGATCGCGAAGCGCGGCGCCAGCTCCTTGCCGTTCCAGCCGTAGGCTTTGAGGAACTGCTCGTTCTCTGCTCCGGTCTTGTCCCAGTTCGCCAGGAGCGAGCTGGTGTAGTAGATCCGTTTGCCGTCCCAGCTCTGCGAGACCATGTTGAGCTGAGAGCCGATTTTCTTCTCGTAGATCTGCCGCGGCGTGTCGGGATCGGAGACGTCGAAGACGCGGGTGGTTCCGTCCATGAAGGTGTCGACGAACAGCGTGCGGTCGTCGGCCGAGAGGCTGATGTCGACGGGCACCGGCAGGGTGGACGGGTCGCCGATGTCGGCCACAGGCTTGGCGCTCCAGGCGCCGCGTTCGTCCTCGCGCACGAGCCAGAGCTTCGCGGTGAGCGCGGTCGAGGTGAAGGCGTAGGTGTTCTGCGGCCCCCAGGCCCAGCGGATCTCCAGCGGCACGCCGGGCACGCTCAGCACGGTGCGGGGCTGGCGGGCGTGGAAGTCCCACAGCACCATCGTGTGCCCGAACCGTTTCATCGCCTCGCCGTCCTTCATCAGGTCACCGAGGGGGCGCATGTAGTTCTCGAGCCCGGTGAAGGACGAGGTCAGCATCACGTTGCGGCGCGGCAGCACGCGGGCATCGTAGCCGTAGCCGTCCGCCGTGCCCTCGATCCTCGCGCCGTTCGGCTCGGCATCGGTGGGCAACCAATGCGTCGTGACGTAGTCGCCCTCGTTCGAGTATTCGACGAGCGCAGCTCGACCGGTGCCGTGCCGGTTCGACAGGCTTGGGATCAGCATGCGGCCGGGCAGCGCGTAGGCACCATGCGGGCCGGCCGCGCCGCCGCTCCTCTCGACGAAGTCGTCGATCACCTTGACGAGCTGGGGCGTCGCCGGCCTGGTCGCCACGTCGAAGATGAAGATCCTGCTGTCCGACAGGCCGGCGGCCCAGAACTGGCGCCGGTCGTCGGTGAAGCCACCGTGGTGCGCCTCGTGCCGGCCTCCGACCGAAGCAACATGGATCGGCTTGCCGAAAGTGGCTGAGGTCTCGCGTGCGTCGATTGTGACGAGCTTGTCGGAACCGTCGCCGAGCCCGTCGACCCCGAGCGTCCAGACGTAGACGAAATCCTCGATGCCGGTGATCTTCGCCATGTAGGGCGATTGGCAGGTCTCGTCGGGTCGCACGGGCCCCGTCATGATCAACAGCGCTGACGCGGCGCCGAAAGCGAGCGTCGATCGACCAAGCGGCGTTGCTCGGATCCCTGCCATAGGCATCTCCCCACGCCTCCACCACCTGCCTCGACCGATGGTGCTTCAGTCGGAACACGGCCATGCACAGTCACTCGGCATCAGCAGCCGCGTCCGCACGAACCGGGCATGTTCATGCTTCGCCCATTTGGACGGACTGTCAATTGCCCGCGTCGGTTGAGCTGAACGAGTACATGGCCACTCGTGGCGGATCGAGCGAAGCTCGGCCCTCGTTGCTGTCCGGATAGCCTGATCTGACTCGGATCGGTGGTGCGATCGCTTCCGCGCCGACGGGAATCGGGTCGAGGCGGATCCGGCGGCGCGAGGGGCTGGAGATCCCAGCCGAACCGGTGAAGGGTGGCTTTCAGCCGGGGCCACCCTTCGTTCGAGCCGCGAGGCAGCAAGCATTCGTCAGGCTTTCCGCGATCGACCTCAGCTCGCGGCAGAAACCCGGGTCCCGCGGGCATTCAGCTCGCCGATACTGGTCGCCAACTTGCAAGCCGCCTCCTGCACCATGTCGGCAACCGGACCTTCGCCCCTGTTGTTCAGGGCGATCCGACACCTGTTCAGTTCCTGCTCCAGATCGCAGGTCAACACGTGATCGCCGAGCGAGGATATCAGCCGGCGGACCGTGTCCGTCAGGGCCGGCAGACGCTCGGCCGACACATCGTCGATCAGCGTTGCGAGGGTCCGCCAGATCTCGGCAGCGAGGGTGCTCTGCATACTCTCCGATGCGGCGACACCGATCGAGGCGATCGCCGAGATGGCGTCGTCCACAGCCCTGTCCGAGTAGACGACCCGTGACGAGGGCCGTTCCGGGAACGGGTCGGCGCGACTCCAGCGGGCGATGATATCCCGAAGGCAGTGGCAGACCAGAATCGCTGGTTGCGGGTTCTGCTTGGACGTCGAGGCGGTGGTCCAGGCGATCGAGTAGAGTTGCTCGATTCCGAAGCCCGCATCCCTGTCGATGGTCCGCCGGGGCTCGATCTTGAAGGATGTCCCGACCGCCTCCTCGAGGTCGGCCAGGGTGTCCGCCGGCAAAGGCTGCCGGGCATGCACGCGATAGAGGGGATCCCGGAACGCCACGTTGGTCCCGACGCGCGCGATGATCTCGATCTCGGCGTCGTGATCCGACGCGGATCGCTCGATGGACGTCACATCCAGCTCGCAGACCACGCCGTACCCGTCCGTACGGACGATCTGCGACCACAACAGGCTGTCACGCGGCGCCCGGCGCGTGGCCTCGATCAGGTGTCGTTCCGCCAGGCGGGCCTTGATCGTGTGGCCATGGATCGCCGTGATGACCGAGTGGGGCCGCATCTGATCGACGGTGCTGTAGATCAGGATCACCACCATGCACAGCGCGGCCCCGGTCATCAGGAGCGACAGGAGTGCCCCGAAGACGGGCCTGTGGGCGGCGCCGGCGCTGCCCAGGGTCAGCAGCACGAACACGCAGAGGCCGACGAAGAAGCCGAAACTGAGCTTGTTCGAGCGCCGCTGAATGAACTGATCGTAGACGTGGGTCGAAAGCGTCGATGCGGTCTGCTGTACAGCTATCAGCAGGAGCGAGAAGGTGATCGAGGTCACCGTGATCATACCGGACGCGACCGTGCTCAGCAGGCTTGCGATCGCGGAAGCGTCGCCGAGCAGACGGGCCAGCCAGGGAATCGGCGCGGGACCGGACCGGTTCCAGAGGGCATCGTCGAGAAGGTATGTCACCGCGAAAAGGCCGACGAACCCAACCACGATGATGAGCGGAAGGCCGATGAATTCCCTCAAAGACCGACGTACGAGCGTCGCTATGCAATCGCGCACTCGGCCTGCGATCATCATGGGACGGCAACGGGTATCGGTTCAGATCTGCAAACCATGCCCGCACCTCATCTTGAAAGATCAACGACAGTCATATCTCGATCGCGCCACCCGACCACTGATACGGTTTCCGATCGATCAGATGCAGCGCCTGCTCAGCGCCGCATGTCCTTGGGGAGATGCTGGATCGGGTTGATTTTGCCCTTGCTTTCCTCGCCCTGCACGGAGCCTTCCGACCTCATCACGTCGGAGGACGAACTGATGGCGCTGGGGGGCGCGACACGACCGGTTGGCTGGTCGGCCGGCGAGACCGGATTGTTGCCCTGGTGTGTCCCCGAGGGCAGGGTCGCGGGGGTCGGTTGGTCGATCCGGCTGCCGACCGACTGCGCGTGAGACGCGCCCGACAGAGCGAGGACGACGAGGCCGAGACTCCCGGCAGCGCCGAGGCAGGTCTTCGAGACAAGTGCATATCGCATCGACAACGCGACGACCCTTGAACGAGAGGAGGCTGGCGGCCGGCCACGCGCGAAGGATTGCACGCGACCGGCGATGAGGGATGGAGGAAGGGGGCCGGGCCGGGCGGCGAGCCGTGCCCTACTTGACCCCGCTCGGCTGGCCGGTCGGCCCCATGCCGGTCCCGCGACCATTGGGCGCCGACGACGACGCGCTTCCTGCCCCGTCACGCGGCTTGCGCTGGCGGTGCGCTTTTCTGCTGTTCCGGGTCATGCCGGCCCAGTTTGCCGGAGCATCGTTCAAGCTCACGGCGCGATGATTGCCGCCTGCGTTAGCCGGTGCGGTGAAGCTTGCCGCCACGATCACCAACCCTGCCGCCATTCCGATGAGTCTGAGTGACATGATCGCGATACTCCTCGATTTGCGGGAACGATCCGAAGTCAAAGACCTAACTCCGAGTAATACAAATGGTTCCACAGCGGGGCATTCACCGTCCCATCCTCGAAATGCTTCGTGGTTCGAACGGCCATTCTTGAGTCGAGGCTCGACCAATCCCATCGTTGGACTCGAGAAGCCGGAACATCCAATTCCAGCCGTAGCGTCAAAGCCCACACCTCACCTTCAGCGGTCTGATACGGTTTTCGGAACTGATCGTCCGAAAACCGTATCAGTGCCCTCGATCTTCCCTCCCCACGGGCCAGCCTTCGCGCTGGCGAGAGCGGTCGCCGTCGGTGTCCTCGGTCTGATCATGGAACAGCACCTGGGTTGTCGGGTACGGCAGGTCGATGCCGGCAGCGGCCAGCGCCTCCTTCACGTTCGCGATGGCCTGATCGAGCGCGTCCATCGCGTCGCGACGCCGGGGCGGATCGATCCAGAGACGTGCCGTCATGTCGACGCCAGCGGCTCCGAGGCCGGTGACCAGGGCCTCCGGCGGTGGATCTGCGAGCACTCCCTCGGTCGCGCGCAGAGCTTCCGTGATCACCCGACGCGCCTCCCTGATGTCGTCGCCGTTGCCGATAGTCAGAGGGAAGGAGAGGCGGCGCTTCTCGTGCGCGGTGATGACGGTGATTTTGTCGACAAACAGGATGGCGTTCGGGATCAGGACACGCTGGTTGTCGTAGGTGCGCAGCACCGTGGCACGCACCCAGACATCCTCGACCGTGCCTTCGTACGAACCTGCTCGGATCTGGTCGCCGATGACGAAGGGGCGGGTCAGCAGGATGAGGATGCCCGCGAGAAGGTTCTGCAGGACGTCGCGGAAGGCGAAGCCGATGGCCACGCCGCCGATGCCGAGCAGGTTGAACAGGTCGGCGGCCGAGACCGACGGGAAGGCCACCGAGGCGGCGACCAGGAACGAAACGAGGACAGTCACGCCACCGGCAATGCGCCCGAGAACGGCGGCGGAACCGGACGATGCGCTACGCATCGCGGCAGCTCGTCGAACTCCAGAACGTACGAGGCGGGCAACGAGCAGGCCGAGGCCGAACAAGACGAGAGCGATGGCGAGACCCGGCAGGAGCGCAGCGCTCGCACGGCCGAGCTGCTCAAGGCGATCGAGCGCCTCCGAGAAGATCATGCAGGCATCCAAATCATGAAAAGGACCGCCGGATGCATTCCTGCCCTCCGGCGGCCCTTCGTCCTATTGCTGCAACCTGCTGTCAGTCACGATGACGGGTGCGCAAGTCACCGACGAGGACCACCCGTGGTCTGGCCGTACTGCCTCGCCGCGGGCGGGCGCGAGGGCATGGCGGCATTGCCACGGCTCGCCGAGCTCTGCCGCACTCTGTGGCTGCGCATCTGACGCCTGGACATTCTCACCTGAACGAGGCCGGTATCCGCACCGGCGGTCACACCAGCGGCCGATACGGGGAGCGCCTGCGACGGCAGAGCCGACGCGATGAGGCCGAGGCCGGCTGCGACCGCCGAGGCAATGATGACGTGCTTCATGTTACTCTCTCCTGCCGAACCAGCATCAGCCGTTCTTCTTGGAATACTCGAACTTTGGCGCTCCCTTGAGCGTGTCCTTGTCGGTGTCGACATGGACTGTCCACTTGCCATTCTTGTTGCTCATGGCAAGAGTGGAGGGATCGAGCACGACATAGCTCTCGCCGAGGCCCAGAAATCCACCGACGCCGACGACGACACCGGTGATGCTCTTGCCGTTCTCGATCACAAGGTCCTGGACCTCACCAACGGTCTCGTTCTTGTTGTTGTAGACCGTCGTTCCAACGAGCTTGGAAGACATCACGTCGGCGGGCTTCACGGTCACGTACTTGAGCTTCACCGTCGCGGTGTCGGCGATCTTCATCCCCGTATCGGTGGACGATGTGGTCGCAGCGTTCGGCGCCGTGGTGCCCTGGGCCAGAACGGGGAGCGCGGCGCATGTCAACGCGAGTGCACCGAGGCCGATGATGAACTGTCTCAAACCAGTGCTCCTGCTTCCATGGCGTCGAATTGCGAAAATCTCCACCTTGGCTGTCCACCAGGTAGTCTTCGTCGTGCGATTGGAAACCCGCACCGGGCGCAAAAGTTCATCAAGGACTTGGTTTACTTTTGGTTGTGTTCCTTGGCGATGAGTTAAATCTCAGATTGAAACACAAACACTGAAACGATCAAAACGCACGACATCAAGTTATGGAATGTATATTAGTATAAAATCAGTGATGAAACGAAATGCGTTTGCCGCAATCATGTGACGCGGCTTGAGAATGCAAAATCATGATTCATCCGCAGACAATCCATGGCGGGATGGCAGATTCCTGGAGGACGCCTGTGCGCACAATGCAAATCGCATGTGTGACGAATCCGGAAAACCATCACGACACGCGGCCATGCACGCCGTCGATGGACGCATGCGATGATCGATCTACTTCTGTAGGCGCCAGTCGATTCGAAATTTTCGACACAAAATCACCTGATGATGATTTCTCGATAAAACGGGATCGATCCCATAGATCCTTGTTTCTGCGCCATTTTCGCCGCCGAAACGGTCCCGTTCCGGCTAATGGTGCCTGGAAGCGGGCATCGGAGGCGGGATCAGGTCATGACCCTCAAGAAAATCATCGACGGCGCGTACCTCGTGCCGATGGGCAATGCCAACGCGGTGCTGCTCGACGCCGGGTCGGACCTCGTCCTCGTCGATGCGGGCTTTCCCGGGAAAACGGACTGCGTGCTGGGAGCGATCGGCAAGCTCAGGCGCAAGCCGGGCGACCTCAAGCACCTCGTCTTCACGCACGGCCACCCCGACCACATCGGCAGCGCAGCCGACCTCGTTCGGGCAACGGGGGCGCGAACCTACATGCATGCCGCCGACGTGCCTCTCGCGGAGAGCGGCGGACCGTTCCGCCCGATGACGCCGGGACGCGGCCTGCTGCCAGGCATCCTGTTCCGCCTCGTCTGGAGGCCCGACGAGCGCATGGAGCCGTTCCGCATCGACCAGCACATTGCAGATGGGGAGACGCTGCCGCTCGCCGGCGGCCTGCGGGCGGTTCATCTTCCCGGCCACTGCGCGGGTCAGGTCGGGTTCCTGTGGCAGGGGCAGCGGCTGCTCATCGCTGGTGACGTGTTCATGAACAACCTCGGCCTGAGCGATCCCGTCTGATTCGAGGACGAGGCTGAAGGGCGGCGCAGCCAGCGCAAGCTCGCCGCCCTCGCCCCGCGAGCGGTCTGCTTCGGGCATGGCAACGCCATCACGACGGATACCACTGCCCGACTCGGGCGCGCCGCGGCGCGACACCGAGACAGCTCCCCCCTCGGGGATCCGTCGAGCGGTCGTGCTGCCTGAGCCTCGCCCCATGACATTCGCGACTCCGCCCTGCCGGTGAGGCGAGGCGACGGGGCTCCGGGGCTCGTCAGTTCCGCCGGTTCTGCCGGCGGCCCGTGGTACGAGCCTTTGGCGCGGCTCCAGATGCCGAGAAGGTCTTGCCGTCCTCGTCGGCGCAGAGGTTGGCGAAGAGCGGGGCGGGCAGGGTCTCATCGTCGAGGGGGTCGCGATCGAGACGGAGAGGGCCTCCAACGGCTGATCCGGCCAGATCATCACCCCGATCCTCGACCAGCTCAAGCGGGCCTTGGGGCAGGGAGCCCGGCATGTCGGGGCGGAGCCCGGCCCGATCCTCCTTGCGCGGCCGATGAGGCTCCGGCCCGTCAGTACAGCGTCGGTCACGAATGGTGCGCTGCGGCGCAAGGGGAACAGGGCTTCGGCCGCAGCCCGCCCGGCGCACCCGGCGACGATGCCGGACGACCGGACGGCTGCCGGATGCCTCGGCGAGTCGTATCTGAACTCGAACCGGGCGCCGGTGCCGGCGATTGTTCATCAGGTGTTCTGGGTGTCGCGCGCGAACCAGGGGACAAGCGTCTGGATGCGCGGCATCGCGTGGTTCGCGATGGTCGAGCGGGCGATCTCGGCGATGCGTGGTGCCAGCGAGGAAAGGTCGCCCTTCCGGGCGACGAGGAGCAGGTCGCGGGAGAAGCCGGGGCCGGGAAGCGGCAATACGCCGACGTGGGCGGCATGGGCGATGCCCTGCAACAGGCAGAGCGGGGTGGTGATCGCCACGCCCATCCCGGTCGCAACCATGGCGATCAGACTGTCCGACGTGTCGAACTCGAATGCCCTGGGCGGTCGGATGCCCAGTCGGCTCAGATGCCGTTCCACCTGGCTGCCAACGGAGGAGCGCTCGCTGTGCCTGACCAGACGATGGCGCGCGAGGATCACCGCCAAGTCCTGGCCTTCAAGCTCGGCCGCAAGCTCCCGCGGCACGATCAGCACGTAGGGCTCGCGGTAGAACGGGAACCGCTCGACGTCCTTCAGGTCCTCCATCGCGTCGCAGGTGATCGCGGCGTCGATCGTCTGGCGCAGCAGCGCCTCGGCATGGGATGCCGCCAATCCCGACCACGCGGAGAGGCTCAAGGCCATTGCTCCCGTCACGAGTTCCTTGACCAGGTGGGCGCCGACCGTGCCGGCGTAGGAGTCGACGAGGCCGAGGCGCAGGTCGATACGCTCCGGCGAGGCCGCGGCGGTCCGCAAGGCACCCAGCAGGGCTTCGTAGTCCCGGTTCAGGTCACCGACACGGCTGACCAGGAGACGGCCCGCCCGCGTGGGCACCAGAGGGCGCCGGGCCCGGTCAAGCAACGTGACGCCGGCAGCCGCCTCGGCCCGGCGCACCGCTTGCGAGACGGCCGACTGCGTCACACCATAGCGTTGCGCGGCGTCCAGCATGCTGCCGGTTTCGGCGACCGCGGCCACGATCTGGAGGGTCTTCAGGTCCAGGGCAGGGGACATCGGGCACACCGATTAAGTGAAATTTATACCTGGTTACAATTTTGCTTCATTCATAGCAATTTCCTTGTCGGACCGCCGCGAATTCAATCAGTTTCGGAGCAGTTCACGGAATAGGCATCTTGGCAGTCACATGAGCGAGCGCGCAGACTTTCTGGTGGTGGGCCTGGGGGCGATGGGCAGCGCGGCCCTCTACCAGTTGGCCAAGCGGGGTGCGAAGGTGATCGGCATCGACCGCTTCGCGCCCCCGCACACGATGGGATCGAGCCATGGCGAGACCCGCATCACGCGGCAGGCCGTCGGCGAAGGCCGCGACTACGTCCCGCTGGTCCTCGACTCGCACCGGATCTGGCGCGAGCTGGAGGCCGAGACGGGTGACACGCTGCTCAACGCGTGCGGCGTGCTGGTGATGGCGCCCGGCGTCGGGGAGACCTCGCATCACGGCAAGCCGGACTTCGTGGCCCGCTCGCTCGGGGCGGCGCGGGAGTTCGGGATCCCGCACGAGATGCTCGACGGGCAGGAGGTCGCCCGTCGCTTCCCGCAGTTCCTGAACCTCGAAGGGACGGAGAAGGCCTATTTCGAGCCGGGCGGCGGCTTCGTGTTCCCGGAGCGCTGCGTCGCGGCGCAGCTCACCAGGGCCGCGCAACTCGGGGCCGAGATCCGCACCGGCGTCGAGGTTCTCGCGCTCGTCCAGAACGGCGACGGCGTCCGCGTCGAGACCTCCGCCGGGACCTTCCACGCCAGCCGCGTGATGGTCTCGGCCGGCGGCTGGAATGCCCGGCTGCTCGGCGAGCCGTTCGATCGCCTGCTGACCGTCACCCGTCAGCTTCTGCACTGGTACGAACTCGACGATACCAGCGCCTACCGGGCGGACACGCCGGCATTCATCTGGATGCACGGCGCCACCGATGTCGATTACCTCTACGGCTTTCCTCCCCTGCCGGGCGACCGCCGGATCAAGGTGGCGACCGAGCAGTACGAGACCAGCACCACCGCGGATGCACTCGATCGCACGGTTGATCCCGGCGAGTCGGCCGAGATGTACCGGCGTCACGTCGCGGGACGCCTGGCGGGCGCCACGCCGCGCGTCGCCCAGGCGGCCGCCTGCCTCTACACGATCACTCCCGACCGGGGGTTCATCATCGACTGGCACCCCGATCAGGATCGGGTCCTGGCCGTCTCGGCCTGCTCGGGCCACGGCTTCAAGCACTCGGCCGGCATCGGCAACGTGGCGGCCGAGCTGCTGACCGAGGGCCGCAGCCGCATTCCGACCGCGCCGTTCTCCGTCGGGCGCTTCCAGTCGAGCCGGCCGACCGGGTCGCCGCAGCCGGCATGAGAGTGCGGCCGGCCGCCGACTTCCTTATACTCCGTCGAGAGAGGTGGGACCGATGCAAAGTGTTCTTCGACTCGTGATGTCGGGCGCGGTGGCCTTGCTGGCGCTCTCGGGCGCCCGGGCGGCCGATGGCGTCGACGCCATCAAGCAGCGCGGCACCCTGCTCGTCGGAGTCAAGGCCGACTACAGGCCGTTCGGCTTCCGCGATCCGACCGGGAAGGTCGTCGGCATCGAGCCCGACCTCGCGGCAGACGTGGCGAAGCGGCTGGGCGTCAAGCTCGAACTCGTGCCGGTCGCCTCGTCCAACCGGATCGAGTTTCTGCAGCAGGGCAAGATCGACGTCCTCATCGCGACCATGTCGGACAAGCCGGAGCGCCGCCGCGTCGTGCAGGTCATCGAGCCGCTGTACTACTCGGATTTCGTCAACGTCCTGATCAACAAGAAGGCCGGGATCAAGGACTGGGCCGACCTGAAGGGCAAGTCGGTCTGCGCGACCTCCGGCGCCTGGTACAACAAGGACGTCGCCCGCACCTACGGCGTGGAGATCGTCGCCTTCGACGGCGCGGAAAAGCCCCTCTTCGCGATGAAGCAAGGCAATTGCATCGGATATCTCTACGATCAGACATTCATCCAGGGTAAATTGCTCGAAGACGAGTGGAAGAACGATTACGCCATGCCGCTGAAGGGAGTGCTCTCGGCGCCCTGGATGATCGCCGTGGCTCAGGGCAATGCCAGCCTTCAGAAGATGCTCGAGGACACCACGAGAGACTGGATGAAGACCGGCTTCATCGTGGACGAGGAGAAGAAGTGGGGTATCGCCCCGACCGAGTATTCGCAGGCGATGCACGAGAAGTACAAGGCCGGCCATTGACGGCATGGCGGGGCAGCGAACCGGCTGCTGCCCCGCCGGAAGGTGAGGTCGCGACGATGAAGCGATGCGAGGCGTCCGGCCTCGACAATGCGGGGTCATGCCATGGGATTGGTTCCTGACTGGTTCCAACAAATCTATGAGTCGACCGGATACAACTTCACAGTCTTCTACGATAGCTACGATTGGAATCGCTATCTGAACGGCCTCAGGATGACGCTGTTTCTGAGCATCACGACGATCGTCGCCAGCCTGGTCCTCGGCGCGATCGGTGCCCTGATCCAGGGCGGTCCCTCGAAGATCCTGCGCGCCATCGTCAACGCTTTCGTGGTGGTGTTCCGCAACACGCCGCCGCTGGTGCAGATCTTCTTCTTCTACTTCGGCGTCGGGAGCCTGCTGCCCTCGGTCGAGACGGCAGGCGGCATGCGCACGCCACTGATCAGCAACGTCCAGTGGGCGATCATCTCGCTGTCGCTGTTCGCGGCGGCCTTCAACGTCGAGATCTTCCGCTCCGGCATCGAGGCGGTGCCCAAGACCACGGTCGAAGCCGCCGAGGCGCTCGGCTACACGCGCCTCAAGGCCTATCTCTACGTCGTGCTGCCCCTGGCGATCCGCGTCTGCCTGCCGGCGCTGAACAACAACCTCGTCAACCTCCTCAAGACCACGACGCTCGCCTACGCCATCGCGGTCCCGGAAACCCTCTACGCGGTCAAGCAGATCTGGTCCGAGTCGCAGAACGTCCTCGAGATGATGGTCCTGCTGCTGGCGACCTACGGCATCCTCGTGGGCGTCCTCGTCTGGTTGATGCATCGCTGGGAACGCGCCCTGCGCATTCCGGGATACGGCCGATGACGATGCCCTCGAAGGGCCGGCCGCGACCTGCCCGTGCTTCTGCCCTACCGGGTCGTCCCGACCCGTCTGCCCCTGCGCCTCAACCCGCTCTCCGCGGCCGCGTTGAGCGTCTGCGGCGTCATGCTGGCCTCCACCGCCTGGGCGCAGGCGGGATCCGCGGCCGCCTCCCCCCTGGAGGTCATCGTGAAGTGGGCGCCGCTCCTGCTCTCGGGCTTCGCCTTCAACATCCTGATCTCGATGCTCGCGATGCTGCTGGGCACGGTCGCCGGCCTGGGTCTCGGCCTCGGGATGCTCTCGGAGAATGGACTGCTCGCGCGCGCGAGCTGGGCGGTGACGCAGTTCTTCCGTAACGCGCCCTGGCTTGTGCTGCTGTTCTTCGTGATGTTCCTGGTGCCGTTCCAGGTCACCGCGCTGGGCAGGACCATCCCGTTGCCGGACTGGATCAAGGCCACGGTGGGCTTCGCCCTCCCGGTCATGGCCAACGTCGCCGAGGTCGTGCGCGGAGCCGTCCGGTCCGTGCCCGCGACCCAGTGGGAGGCGGCCGAGGCGCTCTCCTTCGACCGCCGCAGGACGATGTGGCTCATCATCCTGCCGCAGTGCATCAAGCGCATGTTGCCACCGTGGATGAACATCTACGCCCTCGTCGCGATGGCGACGGTGCTCGCCTCGATCGTCGGCGTCTCCGAGATGCTGACGCTCACCGCCCAGGTCCACGCCGCCGAGGGCGGTCGCCCGGAATTGTTCGCCCCGCTCTACGGCTTCGCCCTGTTGTGCTTCTTTCTGTACTGCTATCCGATCAATCTATGGACGGCTCATCTTGAGCGCCGGTTCCGCATTCGGTGAGGAACTCAGGATCATGGCCACGGTGTGGACGCCTGACCAACCCATCGTCCAGTGCATCGACATCCACAAGGCCTATGGCAGCTTCCCGGTGCTGAAAGGCATCAGCCTGTCCGTCAGGAAGGGCGAGGTGATCTGCATCATCGGCCCGTCGGGCTCGGGCAAGTCGACGCTGATCCGCTGCATCAACGCCCTGGTCCCGGTGAGCTCGGGCACGATCCGCGTCGAGGGGATCGAGGTGTCCGACCCGAAGCTCGACAAGCTGGCCCTGCGCCGCAAGGTCGGCATGGTGTTCCAGCAGTACAACCTGTTCCCGCACAAGACCGCGCTTCAGAACGTGATGATGGCACCCATCCACGTGCTCGGGCAGGACAAGCGCGACGTCGAGGTGCGGGCCCGCGCGCTGCTCGCCAAGGTGCGGCTCGCCGGCAAGGAGAACGCCTATCCGGGCGAGCTGTCCGGCGGCCAGCAGCAGCGCGTGGCCATCGCCCGCTCGCTGGCCATGCGCCCCGACGTGATGCTGTTCGACGAGGTGACCGCCGCGCTCGATCCGGAGACGGTCAAGGAGGTGCTGGTCACGATCCGGGAACTGGCCGAGGAGGGTATGACCTGCCTGCTCGTCACCCACGAGATGACGTTCGCGCGCGAGGTGGCCGACCACGTCTACTTCACCGACCGCGGCGTCATCGTCGAGCACGGACCGCCCGCGACGTTCTTCACGGCGGCGCAGGACGAGCGGACCCGACGGTTCCTGTCCCAGGTTCTCTGAGCCGAGCGAAGACCCGTCCCCGATGCGCTTCCTCGAACAGGCGGCCGAGTTTCTGGCCACCGCGGACGCCGATGAGGGTGCCATCGGCGCGGCCCGCGAGGCCCTGACGGACTACGTCGGCGTCGCCATCGCCGGCGCCCGGGAGCCCGTCACCCGCAACGTCCTCGCCTGGGCCACGGAACGCGGCTCCGGCGGATCCTCCAGCGTCATCGGTCACGCCGCGCGGCTCGATCCGGAACACGCCGCCCTCTGCAACGGGGTGGCCGGCCACGCCCTCGACTTCGACGACACGAGCTGGACCACGATCGCCCATCCGACCACGGTCGTCGCACCGGCGGCCTTCGCGATCGGCGAGAGCGCCGGCGCGTCCGGCCGCGAGGTCGTCCTGGCCTACCTGGCCGGCGTGGAGGTGGCGCATCGTCTGGCGGACCTGTCCATGCCGGCGGTGTCGCGAAACGGCTGGCACACCACCGCGGTCTTCTACACCCTCGGCGCCGCAGCGGCGGCCTGCCGGCTGCTGGACCTCGAACGGTCCGTCACGATCAACGCCCTGGCCCTGTCGCTCTCGCGGGCCGGCGGCATCCGCGCCAATTTCGGCACTCAGACGAAGCCGTACCATGCCGGCATGGCCGCCCGGAACGGGCTCGAAGCCGTGTCCCTGGCCCGCGCCGGCCTGACTGCTTCCGGCGAGGCGGTCGAGGGCGCCGACGGTTTCATCCGATGCTTCACGGGAAGTCCTGCCGGCGAACAGGTCCTGCCCGGACCCGTGCGGTTCGGCCGGCCCTACGACCTCGTCGCGCGCGGGCTCGCTTACAAGCGCTATCCGTGCTGCAGCGGGTCCCACCCGGCCTGCGACCTCCTGCTCGATCTCGTCGCCCGGCATGGCTTCGGGCCGGCGCAGGTCGCGGAGATCCACGTCGGTACCAGCCTGCTCGCCGAGAGGGAGCTGGTCTGTCACGACCCGCGCACCCCGGCGCAGGCGAGGTTCTCGATGGAGTTCGTGCTCGCCGCGGCCCTGGTCCACGGCGAGGTCACCCTCGACAGCTTCACCGAGGCGAGGCTCGCCGATCCCCTGACCCGACAGGTGATGGGACGGGTGAGGATGGCCCTGAGCCCGGACCTCGCACGCCTCGGCTTCATCGGCACCGCGCCGGTCGAGATGACGATCGTCCTGCACGACGGCCGGCGGATCGGAGGGCATCGCGATCTCGCGGTCGGCAATCCGGAGCGGCCGATGAGCGAGGCGGACCGCGAGCGGAAGTTCGTCTCCTGCGCCGGGCGGCGGCTGTCGGCCACGGCCGCCCGGGCGCTGTACGGCCGGCTTCAGAGGATCGATGCCGTCCCCGATTTCGGCTTCTTCATGCCCACGCTGGCGGGCGCATCTCTCGACGCGCGATAGCCTCCCATCCGCCGTGGCGGCGACCCGGCAAGCGCCGTCGCCACCTCGATCGCGCACCCGGCCAGAACCGCCGACAGCACCTCGACCCGCTGCAACTCGCGCTCGCCCATCAGGACCCACCCCATGGCGACCTCCCGCGTTCCGCAAAACGGGGGCGCGTGCCATTTCGACTTGGCTCAGGTGGGACATTTCGACTTTGCGCCTACACGCCACGATTCGCATAAGAAAGATTATGGAACAATCGACGCCCGTGCGGAGCCTCAGAATCCTCGGATCAGGCCGGTAGCGCCCGTTCGGCGGCGGTCCTCCGCCAGGCCGGCGGCTCTTTCGAGAACGAGGCGTCGAGGAAATCCAGGAAGACCCGGATCCGGTGGCTGAGGTGGCGCCGGCCGCTGTAGAGCGCGAAGATCGGATCCTCGGCGCCGTTGTGGTGATCCGGCAGCAGCTCGATCAGCCGGCCCGCGCGCAGGTCGTCGATGATGTGGAACTCGGCCAGCCGCACGATGCCGGCGCCCGCCCGGGCCATGGCGAGCAGCATCTGCCCGGTATTGGCCGCGACGCTCCCGCCCGGCTTGAGCCGCCGGATCGCCCCGCCGTCGCGCAGGCTCCAGATGCTCCACGGCGCGGTCGAGGGGAAGTTGAGGCACTCGTGGGTGGCGAGATCCGCCGGGTCCGTCGGCATGCCCCGCGCCGCGAGGTAGGCCGGCGACGCACAGATGATCCAGCGGGTGCCGGAGAACCGGCGCGACACCAGCGAAGAGTCGGCGAGTTCGCCGACATGGATCGCCACGTCGATGCCGCCGTCGAGCAGGTTGCCGGGCTCCATGCTGAGGACGAAGTCGAGCCGCAGGGCCGGGTGCTGGCGGCGGAAGGCCGGGATCAGCGGCGCGAGCTGGTGGGTCGCGAAGGTCGGCATCGAGCGGATCCGCAAGGTGCCCTGCGCCGTCCGGCCGCCGAGCACCGCGGTCTCCGCGTCCTCGACCGCCTCCACCGCCCGCCGGGCCGCGGCGTAGAACGCCTCCCCCTCGGCGGTCAGCGTGACGGTGCGGGCGGCGCGGTTGAACAGCGTCACCCCGAGGCGGTTCTCCAGGCGGCCGATCAGCTTGCTCACCGCAGACGGGGTCATGGTCAGGCTGCGCCCGGCGGCGGAGAAGCCGCCATCCTCCACCGCCCGCACGAAGACGAGCATCTCCCCGAAGCGGTTCACGCGCCGTCGTCCCCCGCCGGACCTGTGAAGGTTTTTCACATGTGGTTCGCAGTATGGGAAATGGATGCGGCCTGCGCAACGCGTTAGCCTCGCTCATCGACGACGCCGGACAGCCGGGGACGAACCCCGGTCGCAGCGGTCACGCCATGACACTGCGGCCCGAGCGGCGATCACGGGGCGGGCCCGTCCGGTCGGCTCCGGCACACCACGACGGACCGCGCCCGGCCACGGGCTGCGCGTCCGACCAGGGAGGAAGGACGCCATGGGGAATCCGCGCGCGGAGACCATCGAGGCCGGGTCCGTCCGGCACTACGACGCGGTCGTCGTCGGGGCCGGCTTCTCGGGCCTGTACCAGCTCCACCTGCTGCGCGACCGGCTCGGCCTGTCGGTGCGGGTGCTGGAGGCGGCCGAGGGCATCGGCGGCACCTGGTACTGGAACCGCTATCCCGGCGCGCGCTGCGATTCCGAGAGCTACTACTATTCCTACTCGTTCTCGCGCGAGCTGGAGGACGAGTGGGAGTGGACCGAGCGCTACCCCGAGCACGGTGAGATCCGCCGCTACCTCGACCACGTCGCCGACCGCTTCGACCTGCGCCGCGACATCCAGCTCGACACCCGCGTCACCGGGGCGACCTACGACGCGGCCGCGAACCGCTGGACCGTCGCGACGCAGGGCGGCGAGGCGTTCGAGGCGCAGTTCCTCATCACCGCCGTCGGCTGCCTCTCGACCGCCAACGTGCCGGCGATCCCGGGGCTCGAGAGCTTCGCCGGCCGGTGGTACCACACCGGACGCTGGCCGCAGGAGGGCGTCGACTTCGCGGGCAAGCGGGTCGGGCTGATCGGCACCGGCTCGACCGGCATCCAGGCGACGCCGGTCCTCGCCGCGCAGGCGGCCCACCTCACGGTGTTCCAGCGCACCGCCAACTACAGCGTACCGGCCCGCAACGGCCCGATGGACGCCGAGTTCAAGGCGTGGGTGCGGGAGAATTCCGCCGAGCTGCGCCGCAAGGCCCGCGAGGCGACCAACGGCCACCCGTTCGACGTCTCCGACCGCTCCGCCCTCGACGTCTCGCCGGGGGAGCGGCAGGCGATCTACGAGGCGGCCTGGGAGCGGGGCGGCCTGCGCTTCCGCGCCGCCTTCCGCGACATCCTCCTCGACAAGGACGCCAACGAGACCGCGTCCGAGTTCATTCGTGCCAAGATCCGCAGCGTCGTCGAGGATCCGGAGACGGCGGAGACGCTCACCCCGCGCGACCACCTCTTCGCCACCAAGCGGCCGCCGATCGACACCGACTACTTCGAGACCTTCAACCGCGACAACGTCCGGCTGGTCGACCTCAAGGCGGCGCCGATCGAGGCGATCACGCCCGACGGGGTGCGAACCCGCGACGCCACCTATCCCCTCGACGTCATCGTGTTCGCCACCGGGTTCGACGCGCTGACCGGCCCGCTCCTCGGGCTCAACATCCGCGGGCGCGACGGGCTCGCGCTCAGCGAGGCATGGGCG
Organism: Methylobacterium frigidaeris; assembly: GCA_036946295.1. Taxonomy (GTDB): domain Bacteria; phylum Pseudomonadota; class Alphaproteobacteria; order Rhizobiales; family Beijerinckiaceae; genus Methylobacterium; species Methylobacterium frigidaeris_A. Next base: position 163,641 of record JAQIJK010000002.1, on the reverse strand, counting down.
GCCGGTCCGCGCAGCTATCTCGGCCTGCAGACGCCCGGCTTCCCGAACCTGTTCACCGTCACCGGGCCGGGCAGCCCGTCGGTGCTCACCAACATGCCGGTCGCCATCGAGCAGCATGCGGAATGGATCGCGCACTGCATCGCCCATCTGCGCGAGCGCGGCCTCGACCGGATCGAGGCGACGCCGGAGGCGACGGACGCCTGGGTCGCCCGGGTCAACGAGGCCGCCTCGGCGACGCTGCTGCCGATGGCGAGCAGTTCCTGGTATCTCGGCGCCAACGTGCCGGGCAAGCCGCGGGTGTTCATGCCCTATGCCGGCGGCATGGCCCGCTACCGCTCGATCTGCGACCGGGTCGCCCGCGAGGGCTACGAGGGGTTCGCGCTGGGGTGAGGCGGGGTGGGCTGCAACCCTCTGTAATGTAGGTATAAATTTCGAACGCGGGTCCCCCTCTCCCGGGTGGGAGAGGGGACAGGGGTGAGGGTGGCCCGGCTTCGGAATGAGGCGTCCAGGGTCGAGCTGCGCAGCTCGACCGTTCAGGATCATTGCGGAAGCCGAACCACCCTGCGCGATCTTCTGTCGCCCCTACCCCTCTCCCACTCGGGAGAGGGGATCCCGGGCTCGAACGATCCAAGGCATGGCAGGCAGGACGAGGGGCATGCAGACACACGAGCCGGCGATGCACCCCGACGTCGTGGCCCTGGTGCGGGCGATCCGCGAGTCCGGCCGCCCGCCCTTCGAGGCGCTGGCGCCGGAGGCGGCGCGGGAGGCCTACAGCGCCGGGCGCGCGGTGCTGCAGCCGCCGCCCGACCCGATGGCGGAGATCCGCGACCTCGCCGCGCCCGGCGAGGCCGGCCCGGTGCCGCTGCGGCTCTACCGCGGCGCCGGCACCGACCCGGAGGCGGTGCTGCCCTGCCTGCTCTACCTGCACGGCGGCGGCTGGATGCTCGGCAACCTCGATTCCCATGACGGCATCTGCCGGCGGCTCGCCAACGGCGCCGGCGCCTGCGTGATCGCGGTCGACTACCGGCTCGCCCCGGAGCACCCGTTCCCGGCCGCCCTGCGCGACGCGGCCGCCGCCCTCGCCTTCGTCGCCGCAGAGGCCGGGGCCCTGCGCGTCGATCTCGCCCGGCTCGCGGTCGGCGGCGACAGCGCCGGCGGCAACCTCGCGGCGGTCCTCGCCCTGATGGGCCGCGACGGGACCCTGCCGCGCAGCGTGTTCCAGGTCCTGCTCTACCCCGTCGTCGACCTCGCGATGACCGGCGGAAGTTATGCCCGCGTCACCGAGGGGGTGCCGGTCACCGCCGCGACGATGCGCTACTTCGTCGACCACTACGCCCCCGATCCGGCCTCGCGGAGCCACTGGCACGCCTCGCCGCTCCGGGCGGACAGCCTCGCGGGGGCGCCGCCCGCCCTGGTGCTCACCTGCACCCACGACCCGCTCTGCGACGAGGGCCGCGCCTACGCCGCGCGCCTCGAACGGGAGGGGGTGCCGGTGACGGCCCTGCACCTCTCCGACCAGATGCACGGCATCCTGACCATGGGGCGGGCGATCGGCGCGACCGCGCCGGTGCTCGCCTTCGCGGCCGCCGCCCTGCGCGAGGCGTGGCGGAGCGCGGCGGGCGAGCCGGTGCCGTGACCGCCGGAACAAATATCCGTTGACTTACTCCGGGCCTTGCCGGATCCTCAAGAGTTATAAAACAAAAACCACAACACAAGCGACGCCAGTCCAGGGCGAAAACGCCCGGGCCGCAAGATCAGGGACGGAAACCAGATGGGCACGAAGACGCTGGGCCGCGCGCCATCGCGCCGGCAGATGTTGGGTGGACTGGCCGCGGGCGCGGCGATCACGGGGTTCCCGCACATCGCGGGGGCCCAGGCGAAGGCGATCCGGGTCGGGATGCCGACGATCCTGTCGGGGCGCGTCGCGATCCTCGGCACGTCGAGCCGGGCGGCGGTGCAGCTCGCCTTCCGGCAGATCAACGAGGCCGGCGGGATCGGCGGCCGCACCCTCGAACTGGTCGACCGCGACTCCAAGGGCCGCCCCGACGAGGCCGCCAAGGTCACCCGCGACCTCATCAACAACGACGGCTGCGAGATCATCATCGACGGCGAGGCGTCCTCCGGCGCCTTCGCGGTCCACGAGGTGATCCGCGACCTGCCGGTGCTGTGCCTGCACACCTGCTCGGAGACGTCCTCGCTGTCGGCCGACCCGAAGCTGCACGTCAAGACCGCGTTCCGCTGCGCCCGCCAGGGCATCCACGACGCGGTGGCGGGCGGCACCTACGCGGCGCGCATCGCCAAGGACAAGGGGCTGAAGCGCTGGATGACGTGCTCGCCCGACTACGCCTACGGCCGCGACAACACCGCCGAGTTCCTCGAATTCGCCAAGATGTTCGAGCCGTCGATCGAGACCGTGGACCAGGTCTGGCCGAAGCTGTTCGCCCCCGACTACACCGAGAGCATCACCAAGATCCTGCAGACCAAGCCGCAGGCGGTCTACTCGGCTTTGTGGGGCGGCGACCTCGTGGCGTTCATCGAGCAGAGCAACCTCTACCGGCTGTTTTCCAACGTCGCGATGTTCTCGGGCGGCCTCGGCGACCCGCCGGTGCTGACCGCGATCAAGCAGTTGCCGCCGGGCCTCAACACCGCCTACCGCTACAACCGCACCTATCCGGCGAGGCCCGCCAACACCGCCTTCGCGGACGGGTTCGCGAAGATCGCCGGCCACGAGCCGACCAACTGGGCGTGGCAGTGCTACCTCGCCTGCCTGTTCATCGCCGAGGCGCTCAAGCGCACCGGCGGCCGCACCGAGGGTGCGAAGCTCGCCGCCGAGCTGAAGGGCATGGCGGTGGCCGCCCCCTTCGCGGTCGGCGACACCATCACGATGCGCGAGGGCGACCACACCATCGTCGGCTATCCGGTCGCCTGGGGCCGCACCGTGCCCAAGGCCCCCTACGTCGAGGACTTCTCCGACGTCGACTGGGCCAGGATCGTCGAACTCGAGACGCAGTGGAAGAAGGGCAAGGGCTACGCCTGATACGATGTCCGGAAGGAATCTTCCGGACATCGTATCACGAGCCCGCGCGACGCCTGAGCGAAGCCGATTTTCGCATTGCGAAGCAATCAGTCGGAAATCGTATGAGGCGGTCCTGTCCTGACTTCGTCGCGGCGGGGGCGCCCGCTCCCGCCGCCCCGATCCTCACGTCCGGGGAGAACCGCCTTGAACCTCGAGGCTCTCGTCGACTGCCTGTCGTCGGCATCGTGCGCGGTCACCCAGGTCTCGACCGGGCTGATCGTCGGGATGCTGCTGTTCCTCGTCACCTCGGGCCTGTCCCTGATCTTCGGGGTGCTCGGGATCATCAACTTCACCCACGGCGCCTTCTACATGCTGGGCGCCTACCTCGCCTTCACGGCCTACGCGCTCACGGGCAGCTTCCTCGTCGCGATGGTGGCGGGGGCGGCCGGGGTCGGGCTGTTCGGGGTGCTGTTCGAGCGCCTCGTCATGAGCCGCGTCTACGGGCGGGACATCCTGATGCAGCTCCTCGTCTGCTACGCGATGATCCTGATCCTCGACGACGGCGTGAAGATCCTCTATGGCGGCGAGTACCGCATGATGGGCATGCCCGACGTGTTCGCGCTGCCGCCGGTCGAGATCGCCGGCGGCTTCGTGCCCGGCTACTACCTGTTCATGGTCGGCGTCGCCTTCGCGGCGGGCCTCGTCCTGTGGCTCGGCATCAACCGCACGCGGCTCGGCAAGATCGTGCGGGCGCTCGCCATCAACCCGCAGATGGTGGGCGCGCTCGGCATCAACACGACGCTGCTCTACGCCGGGGTGTTCGGCCTCGGCAGCCTGCTCGCCGGCCTCGCCGGGGCGCTCGCCGCGCCGATCCGCACCCTGACCCCCGGCATGGGCGTGTCGATCCTCATCGAGAGCTTCATCGTCACGGTGATCGGCGGCATGGGCTCGATCGCCGGGGCGTTCCTCGCCGCCCTGCTCATCGGCTTCACCCGCGCCTTCGGGGCGATCGGCTTCCCGCTCTTCGTCGACGGGTTGATGTTCGCCCTGATGGCCCTCGTGCTCGTCGTCAAGCCGAGCGGGCTGCTCGGCCGGGAGGCCGCCTGACATGCGCGCCGGATTCGTCCGCGACCTCGCCGTCGCCCTCGCGGGCCTCGGCCTGCTCATCGCCTTGCCGGTGGTGTTTCCGCAGCCGGCCCTGCGCGACTTCCTGATCTACTTCTTCGCCTACGGCCTGATGGCGATGTCGCTGAACCTGCTCGTCGGGCTCACCGGCCTCGTGTCGTTCGGGCACGCCGCCTACTTCGCGTCGGGCGCCTACGCGTTCGGGCTCCTGATGCAGTCGGGCCTCGTCTCGATCCCGGTCGCGGCGCTGGCCGCGGTCGGCGGCACGGCGCTGATCGCGCTCGTCATCGGGGCGATCTGCGTGCGGCTGAAGGAGATCTACTTCTCCTTCATCACGCTCGCCTTCCAGATGTTCATCCACAGCATCATCGTGACCTGGGTCGGCCTGACCGGCGGCGACCAGGGCCTGCGCGGCGGCATTCCGCGCCCGCCGGTCCTCGGCCTCGACCTCAACGACGCCCGGGTGCTCTACGGCTCCTGCGCGGTGGTGTTCGTGGTCTGCATCCTGGCGATGCGGCAGGTCTCGCAATCGCCGTTCGGCTACACCCTGCGGATGATCCGCGACAACCCGGCGCGGGCGAACTTCCTCGGCGTCGACGTGACCGCGATGAAGCTCGGCATCTTCGTGTTCGCGGCGGCGATGGCGAGCGTCGGCGGCCTGATCCTCGCCCTGTTCGTCTCAGGCGCCTACCCGGAATTCGCGTTCTGGACCACCTCCGGCGAGGCGATCTTCATGATCATGCTCGGCGGGATGAAGCTCTTCCTCGGCCCGCTCGTCGGCACGCTGCTGCTCCAGACCCTCAACCACTTCGTGACGATCTACACCGAGCACCACGGCCTCGTGCTCGGCACCGTCATCCTGGTCATCGTGCTCGGGCTGCGCCGCGGCCTCGCCGACTTCGTCTACGACGCGATCCAGGCCCGCCGCGCCCGCCGGGCGGCGGCGCCGGCGACGGCGGAGCCCGCGGCCCAGACCTTCGAGGCCGCGCCCCTCAACGGCAGGACGGTGTGATGCTGTGCGTCGAGCACCTCTCGAAGTCCTTCGGCGGCGTGCGCGCCACGAAGGACGTCTCGATCGACTTCCCCGCCGGCTCGCTCACCGCGATCATCGGCCCGAACGGCGCCGGCAAGACCACCTTCTTCAACCTCGTCTCCGGCCATGTCCGGCCCGACGAGGGCCGGGTGCTGTTCGACGGCACCGACATCGTCGGACTGTCGAGCCTGGAGGTGGTGCGCCGCGGCATGGCGCGGGCGTTCCAGGTCGCCGCCCTGTTTCCGAGCCTCACCGTCCGCGAGGCGCTGACCTCCGCGGTGGTCTCGCACCGGCGCGGCTCGGGCCGAGTGCTGTCGCGCTTCCCCGTGCCGGACGCCGTCCGCCGGGCCGACGCGATCATGGAGATGCTCGGGCTCGGCCCGAAGGCCGGGATCCTCTCGGCCAACCTCTCGCACGGCGACCAGAAGCTCCTCGACATCGGGCTCGCCCTGGCGATGGACCCGAAGGTGCTCCTCCTCGACGAGCCGACCGCCGGCATGGGGCCCGAGGAGCGCTGGCGGATGATCGGCAAGGTCCGCGACCTGTGGCAGGCCACCGGCATGACCGTGCTGTTCATCGAGCACGACATGGACATCGTGTTCAGGATCGCGCAGGCGATCCACGTCCTGAAATACGGCGCGGTCCTGGCCCAGGGCAACCCGGACGAGATCCGGCGCAACCAGGACGTGATCGACGCCTATCTCGGCACCGACCACCGCCTCTCCGAAGCGGTCGGGGAGGCGTGAGCATGGCGGCGATGCTCGAAGTCCGCGGCGCCGACGTCTATTACGGCGCCAGCCAGATCCTGTTCGGCCTCGACCTCAGCGTCGAGAAGGGCCAGACCATGGCGCTGCTCGGCCGCAACGGCGCCGGCAAGAGCACCACCTTCAAGGCGATCGCGGGCCTCGCGCCGCCGCGCCGGGGCGAGGTGGTGCTCTCCGGCGAGACCGTCTCGGGGCGGGCGCCCTACCGCATCGCCCGGGCCGGCATCGGCTACGTGCCGGAGGACCGGCAGGTGTTTCCGGAGCACACCGTCGAGGACAACCTGATCGTCGGCGCCAAGACCGGCCCGCGGGGCGAGGCGCACTGGACGCTGGCGCGGATCTACGAGGTGTTTCCGATCCTCGCCGGCATGCGCACCCGCATGGCCGGGCGCCTCTCGGGCGGCGAGCAGCAGATGCTCACCATCGCCCGCGCCCTGATGGGCAATCCCGAGGTGCTGCTCCTCGACGAGCCGAGCGAGGGGCTGGCGCCGATCATCGTCCAGGCGATCGGCGAGCTGATCCGCACCCTGCGCGGCATGGGCGTCACGATCCTGCTCGCCGAGCAGAACATGCATTTCTGCCTCGACATCGCCACCCACGCGACGGTCGTCGACAAGGGGCAGGTCGTCTACCGCGCCCCCATCGCCGACCTGCGCGGCAACGCGGCGATCACCCAGCGCTACCTCGCGGTGTAGCGCCGGCGCCGGTTCGAAAGCGCGGCGGTATCGAGTTCGACAGGAGATGCGGGATGGAGCGCAACGAGGGACGCGGCCGGGTCGCCCTGGTGACCGGCGGCGCGAGCGGGATCGGGCTCGCCATCGCGGGCGTGCTGGCCGGGCGCGGCTGGCGCACCGTGATCTCGGACATCGACGCCGACCGCGCCCGGGAGGTCGCCGGGCCGCTGGGCGCCGAGGCGGTGCCCTTCGACGTCGCGGACGAGGCGGCGACCGAGGCGGCCTTCGCCGGGATCGAGGGGCGGATCGGCCCCGTGGAGGCGCTGATCGCCAATGCCGGGCTGATCCAGCCGGGCGGCCGGCCGGAGGATCTGCCGCTCGCCGAGTTCGACCGCATCATCGCGGTCAACCTGCGCGGCGTCTACGTGTCGTGCCTCGCCGCCGGCACCCGCATGGCCAAGCGCGGCCGGGGCGGCATCGTCATCACCGGCTCGGTCACCGCGTGGCGCACGGCGCCGCTGCACGCCTACGCGCCCTCGAAGGCGGCGGTGGTGCACATGGCGGCCTGCCTCGCCGCCGAATGGGGCCGCTCGGGCGTGCGGGTCAACGCGGTCTCGCCGGGCTACGTCGCGACGCCGCCGCTCCAGGCCGCGATCGACCGCGGCCAGCGCGATCCCCGCCTGCTCACCGACGCGGCGGCCTTGGGCCGCCTCGTCGAGCCCGACGAGATCGGCCGCGGGGTCGCCTTCCTGCTCTCCGACGACGCCGCGGCGATCACCGGCATCAACCTGCCGGTGGATGCCGGCTGGCTCGCCGGGGCGCACCTCACCACCTATGGCGGGATGCGCCCGGCCCGCTCGGGGCAGGCTTGATTGTGTTGCCGGCATCGTTCGCACCGGCCGCCTCTCCTCACGGCGAACGGTGGAGACGTCGGCCTGCGGCTCCCGGGCGTGGGCATCCGGAGGCGGGAGGCGGTCAGGCCCGCTGGAGCATTGGACACCCCTTCGTCGCATAAAATGTTGCAAAATCAATGACATAAAGCAGGGTTCGATTGCAGCGTGATCGGACCCTGCTCCAAGCAGGTTTCGCAGAAGCGGTCACCGGTTTCGCGACGAAAACCTGCGGCACGACAAGAACCCGAGCGGACGAAGCGTTGGCGTGCCAACGCAAGTCTGCTTAGTCCTGGAGCGCGTGAAGGACCAGGGCCGAGGCCGAGGTGCGGTTCTCGACGCCGAGCTTGGCGTAGATCTGCTCCAGGTGCTTGGTCACGGTGCGCGGACTGAGGGAGAGGATCTCGCCGATGTCGCGGCTCGCCTTGCCGCGGGAGACCCAGAGCAGGACCTCGGCCTCGCGCCGGGTCAGGCCGAGCGCCCGCTGCAGCCGCTCGATCTCGCCGCCGCCGTCGAGGGCGAGGCGCAGCAGGATCTCGTCGCGGTCGACCTGACCGATGCGGCTGAGCTGGAACCGGCGGCCGTCCGGACCGGTGAGGGCGAGGGCGGCGGCGGCGCCGGCGCGCAGCCAGGCCAGGGCCCCGTCCGGCAGGGCGGGATCGCCGGCGGCCCGCGCCGGGACCGGGTCGAGGTCGCGCAGGAGCCGGGCCGCCTGCGGCGTGCACCAGCGCACCGCCCCGCCCGGCGAGACCGCGAACAGGTAGCGGCCGGCGCTGTCGAGGGCGAGCCGCGCGCTCTGGGCCGCCCGGGCGTTGGCGAGGTGGACGCGGATGCGGGCCAGGATCTCGCCGGGCGCGATCGGCTTGGTGACGTAGTCGACGCCCCCGGCCTCCAGCCCCGCGACGATGTGCTCGGTCTCGGTCAGCCCGGTCATGAAGATCACCGGCACGTGGGCGAGCGCCGGCACCGCCTTGAGGCGCCGGCAGGTCTCGAACCCGTCGAGGCCCGGCATCACCGCGTCGAGCAGGATGATGTCCGGCGTGATCTCCTGCACCAGCGCCAGCGCCGCCTCGCCGGCGACCGCCACCAGCACGGTCGCGCCGGTGGCCTCGATCGCCGCGGTGAGGAAGCTCAGGGCCTCGGGCGAGTCGTCGACGACCAGCACCACGTCCCGGCCGGAGGCGGGCGGCGCCGCCGGGATGGTCTCAGACATCGGCCCGCATCCCCTCCAGCATCGCCATGTAGCGCGGCAGGTCGTAGGCCCGCACCAGCCCGCGCAGCTCGGCCACGAACGGCGCGGCCGTCTCCTCCTCGATCTCCGCGAGCTTCGCCTCGATGCCGCGGACATGGCCGATCCGCCCGAGGCGGATCAGCTCCGCGATCTGCTCCGGCCGGGCGCGGGCCGGAGCCTGCCGCCGCGGGGCCTGGGCAGGAATGGCGGCCGGCTCCGGGCCGGTCCAGTCGAGCCCGAGCAGGCCCTGGATGCACGACAGCAGGTCGCGCAGGTCGAAGGGCTTGGGGATGATCGCGTCGTGGGGCGCGTCCTCGCCGCGCTGCGGGCTGATCTCGTGCACGTTGGCCGACATCATCGCGATGCGGGCCGGGCCGTGGCCGGAGGCGCGCAGTGCCCGCGCCAGCTCCCACCCGGTCATCCCCGGCATCGCGATGTCGAGCAGGAACAGGTCCGGCCGGCACCCGGCCGCCAGCGCGAGGCAGGCCGCGCCGTCGGCGGCCGACAGCAGGGTGAAGCCGAGCGGCGCCAGGATCTCGCGCATCAGCTCGCGATGGGCCGGGTCGTCGTCGACGACGAAGATCGTGCGCCGGCGCCCGGCATAGCCGTGGATCGGTGCCAGCGCCGGCATCGCCCGGTCCGGGCGCTCGATCGACGCCAGCATCAGCCGCAGCCGGAAGGTGCTGCCGCGGCCGACCTCGCTCGTCACCGTGATCTCGCCGCCCATCACCTGGGCGAGCAGGTGCGCGATGGTGAGCCCGAGCCCGGTGCCCGGCACCGCGGAGGCCGCCGGCAGGGTGCCGCGCACGAACGGCTCGAAGATCCGCCCGAGGTCGTCCCCCGGGATGCCCGAGCCGGTGTCGGTCACGGTGAACTCGGCGATCTGGTTGCGGTAGCCGAGGGTCAGCGCCACCTCGCCGCGGGCGGTGAACTTGATGCCGTTGGAGATCAGGTTGAGCAGGATCTGGCGCAGGCGCTTCTCGTCCGTCGTCACCAGGGCCGGCAGCGAGGCCGGGCGGGTGAAGCGGAACGACAGCCCCGCCGCCTCGGCCTGGGGCCGGCACATGTCGACGATCTGGTCGAGGAAGTCGGACAGCCGCACCTCGTTGCGGTGGAGCTGGAGCCGGCCGGCCTCCATGCGCGAGATGTCGAGCAGGCCGTCGATGAGGCCCGACAGGTGCTCGGCGCTGCGGCGGATCACCCGGATGCCGGATTGCCGCGCCGGGGCGATCAGCGGGTCGGCCTCGAGGAGCTGGGCGTAGCCGAGGACGGCGTTGAGGGGCGTGCGCAGCTCGTGGCTGATGCCGACGACGTAGCGGCTCTTGGCGAGGTTGGCCGCCTCCGCCGCCTCCTTGGCGCGCTGGAGCTTGGCGTCGGTGACCCGGTGGGCGGCGATCTCGGCCCGGTGCAGGGCGGTCTGGCGGGCGGTCTCCTCCTGGGCGACCCGGCGGCTCTCCTGGGCCAGGACGTAGAGCCACGCGACGACCCCGAAGATCAGCGCCATGACGAGGAACACCGCCCACAGGGCCCGGGCGAGGGCGTCGGCGTGCTCGGGCGCCCGGTGCGCGCCCTCGGCGTAGACGACGCCGAGGATCAGCCCGGCCGCGCCGCACAGGATCAGCATCACGCCGGCGTAGCGGCCGAGGCGGGACTCGACCGCCGCGGCGGCCCGGCCCGGCAGCACCCGCTCCGCCGCCCGCCGGAGCTGGGCGCCGAAGCGGGCGTGGGGCTTGCACAGGTCGCCGCAGCGGGCGTCGAGGGAGCAGCACAGGGAGCAGATCGGCGCGGCGTAGGCCGGGCAATACGCCATGTCCTCGGCCTCGAAGCCGTGCTCGCAGACCCGGCAGGCGATCTCGCCGCCGCCCCGCCAGTGCCGCCGCGGCCGGCGGGCGAGGTAGTAGCGGCCCCCCGTCGCCCAGGCGATCAGGGGGGCCGCCGCGAAGGCGGTGCCGAGGGCCACGAAGGCCGAGAACGCCTGCGGCAGCGGGCCGAACAGCCCGACATGGGTGAGGCAGGCGAGCAGCGAGGCCAGCGCCATCGCGCCGATGCCGACCGGGTTGATGTCGTAGAGATGCGCCCGCTTGAACTCGATTCCCGGCGGCGACAGGCCGAGCGGCTTGTTGACCGCGAGGTCGGCCACCAGCGCCCCGACCCAGGCCGCGGCCACCAGGGCGTAGAGGCCGAGCGTCCGCTCCAGGGTGCGGTAGATGCCGAGTTCCATCAGCATCAGGGCGATGGCGACGTTGAACAGCAGCCACACCACCCGGCCCGGATGGCTGTGGGTCAGCCGCGAGAAGAAGTTCGACCACGCGATCGAGCCGGCATAGGCGTTGGTGACGTTGATCTTGAGCTGGGACAGCACCACGAACAGGCCGGTGAGCACCACCACCGCGCCGGGATGGGCCGTCACGTGGCCGAACGCGACGGCGTACATCTGGGTCGGCTCGCTCGCCCGTTCGGCCGGCACGCCGTGGCCGAGGGCCAGCACCGCCAGGAACGAGCCGAGCAGGATCTTGAGCAGGCCCGGCACGATCCAGCCGGGGCCGGCGCCGAGCACCGCCACCCACCATCGGACGCCGCCGGTCTCCCGCCTCGGGGGCACGAAGCGCAGGATGTCGACCTGCTCGCCGATCTGGGCGATCAGCGCGAACAGCACCCCGCAGGCCGCCCCGAACAGCAGCGGGTCGAAGCCGGCGGCCGCGGGACCGGTATGGGCGATCCAGGTCGCGAGTGGCGCCTCGGCCTTGGCGGCGATGAAGGCCAGCGGCAGCAGGTTCAGCGCGAGCCAGACCGGCTGGGTCACGACCTGGAACCGGCTGATGAGGGCGAAGCCGAAGGTGACGAGCGGGATCACCGCGAGCGCGCTGACGAGGTAGCCGAGCGCCAGCGGCAGGCCGAAGCACAGCTCCAGGGCCAGCGCCATGATCGCCGCCTCGATGGCGAAGAACAGGAAGGTGAAGCCGGCATAGATCAGCGAGGTGATGGTCGAGCCGATGTAGCCGAAGCCGGCCCCGCGGGTGAGCAGGTCGACGTCGAGGCCGTGGCGGGCGGCGTAGACCGCGATCGGCACGCCGGTGGCGAAGATGACGAGCCCGACGGTGAGCACCGCCAGGACGGTGTTGGTGAACCCGCTCGACAGGATCAGGGTGCCGCCGATCGCCTCCAGCGCCAGGAACGCCACCGAGCCGAGCGCGGTGAGCGCCACCCGCGCCGACGACCAGCGCCGCGCCCGCTCGGCGGTGAAGCGCAGCGCGAAGTCCTCGAGGGTCTCGTTGGCGACCCAGCGATTGTAGTCGCGACGGACCGGAATGATGCGCTGGCGTCCGTGCATCGTGGAGAGGACCGATCCTCGTTGTGCGGCGCAGCGAGGCGCCGGCCGGGCCCGGGAGAGCCTGCCGGCCCGTGCAGGATCCTTGCCGCAACGTCCGGTCGGCCGCAATCCCACTGCGATCGCAGCCCGATCCTGCGGCGGAGCCCGGCCCGGCGATATACGCAAAACAGCGTATATGCTGCATCGCACCACGCCTCCTAGCCTGCATGCCGCGTGACGAGGGGGCCCGCCGACGAGCGGGGCCGGACCGCGAGAGCCGCGCAGCACGAGAGGACGAGCGATGGCAGACGGCAACCCAGAGGGGAACGATCGCGGCCTGGATTCCGCGCTGCGGCGCAGGCTGCTGATGGGGCTCGCCGCGGTGCCGGCCGCCGCGATGCTGCCGCGCTTCGCCCACGCCGCCGCCCCGCCGACCTCGGCGGTCAACACCACCGGCCTCGCCGTGACCGACACCGAGGTGACGGTCGGCATCCTGCACTCCGTCACCGGCACGATGGCGATCTCCGAGACCGGGGCGCAGCAGGCGGAGAAGCTCGCGATCGAGGAGATCAACCAGGCCGGCGGCGTGCTCGGCCGCAAGATCAAGATCATCCAGGAGGACGGCGCCTCGGACTGGCCGACCTTCGCCGAGAAGGCCAAGAAGCTGCTCGTCAACGACAAGTGCGCGGCCGTGATGGGCTGCTGGACCTCGGCCTCGCGCAAGGCGGTGCTGCCGGTGTTCGAGCAGTACAACGGCATGCTGTACTACCCGACCTTCTACGAGGGCCTGGAAGAGTCGAAGAACGTCATCTATACCGGCCAGGAGGCGACACAGCAGATCCTCGCCAGCCTCGACTGGGTCGCCAAGGAGAAGGACGCCAAGACCTTCTTCTTCATCGGTTCGGACTACATCTGGCCGCGCACCTCGAACAAGATCGCCCGCAAGCACGTCGAGAACGTGCTGAAGGGCAAGGTCGTCGGCGAGGAGTACTTCCCGCTCGGCCACACCCAGTTCAACTCGGTCATCAACAAGATCAAGCTGACGAAGCCGAACGTGATCTTCACCGACGTGGTCGGCGGCTCGAACGTGGCGTTCTACAAGCAGCTCAAGGCGGCCGGCATCGACCTGTCGAAGCAGGTGCTGATGACGATCTCGGTGACCGAGGACGAGATCGACGGCATCGGCGGCGAGAACATCGCCGGCGCCTATGCCTGCATGAAGTACTTCCAGTCGCTCAAGAACCCGAACAACGAGAAGTTCGTCGCCGCCTTCAAGAAGATGTGGGGCGAGAAGACGGTGATCGGCGACGTGACCCAGGCGGCCTATCTCGGTCCGTACCTGTGGAAGCTCACCGTCGAGAAGGCCGGCTCGTTCGACGTCGACAAGGTCGCGGCGGCGTCGGCCGGGATCGAGTTCAAGGGCGCGCCGGAAGGCTACGTGCGGATCCACCCCAACCACCACCTGTGGTCGAAGACGCGGGTCGGCAAGGCGCTGCCGAACGGCCAGTTCGAGGTGGTCTACGAGAGCGCCGACCTGATCGAGCCGAACCCGTTCCCGAAGGGCTACCAGTAGGGCGCAGTCCTGACCCTCCCCCTCCGCGCACGGCTGTCCAGGGAAAATTCCTTTTGAAATCAAGCGCGGGATCCCCTCTCCCGAGTAGGAGAGGGGAGATGCGCCATTTCTTTTCCCCGGACAGCCTCGCGCAGAGGGGGGAGGGTTCACGCCAGTTCCGTGATCGCTGGCGCATTGCCAATTGATCGAACCTCCTGCCGGAGCTCCCGCCCATGTTCGGTGACTACTCGCTCGGCGACCTCGGCGCGATCTTCGCCATGCAGGGCTTCGCCGGCCTGATCCTGTTCTCGGTCTACGTGCTGATGGCGCTCGGCCTCGCGATCATCTTCGGCCAGATGGGCGTCATCAACATGGCGCACGGGGAATTCATGATCCTCGGCGCCTACATGACCTACCTGTGCTCGACGTTCTTCCAGGCCCACCTGCCGGGCCTGTTTCCGGTCTACTTCTTCGTCGCGATGGCGCTGGCCTTCGTGGTCGCAGGCGCCCTGGGGATGCTGGTCGAGTGGGGGCTGATCCGCCACCTCTACAAGCGGCCCCTCGACACGCTGCTCGCCACCTGGGGCCTGTCGCTGATCCTCCAGCAGGCCTACCGCTCGATCTTCGGCGCCCGCGAGGTCGGCGTCGAGCTGCCGTCCTGGATGATGGGCTCGATCCAGGCGACCGACACGATCGAGATCCAGATCAACGGCCTGTTCGTGATGGGCATCACCGTGCTCATCACCCTCGTGGTCGCCGCCCTGCTGTTCGCGTCGCGCTACGGCAAGCAGGTCCGGGCGGTGATGCAGAACCGGGTGATGGCTGGCGCGGTCGGCATCGACACCGGGAAGGTCGACCGCCTCACCTTCGGCCTCGGCTGCGGCATCGCCGGAATCGCCGGCTCGGCCTTCACGATGATCGGCTCGACCGGGCCGACCTCGGGCCAGCTCTACATCGTCGACACCTTCCTGATCGTGGTCTTCGGCGGCGCCGCCAGCCTGCTCGGCACCATCGCGTCGGCCTTCTCGATCTCGCAGACCCAGTCGACCCTCGAATTCTTCCTCTCCGGCTCGACCGCGAAGGTCATCACCCTGCTCGCCGTCGTGGGAATCCTGATGCTGCGGCCGCAGGGCCTCTTCACCCTCAAGGTCCGGCGCTGAGGAGCGACGCGCATGAAACTCCCGACCCTCAACGACAACCCGTTCATGAAGCCGGTGGAGTGGGCCTCCCTCGCCCTCCTCTGCGCCCTGCTCTTCGCGGTGCTGCCCCTCGCCCTCGACGGGTTCCGGCTCAACCTGGTCGGCAAGTACCTCACCTACGCCTTCGTGGCTCTGGGCCTCGTCATCTGCTGGGGCTACTGCGGGATCCTGTCGCTCGGCCAGGGCGTGTTCTTCGGTCTCGGCGGCTACTGCATGGCGATGTACCTCAAGCTCGAGGCGTCGTCGGTCGCCAACACCAAGATCCAGTCGACCCCCGGCATCCCGGACTTCATGGACTGGAACCAGATCACCGCCCTGCCGTGGTTCTGGACGCCGTTCAAGAGCCTGCCGCTGACCCTGATCGCGGTGGTGCTGGTGCCGACCCTGTTCGCCTTCATCGTCGGCGCGGCGATGTTCAAGCGCCGGGTCGGCGGCACCTACTTCGCGATCATCACCCAGGCGATCGCCGCGATCCTGACCATCCTGATCGTCGGCCAGCAGGGCTATACCGGCGGCATCAACGGCATCACCGACCTGCGCACGCTGAGCGGCTGGGACATCCGCACCGACTCGGCGAAGACCATCCTCTACTTCGTCAACGGTGGGCTGCTCGTCGCCTGCGTGCTGGTGGCGCAATACGTCAAGCGCTCGAAGCTCGGCCGCATCCTGGTGGCGATGCGCGACAAGGAGGACCGGGTCCGCTTCTCCGGCTACGGCGTCGCGAGCTTCAAGATCTTCGCCTTCTGCCTCGCGGCCGCGTTCGCGGCGATCGGCGGGGCGATGTTCACCCTCCAAGTCGGCTTCATGTCGCCGTCCTTCGTCGGCATCGTGCCGTCGATCGAGATGGTGATCTACGCCGCGGTCGGCGGACGGCTGTCGCTGTTCGGCGCGATCTACGGCACGCTGCTGGTCAACTGGGCCAAGACCACCTTCTCCGAGTCCTTCCCCGAACTGTGGCTGTTCGGCCTCGGCGCGCTGTTCATCGCGGTGGTGCTCGCCTTCCCCAACGGCCTCGCCGGCATCTGGCGCCAGCACGTCGAGCCGCTGCTGACCCGCCGCCCCAAGGCCGCCGGCCCCGCCCCCGCCGCGCTGCCCCAGGGCGCCCCCGCCGAGTGAGGATTGTTTCGATGAACGCAGCCATCCTCCCCGGCGCGACCGCCGGCGACAAGGACTTCCTCCTCGCGGTCGAGGCCCTCACCGTCTCGTTCGACGGCTTCAAGGCGGTCAACGACGTGTCGTTCTACGTCGACCCGGACGAGATCCGGGTCATCATCGGCCCCAACGGCGCCGGCAAGACCACAGTGCTCGACCTGATCTGCGGCCGCACCCGGGCGACCTCGGGCTCGATCAAGTACAAGGGCACGGAACTGACCAGGCTCTCGGAGAGCGCCATCGTCCAGGCCGGGGTCGGGCGCAAGTTCCAGACGCCGTCGATCTACGACGACCTGACGGTGTTCGAGAACCTCGAGATCTCGTTCCCGCGCGGGCGCAGCGTGCTCGGCGCCCTGATGTTCAAGCGCGACGCCGAGGTGCGCGACCGCATCCACGAGATCGCCGAGATGATCTTCCTGAAGGATCGGCTCGACAGGCGGGCGGAGTTCCTCAGCCACGGCCAGAAGCAATGGCTGGAGATCGGCATGCTGCTGATCCAGGACCCCGAACTCCTGATGCTCGACGAGCCGGTGGCCGGGATGAGCGTCGCCGAGCGCAAGAAGACAGCGGAACTCCTGCACCAGATCATCAAGGGCCGCTCGGTGCTGGTGATCGAGCACGACATGAAGTTCGTCGAGGACATCGCCCACCGGGTCACGGTGCTGCACCAGGGCAAGGTCCTCTCCGAGGGCTCGATGGAGCGCGTCAAGAACGACCCGAAGGTGGTCGAAGTCTATCTCGGGCATTGAGGGGAGGAACCGCCATGCTCCAGACCGCTCCCGTTCCCTCTGCCGTCGCAGCGCCCGGCGCCGCCCCGGTCCTGTCGGTCACCGACCTCCACGCCGCCTACGGCCAGAGCGAGGTGCTGCACGGCATCGACCTCACCGTCGCGCCGGGCGAGATCGTCGCCGTGATGGGCCGCAACGGCATGGGCAAGTCGACCCTGATGCGGACCCTGATGGGCATCCTGCCGGCCCGCGCCGGCACGATCCGGGTCGACGGCCGCGACGTGACCGCGCTCAGGAGCCACCAGCGCGTCGCCCGGGGCCTCGCCTACGTGCCGCAGGGGCGGATGATCTTCTCCACCATGACGGTGCAGGAGAACATCGAGACCGGGCTGACCGTCACCGGCGAATCCAAGGTGCCGGGGGACCTCTACGCGATGTTCCCGGTGCTCCTGGAGATGAAGGGCCGGCGCGGCGGCAACCTGTCGGGCGGCCAGCAGCAGCAGCTCGCCATCGCCCGCGCGCTCGCCAGCCGGCCGAAGGTGCTGCTCCTCGACGAGCCGACCGAGGGCATCCAGCCCTCGATCATCCGCGAGATGGGCCGGACGCTGAAGACGATCCGTGACGAGCGCGGGCTCTCGATCGTCGTCTCCGAGCAGGTGCTGAGCTTCGCCCTCGATATTGCCGATCGGGTTCTCGTCATCGAGAATGGCTCGATCGTTCACGAGGAGGCCCGCGCCGAGATCGATGAGGCGACGGTCGCCCGCTACCTGTCGGTCTGATACGATTTCCGGTTGATCGCTTCAGGCGACCGCGAGCGGTCGCTTTCGCGATGCGGAAACCGGTTTCGCTCAGGCGCCGCGCGGGCTGATCATACGGTTTCCGGAAGTAATCTTCCGGAAACCGTATGATCCCGAACACCGCGAGCCGGCCCCGCGCCCTCGCGACCACGATCCCGGCCGGCAGGCCGGGGAAACACCCGCTCCAGGGGAAAGGGAAACGCATGCCCGAGACGTTGATCAAGGTCGACCTGACGCAGTCGGCCTACGAGAACGACATGGTGCACAACCGCTGGCACCCGGACATCCCGATGGTCGCCTACGTGAAGCCCGGGCAGGACTTCATCGTCGAGACCTACGACTGGACCGGCGGTTTCATCAAGAACGACGACTCGGCCGACGACGTGCGCGACATCGACCTGTCGATCGTGCACTTCCTCTCCGGCCCGATCGGCGTCGAGGGCGCCGAGCCGGGCGACCTGCTGGTCGTCGACCTCCTCGACATCGGCGCCAAGCCGGAGTCGCAATGGGGCTTCAACGGCTTCTTCTCGAAGCAGAACGGCGGCGGCTTCCTCACCGACCACTTCCCGCTCGCCCAGAAGTCGATCTGGGACTTCGAGGGGATGTTCACCAAGTCGCGCCACGTCCCGGGCGTGCGCTTCCCCGGCCTGATCCATCCCGGCCTGATCGGATGCCTGCCCGACCCGAAGCTGCTCGCGACCTGGAACGAGCGCGAGACCGCGCTGATCGCCACCAACCCGACCCGGGTGCCGGGGCTGGCCAACCCGCCCTTCGGCCCGACCGCCCATATGGGCCGCCTGTCGGGTGACGCGAGGGACAAGGCGGCGGCGGAGGGCGCCCGCACCGTCCCGCCGCGCGAGCACGGCGGCAATTGCGACATCAAGGACCTGTCGCGCGGCTCGAAGATCTACTTCCCGGTCTACGTCCCGGGCGCCGGCCTCTCGATGGGCGACCTGCATTTCAGCCAGGGCGACGGCGAGATCACCTTCTGCGGCGCGATCGAGATGGCGGGCTGGGTCCACCTCAAGGTCGAGGTCATCAAGGACGGCATGGCGAAGTACGGGATCAGGAACCCGATCTTCAAGCCATCGCCGATCGTCCCGCGCTTCGACGACCACCTCATCTTCGAGGGCATCTCGGTCGACGAGAGCGGCGGCCAGCACTACCTCGACGTGACGGTGGCGTACCGGCAGGCGTGCCTCAACGCGATCGAGTACCTGAAGAAGTTCGGCTATTCCGGCGCCCAGGCCTACTCGATCCTCGGCACCGCGCCGGTGCAGGGCCACATCTCGGGCGTCGTCGACGTGCCGAACGCCTGCGCGACCCTGTGGCTGCCGACCGGCATCTTCGACTTCGACATCAACCCGAGCGCCGCCGGACCGACCCAGTACCTCGACGGCTCGGTCCAGATGCCGATCTCGCCGGACAAGTAGCATGCCGGTCTACGACTATTCCTGCGAGTCCTGCGGCCCGTTCACGGTCCTGCGCCCGATGGCGCAGTTCCGCGATCCCCACGACTGCCCGGATTGCGGCGAGGCGTGCGGGCGCGCCTTCCTCACCGCGCCGCGCCTGTCGGGCATGGATGCGGGGCTGAAGGCGGCCCACGCCACCAACGAGCGCAGCCGCCACGCGCCGAGGCGCAGCCACGGCCCCGGCTGCGGCTGCTGCGCGCCGAAGAAGACCGCGGCGGCGCCGGCCGCCGCGAAGGGCTTCCCGGCGGCACGGCCGTGGATGATCAGCCACTGACCAGCGTTCCGCCGGCCGGTCGGGGACGATGACGATCGTGCCTCGGCCGGCCGGCCCCCGCTCGGCGGTCCTTCACCTGCGACACGCCCGCCGGGGTCAGGGGCCCCCCCTGGCGGCACCAGCTTCTCCGATCGGAGAATGCGGGCTCGAAGCGATGGCCCTGAACTCAATCGCGACAGGGCTCGCCGATCCTGAGAAATTCCGAGAAGATCGGCTCCCAATCCATGATGTGCTTGTGCATGAGCGCCGACGCGGCTTCGGGCTCGCCACCCCGCTGCAGCATCTCGATGATGCGGTAGTGTTCGGGAACCGATTCCTCCTGGCGGGCCAACCCGGCTTCCGAGCCGATGCCATACAACCTCATCGTGTCCCGCAGCCGCATCACGATCCCGGCCAGGACGGCGTTCCCGGCCCGGGACAGCAACTCCCGGTGGAAGGCGCGGTCGGCGGCAAGGTAGAGCTGGACGTCGTTCGCGCGCACGGCCCGGGCGATGGCATCCGCCTGCGTCGTGAGTTCCGAGACGTCGTCCAGCCCGCCTCGCACCAGCTTCACGAAGGCCGAGGTTTCGAGCTGCAACCGGACCTCGAACAGGTTGCGCAGTTCCTCGAGCGTCGGCTCGACCACGCAGAAGCCGCGGTTGCGCAGCGGCTGAAGCAGGCCGTCCGCGGTGAGCTGCAGGAGCGCCTCCCGCACGGGCGTGGTCGAAACGCCGAGAATCCGCGCCTGGGCCGGGACGGACAGGATGGTTCCCGGCCCGATTTCCCCCGACACGATGCCGAGGCGAAGGCGCTGCTGCACCTGCTCGCGCAGATTGGCTTCGGTGGCCACCGGCACCGGGGCGGCGTTCTGAGTGCTGACCATTCTTCGACCTCCGCTGCCTGTTATACGATTTCCGATTGATCGCTTCGCAACGCGGAAACCGGCTTCGCTCAGGTGCGCGCAGAGCTTTGCTCCGCGCCGCGCGGGCCGGTGATACGAGTTCGATACCGACTTGCGGTGGCGCGCGACGCGTCTCAATATAGCGCGTCACGCACTACCTATCGGGGGAGGCCGGAGTGATCGAGGTCAAGGCGGGCTACTGCACCCTCTGCCGCTCGCGGTGCGGCTCCCTCAACGAGGTCGAGGACGGCCGGCTCGTGAGCGTGCGTCCGAACCCGGACCATCCCACCGGCGCCGCGCTCTGCGCCAAGGGGCGCGCTGCTCCCGAGCTGGTGGGCAGCCCGCGGCGGCTGACCGTTCCGCTCCGGCGCACGCGATCGCGCCACCACCCGGATCCCGGCTTCGTGCCGATCTCCTGGGACGAGGCGCTGGCCGAGATCGCGTCCCGCCTCGGCGGGATCCGGGCGCAGCGTGGGGCCGAGGCCGTCGCCTTCGCCGTCACCACCCCGAGCGGCACGCCGATGGTGGACAGCTTCGAGTGGGTGGAGCGCTTCATCCGGGTCTTCGGCAGCCCGAACCTGATCTACGCCGTCGAGGTCTGCGGCTGGCACAAGGACTACGCCCAGGCTCTCACGTTCGGACGCGGCATCGGCGCGGCCGACTACGACCGCGCGGACGTGATCGTGCTGTGGGGGCACAATCCGGCCCGGACCTGGCTCGCCCAGGCGACCCGCGTGGCGGCGGCGCGCCGCCGCGGCGCGACGGTGGCCGTCGTCGATCCCAAGCGCGGCGGGTCGGGCGAGGATGCCGATCTGTGGCTGCGCGTTCGTCCCGGCACCGACGCGGCCCTCGCCATGGGAGCCATCCGGCACCTGATCGCGACGCAGCGGTACGACACCCCCTTCGTGCGGCGCTGGACGAACGCGCCGTTCCTGGTCGATCGCGACACCGGACGCTTCGTTCGGGCCTGCGACCTCCGGCCCGGCAGCTCGGACACCGGCTTCATGGTGCTCGGCCCCGACGGGCCGCGCCCGGGGAACTCCGATCCCGACGATCCCGCGATCCTGCTGGAGGGCGAGGCCGTGCTGCCGGCGGGCGACGGACGCCGCCTGCGCTGCGCGACCGCGTTCACGCTGCTGCGACGGGACGCCGCCGCATACACACCCGACCACGTCGCGCGGATCACCGGCCTCGGCCCCGATGATCTCGCCCGGTTCTACGCGCTGTTCGAGAACTCGCCACGTCTCGCCTACCATTCCTGGACCGGGGTCGGGCAGCACACCAACGCGACCCAGACCGAGCGGGCGATCTCAGCCCTCTACGCCCTCACGGGAGCGAACGACCGGGCCGGCGGCAATCTCTGGACCGTGGCGCCCCCGTCCCGGAGCGTGAACGACTACGGCTTGCTGGCGCCGCACCAGCGGGCGAAGGCCCTCGGCCTCGCCGCCCTGCCGCTCGGCCCGCCTGCCAGGGGCTGGATCACGGCCCGCGACTTCGCGCGCGCGGTGCTGGAGGCGGAGCCCTACCGCGTCGAAGCCCTGATGAGCTTCGGCACCAACTTCGCGGTGTCGCAAGGAGGGTCGGCCCGCAACCGGGAGGCGTTGCGGGCGCTCGGCTTCCACGTCCACGTCGACATGTTCATGAATCCGACGGCGGAGAACGCCGACATCGTGCTCCCGGCCAGCATGCCCTGGGAGCGCGAGGCGCTGAAGGTCGGCTTCGAGATCACCCAGGAGGCCGTCGAGCTGGTGCAACTGCGCCAGGCGATGCTCCCGTCCCTCGCCGAGACGCGGGCGGATTACGAGATCGTGTTCGACCTCGCCTGCCGGCTCGGCCACGCCGAGGCGTTCTTCGGTGGTTCGGTCGAGGCCGGCTGGAACCACCAGCTCGCGCCGCTCGGACTGACCGTGGCGGAGCTGCGCGCGCGTCCGGACGGCGTCCGCATCCCGCAACTCTGTCCGGAACGCAAGTACGCCGCGCCGGGCGCGGACGGAAGCCCCGCGGGCTTCGCCACGCCGACCGGCCGGGCCGAGCTCTATTCCGAACTCCTGCTGGAGCACGGCCACCCGCCCCTGCCCTCCTTCGTCGCGCCCGCCGGAGGCGGCGATCCGACGTTGCCGCTCTGGCTTTCGACCGCGAAGTCCGGCTGGTACGTTCACAGCTCGCACCGGCACGTCGCCTCGCTCCGCCGCAAGGCACCGGATCCCTCGGTCGAGATCAGCCCCGCCGCCGCCGCCGCCCGCGGCATCCGGGCCGGCGACTGGGTCGTCCTGCGCACGACGCACGGGACGGCCCGGCTGCGCGCCCGCCTCGATCCGACGCTCGCGGACGACACGGTCATCGCGGAGTTCGGCTGGTGGGAGGATTGTCCGCCTCTCGGGCGGCCGCGCACCCCGGAGGCCGGTCCGGACACCCTGAACGTCAACGACGCGCTCTCGGACGAGAGCCGGGACCCGGTGAGCGGGTCGGTGCCGCTTCGCGCGGTCGCCTGCGACATCACCCGGGACGAGGCGCGCAGCCGCGGCTGGTGGAGCGGAGGGCGCGCCTTCACGATCGCGGCGGTCCGACACGAAGCCGCGGATGTTCTGGCTCTCTCCCTCGCGCCGGCGGATGGCGGCCCCCTCGCCGGGTTCCAGCCCGGGCAGCACGTCCGCGTGGCCACGGAGGGAGGTTTGGCGCGGGCCTACTCGCTCACCGGCCCGCACCGGCACCCCGCGCGCTACGACATCGCCGTGAAGCTGGTCGGCCCCGGAACGGCGACGCCGGGACGGATGTCGTCCCACCTCCACGGCCTCGGGGTCGGCGCGACCCTGTCGCTGGAGGCCCCGCACGGCACGTTCACGCCGCCCCTGGGCGGGAACCGTCCCGTCATCCTGCTCGCCGCGGGCATCGGCATCACGCCCTTCGTGAGCTACCTCGAGGCGCTCGCCGATGCCGGCATTCCGCACTGCCCGCCCGGGATCCGGCTCGTCTACGTCTGCCGCGACGGGACCGCGCATCCCTTCGGCGCCCGAATGCGGGCGCTCGCCCCCCGCCTGCCGGGATTCGCGGCGACGCATGTCTTCACGCGGCCGGCGCCGGGGGACCACCCCGGCCGGGACTACGACCGGACCGGACGGTCCGCCCTCCTCGATCTGCCGTCGCCGTTTCCGGGCCAGCACCCCCTCGCCTACATCTGCGGCCCGGAGGCGTTCGTGGCGGACGCGACCTCGCTCCTGCGCGGCTGGGGGGTGCCGCGCTTCGACATCGCCAGCGAACTGTTCGGCGCCCGGGCCGACGTTCCGCCGGACCTCGCCCCGCGGACCATCGCGCTCGCCCGCAGCCGGGCGAGCTTCCTCTGGTCGCCCGGCGCCGGAACCCTGCTCGATGCCGCCGAGAAGGCCGGCCTGCGCCTGCCGAGCGGCTGCCGCACCGGCCAGTGCGAGAGCTGCCAGGTGAGGCTCGCCACCGGGACGGTCGCGCACCTCGCCGCCTACGACGGCCCCTCCGACCACTGCCTGACCTGCCGCGCCGTCCCGCTCGCCGACTGCGTGCTCGATGCCTGATGCGGAATCCGGAAGATTGCTTCCGGATTCCGCATCACCAGCCCGCGCGGCGGAGCTTTGCTCCGCACGCATGAGCGAAGCCGGTTTCCGCCTCGCGTCGCGATTGCTCCGCAATCGCCGCGATCCCGCAGGAATCGCCCGAAGCGACCCATCGAGAACCGTACGAGAAGGAGCTTTCCATGAGCCGGACCCTTGCCCCCGCTTCCACGCAGGCCCCACCGCGGGAGAACGTCCTGGTGCGCCTCTCCCAGGTGATGGTGGCCTTCGCCGAGCGGTGGTTTCCCGACGCCTACATCTTCGTGCTTCTCGCCACGATCCTGGTCGCCGGCGGCGTCCTGCTGCACGGGGGCGAGGCCGTGGGCGTCAGCCGGGCCTTCGGCGACGGCTTCTGGAGCCTGATCCCGTTCACGATGCAGATGGCGCTCGTGGCGGTCGGCGGCTACGTCGTCGCCGTCTCACCCCCGGTGGCGCGGCTCATGCGCCGCGCGGCGGCCTTCCCCCGGACGGGGCGGGGCGCCGTCGTCTTCGTCGGCGTGGTCAGCATCCTGCTCTCGCTCGTGAACTGGGGCGTGAGCCTGATCTTCTCGGGGCTGCTGGTCCGCGAGATCGCTCGCCGCGGCGACCTCCGGCTCGACTACCGGGCGGCCGGCGCGGCCGGCTATCTCGGCCTCGGCTTCGGGTTCACGCTCGGCATCAGCTCGTCCGCCGCCCAGCTCCAGGCCACCCCGGCGAGCATCCCCGCCTCGCTCATGCCGATCACCGGCGTGATCAGCTTCTACGAGACGATCCTGACCTGGCAGAACCTGCTCGTCATCGGCGTCGGCACGCTGCTCTCGGCCGCCATCTGCCACTACACCACCCCGTCCGACGCCAACGCCGTCACCGCGGCCGACCTCGGCGTGAGCCTCGTGGACGCCAAGGCGGAGGACCAGCGCCCGGCGCGACCCGGCGACTACCTCGAATTCAGCCCGATCCTGACGATCCTCACGGTGGTGCTGGCGGCCGGGTGGCTGTTCGAGACCTTCAAGGCGGGCAACCCGCTCATCACGATGTCGGGGCTCAACACCTACAACTTCGTCTTCCTGCTGGTCGGGGCGCTGCTGCACTGGCGGCCGCGGGGCTTCCTGACGAGCTTCTCGCACGCGATGCCGAGCGTCGCCGGCGTCCTGCTCCAGTTCCCGTTCTACGGCGGGATCGCCTACATGCTGACGCGGGTGAAGAACGGCGCCGGCGCCACCCTGTCGGACACGATCGCGCATTGGTTCGTGAGCCTCGCGCACGATTCCGGCGCCTTCTCGCTGATCGTCGGCCTGTACTCGGCGACCCTCGGCTTCTTCATCCCCTCGGCCGGCGGCAAGTGGGTGATCGAGGCGCCCTACGTCATGAAGGCCGCCAACGAGATCGGCGCCCATCTCGGCTGGACCGTGATGGTCTACAACAT
Source organism: Methylobacterium frigidaeris (assembly GCA_036946295.1). GTDB lineage: Bacteria > Pseudomonadota > Alphaproteobacteria > Rhizobiales > Beijerinckiaceae > Methylobacterium > Methylobacterium frigidaeris_A. The sequence continues at coordinate 138,558 of JAQIJK010000002.1, read as the reverse complement.
CGCCGAGACGCTGCCGAACTTCATCAATCCGTTCTGGATGCTGCCGCTTCTCGGCGTGCTCGGCCTCAAGTCGAAGGACCTGATCGGCTACACGTCGATGCAGTTCTTCATCCACTTCCCGATCGTGATGATCCTGGCCTCCTACCTGATGACCACCTTCACCTACGCTCCGCCGGTCATCCCGTAGGCCGGCAGGAGGACCGCCGTGCCCCTCGCCGCGCTGGCGGCGAGCGGACACGGCCCGACCGGACCGGTATCCGGGCGATCCGTTCGGCGGGGCCGCGGCACCCGTCCGCGCGAAATCGGGCGGCGCTGCGGACGGGCCGCCGAGGCGGGTCGCGAGGACGGGGATCGAGGCCGGCTCAGCCGGCCGACATCACGAGCCGGGCCGCTCGGCGAGGCTCGACGGCGCCTGCCACGTCACGCCGGGATGCTCGCGGATGTCGCCCGCCGCGTCGCCCGTATCGGCGTCGCTCGCCCAGTCGCTCGGCTCGGCCACGGCCTCGATCGTCTCGTCGGGGTAGGCCGCCTCCAGAAAGAGCCGGGCCTCGCCTTCGCCCGAGGCGCGAACGGTCACGAGCGGGCGGGATGTGCCGACCTTCGCGATGAAGAGCTTCGCCATCGTCAGTTCCTTTCGTCCCGACCGGAGGGGGACGGATCCCCTCGCATAACGCCCACCCGTCCGGATCGTGCGACGTGCCATGGATTGCCCGTCGGGACCGGGCTCGGAGGGCAGGCGGACGAGCCGGCCCGTCGCCGGATTCGACGAACCCATCGGCGACGCGGCGGTGAAGGCCCAGGGATGCCGAGGGTTGGCGCCGAGGGGCGACCGCGGGCCGTCGTCGGGATCTTCTCGCCGGGATCGTGCGGGACTCGTAGCGGGCCTGATTCCGGGATCAGGCCCTGATCGCAGCCGTGACCCTCGCCGGGGGCGATCCGCGCGAGAGCCGGCCGGCGCCCTCGCCTCCATCGCTGTCCGGCATCCGCCGGCGCCCTGCCCCGTCCGTCCCTATGGCATCGCGCCGAGCGCCGTCAGGACGGGAGCGATGTGGCTCCACGCGACGAGAATGACGCCTGCGATGACGATCCTGAAGAAAGGCAGCATGATCAGTCCCCCTCCGCGGCCGTTGTCGGCCGTTCGTGAGCCGGACCTCTATGGGTGCGCTGTTGCGCACCGATTGCGTCGATTATTGCCCAGCTTGTCATGCCGGCCGCGGGGTGAGCCGCACCGCGATCCTGCCCGCCGCCTCGCGCGCCGCGCGGGCGAACCGGTCCGCGGTTTCGGCGCGGGCGGCTCAACCCGAGGAGCACGCCGTCCGCGGGGCGCCTCCGCCGGTCCCGCCGTCTCCGCGCCGATGCGGCGACGAGAGGCCGGTCAAAAAGCCGTCGGACCCCGATTGACGGCCGCCCGCCTTGGCGACATCATCATCCGACCATTCCGATCTCGCCACCGGCCGGTTTGTCTTCAGCCAGCATCGTCTGAGGCAAGCTTCATCAAGATGTCGACCCGGTGCGATCCTGCTCGCACCTGACGCGATACAGTGGCAATGCTGCCGTTCCGGGCCTCCCATCTGCCCTGGGCGGCCTTTCGGTGTTGGCTGGGCGGGGGCCATCGTCTCGTTCCGCGAGGCCGGGAGGCGGCACCGTGAGCCGAGGGGAGAGAGACGCCGTGTCCGACGCCGACCTGCACGCGTGCGAGCTTCTGGAGATCGGCCGGCGGATCGCCGCGCGGCAGGTCTCGTCCGTCGAGGCGACGCAGGCCCAGCTCGACCGCATCCGGCGCCTCGACGGGCAGCTCAACAGCTATGCCTGCGTCATGGCCGAGAGCGCCCTCGCGGCCGCCCGCGCCGCCGACGCGGAGCTGGAATCCGGCCGCAACCGCGGGCCGCTTCACGGCGTGCCCTTCGCGGTGAAGGATCTGTGCTGGACGACCGACGCCCCCACCGCCGCCGGGATGACGATCCACCGCGACAACCGGCCGGCCGACGACGCGACGGTGGTCAAGCGCCTGCGCGATGCCGGCGCCGTCATCCTGGGCAAGCTTCAGCTCACCGAGGGAGCTTATGCCGACCACCACCCGGCCGTCACGCCCCCGCGCAATCCCTGGGGCGCGGGGTTCTGGGCCGGCGCCTCGTCGAGCGGCTCGGGCGTCGCGACCGCCGCCGGGCTGTGCTACGGCTCCCTCGGCTCGGACACCGGCGGCTCGATCCGCTTCCCCTCGGCCGCCAACGGCATCACCGGCCTCAAGCCGACCTGGGGCCGGGTCAGCCGCTACGGCGTGTTCGAACTCGCCGCCACCCTCGACCATATCGGCCCGATGGCCCGCAGCGCCGCCGATTGCGGCGCGATCCTGGGCGTGATCGCGGGGGCCGATCCCGACGATCCGACCGCGGTCCCGCTTCCGGTGCCGGATTTCGCCGCGGCCCTCGGCGGCGGCATCGCCGGCCTGCGCCTCGGCGTCGACGCCGACTGGATCGCCCGCGACGTCGACCCGGTCGCCCACGCGGTGACGCGGGCGGCGATCGACGTGCTCACCGGGCTCGGCGCGAAGGTCGTCCCGGTGCGCTTTCCCGATCCGACCGCCGCCATCACCGACTGGTTCCCGCTCTGCGGGATCGAGACCGCGGTGGCGCACGAGGCGACCTACCCGGCGCGCAGGGACGAGTACGGGCCGGCCTTGTCGGGGCTGATCGAGCTCGGGCGGGCGCAATCCGGCCTCGACGTCCAGAAGATCATCCTGCGCCGGGAGGATTTCCGCGGCCGGGTGCGGGCGCTGTTCGAGGACATCGACCTGCTGGCGGTGCCGGTCCAGGCCTTCGCCGGCCCGACCCTCGCCACGATGGCGACCCTCGGCGAGGACGCGGCGCTGATGAACGGGCTTCTGCGCTTCACCTGCCCGTTCGACATGACCGGCAGCCCGACCATCACCCTGCCGGGCGGCTTCACCGCGGCCGGCGCGCCGGTGGGCTTCCAGCTCGTCGGCCCGCATTTCGGCGAGGCCGCCCTGGTGCGGGCCGGCCACGCCTTCCAGGGCGCCACCGACTGGCACCGCCGCCACCCGGCCCTCTGAGCGGAAGCTGACTCTCCCGGAGTGGGGCCGCGGCCCCATCTATCCCGGGATGCGTGTGGCGCCCGGGGTCGAGGATGGGCGCGTCGGCTGGTGCACCTTCTCTCCCCGCGGGCGAAGCCGCTGTCCGGTCGATCGCTCGGCGATCCCCGCGGGATCGTGGCGATCCCTGCGCCATCGCTTTCGCGATGCGGAAACCGGCTTCGCTTACGCGCCGCGCGGGCTTCGATAAGGTTCCCGGAACCGATCGTCCCAGAACCGCATCACTCGGGCAGCGGCGCCTCCAGGGTGAACACGGCACCCCGCGGGCGATAGTCGACCTCGGCAGCGCCGCCGATCTCGGCGGCCAGCACCCGCTCGATCATTCGCGATCCGAACCCCTTGCGGGTCGGCGGGGTGACCGGCGGCCCGCCGATCTCCTCCCAGCGCAGCCAGAGACGGTCGGGCTTCATCCCGTCCACGATGTCCCAGTCGAGGATCACCCGGCCGCGGTCGTTCGACAGCGCACCGTACTTCACCGCGTTGGTCGCCAGCTCGTGCAGCGCCATCACGAAGGCCAGAGCCAGCCGCGGCGACAGACGGACGTCCGGCCCGCCGGTCCTGAACCGCCGACCGTCGCTCATGCGGAACGGCCGCAGGGCCTCCTCCACGATCTCCGCCAACGTCGCACCCTCCCAGCTCTCCCGCGTCAGGATGTCGTGCGCCGCCGACAGCGAGCGCAGGCGCGCGTCGAGCGTGGTCTGCGCCTCGTCCAGCGAGGCGGCATTGCGCAGGGTCTGGTGGGCGATGGACTGCATGGTCGCCATCGAGTTCTTGACCCGGTGGTGCAGTTCGTCCGCCAGCAGGCTCCGGTGCTCCTCGCCGCGCTTGCGCTCGGTGACGTCGATGGTCACGCCCGCCATGCTCAGGGGGCTGCCATCGGCCCGGTAGTAGGTCTGCCCGCGCATCTCGACCCAGCGGGTCTCGCCCTTCGGAGTCCTGACGCGGCATTCGACCCCGTACTCGGTATGCTCCTCGATCGATCGCCGGACGGCATCCTTGACCCAGGCCACGTCGGCCGGATCGATGGCGGAAAGCAGGTCGGCGTAGGAGAACGGCTCCCTGGCCGGGCGGCCGAAGTTCTCCTTGCACAGGTCGGAGGCGACCAGCCGCCGGTCGGCCAGGTCGAGCGACCACGTGCCGAAGCGGCCGGCCTTGAGCATGAAGCGCAACCGCTCCTCGGCCCGGGTCAGGTCGTCGGTGCGGCGTACCACCTCGGCTTCCAGCGCGTCCCGGTCCTGCTGCAGGCGGACGAGCCGGTCCCTCTCCAGGGTCACGTCGAACTGCGATGCGAAGAAGTAGGTGAGATGCCCATCGTCATCGAAGACGGGTGAGATGAGCAGGCGATTCCAGAACACCTCGCCGTTCTTCTTGTGATTGAGCAGTTCGATCTCGACCGGCATGCGCCGTTCGACCGCGTCGCGGATGCGGGCGACGTCCTGCCTGTTCGTCTCCGGACCCTGCAGGAACCGGCAGTTGCGCCCCAGGATTTCGCCGTGTGCGTAACCGGTCAGCCTGGAGAACGCCGTGTTGACGAAGACGATGGGGTTGTCCGGCTGATTGGGGTCGGTGATCAGCATCGGCATCCGCGTCGCCCGCACGGCGGCGGCGAACGGATCGGAGCTCGGTGCAACCCGGGTGAGTTCCGCGCCGATGCGGGTCTGCTCGTGGCGATCGGTCAAGGCTTCGTCGGCTCCTCTACGATCGCGGGGATTGGGATGCGCCGGGCACACCGAGAACCATCATAGAGCAATTTTGTTGCTCGCGATCAGTGTGATTTCATACCTGCTCAACGTGATGTTGCAATCGGCCACGCTTCCATCCCCGGCCTTCGGGAGATCGGGACCGCATGGCCGGGACGCGCCGCACCGCAGAGCGTGGATCGTCACGTCGTAGCGCCGGTCGATCAGCGCCTCGATCATCTGGGTCGATCGCCTCAGAGGCCGGTCGATCAGGGCTTTCGTCGCCGTGAAGATCGTCAGCATGACGATGAGCAGAACGAGGGCGCCGAGGAAACCTATCACGGTGACGCTTATCGAGGCCCCGACGGCGAACATGAGCTTGTTCGCCAAACTGCGCTGAATGATCATGCGCCGTCGCGAAGCAACAATCATGAGCTCTCGCGCGCAATCGATTAACGATCATATGAAATTCACAACACTGAGCCGGAAAAGTACCTCGAGGCTCGTTGTCGGTCGGAACTTGTAGACCGCACATCATGATGGCGACCGGCACGAAGCCGATAGCGTCAGGAATACTTGCTTTGTCGTCAGGAGCACGTCGGGCGGAGGCCCGCCCGGGCTCGGGTTTTCCGAGGATATCGTGATCGGGATTCGAGACGCGCCCGGCCGGAAACCGGCCGCTCACGGCCGGCGCTTCTGCGGCCACGAGGCGCGAGCAGGGACCTCGGCAGGGCTGCCCCGCGCGGCCCTGCCCGGCACCGCCGAGCGGGCTTGCGCTGGCAGGCCAACGCCTCGTCCGCTCAGGTGATACGGTTTGCGGATGATCAGTTCCGACAATCGTATCACCGGCCCGCGCGGTGGAGCCGAAGGCTCCACGCAGCTGAGCGAAGCCGATTTCCTCATCGCGAAAGCGATTGCGCAGCAATCGCCACGATCCCGCAGGGATCGCCTGAAGCGATCAAACGGAAATCGTATGATCGTGTCGCGGGTTTCCGTCGCGAGACCGCCAACCGCTTCTGCGAAACCTGCTCAGGCCGCCGACGTGACGATCAGCCTCGCGTCGGCCAGAGCGGATTGCAGGATCAGCGGTATCACGCCTCCGGCCGCCAAAACCTCGATCTCGAGGCGCGTCTCGATCGCGGCCCTGGCCTGGAAGGTCTCGGCCGAGCCGTCCCCGCGCAGGATCGTGACGCGGATGTCGGCATGCGGCCTCAGCCGCTCGACGGGCGCGTCGATCGTCAGGCGATCGCCGGGCCGCAGGGCCAGCGCGGCGGGGTGCCGTTCGGCGGGAAGGCGCAGGGGCAGGATGCCCATGTTGACGAGGTTCGAGCGGTGGATGCGCTCGAAGCTCGACGCCAGGACCGCGCGCGCGCCGAGCAGGCTCGCGCCCTTGGCGGCCCAGTCGCGCGAGGAGCCCATGCCGTAGCGCTCGCCCGCGACGATCACCACGGGGCGCCCCGCCTCCCGATAGCTCTCGGCCGCCCGCCAGAGCGGCAGGATCTTGCCCGTCCCCGCGAAGACCGTGCTGCCCGGCGGGATCGCCTCGCCCAGCAGGTTGCGGACGGTCTTGTTGGTGAACAGGCCGCGCACCATCGCTTCCCAGTTGCCGCGCCGGGACGAGAACACGTTGAGGTCGGCGGGATCCTCGCCGCGCTCGACGAGGTAGGCGGCGGCCTCGCTGCGGGTCGGCACGGCGCCGGCCGGCGAGATGTGGTCGGTGGTGATGTCGTCGCCCACGACGAGGATCGGGTCGGCGGTGTAGTGCCCGAGCCGCGGCTCGCTCCGGACCGTGGCGAAGGGCGGGCGCCGGATGTAGGTCGAGGCCGGGTCCCAGGGGTACAGGGCGGTCACCGGCGCATCGAGCTTCGCCCAGGCGGGATTCGCCTCGGCCGCCTCGTAGGCCGGGGCGTAGTCGTCGGCGCTGGCCGCCCACATCATCGCGGCGTCGATCTCGCGCCCGGTCGGCCACAGCTCGGCGAGGTGGACCGGCCGACCGTCCGGCGCCGTCGCGACGGGATCGTGCAGGATGTCGCGGTCGACGTCGCCCGCGAGGGCGTAGGCGACCACGAGCGGCGGCGAGGCCAGGAAGCCCGCCTCGAGCTGCGGATGGACGCGGCCGGGGAAGTTGCGGTTGCCCGACAGCACGGCCACGGGAAGGATGCCGCGCGCCGCGACCGCGGCGGTGACGACCTCGGGCAGCGCGCCGGAATTGCCGATGCAGGTGGTGCAGCCGTAGCCGACGATGCCGAAGCCCGCCGCCTCCAGATCCTCCAGCAGGCCCGAGCGGCGCAGGTAGCGCTCGGCCGTGGGCGACCCGGGCGCGAGCGAGGTCTTGACCCAGCTCTTCGGCGCGAGGCCGAGCGCCCGCGCCTTGCGCGCCAGCAGGCCCGCGGCGAGGAGCAGGCGCGGATCGGAGGTGTTGGTGCAGCTCGTGATCGCCGCGATGGCGACGCAGGCGTCCGGCACCGGATCGGCGGCGGTCGCAGGCCGCGCGTCGGCCCGGCGCAGGGGCGCCAGCACCGCGCGGGTGCGGTCCGGGGTGAGCAGGTCCTGCGGCCGGCGCGGCCCGGCGAGCGCCACCGTCACGGTGTCGAGGTCGAGGTCGAGCACCGTGTCGTAGACCGGCCGCGCCTCCGGATCGAACCACAGGCCGACCCGGCGGGCATAGGCCTCGACGAAGGCCGCGTGCTCGGCCGTGCGGCCCGTGGCGCGCAGATACGCGATGGTCTGGTCGTCGATCGGGAAGTAGCCGGACGACGAGCCGTATTCCGGCGCCATGTTGGCGATCACCGACCGGTCGCCGGCCGAGAGGGTCGGGACGCCGGGTCCGAAGAACTCGACGAAGCGCCCCGAGAGCTCGATGCCGCGCAGCAGGTTGGTGACCCGCAGCGCGAGGTCGGTCGCCAGCACGCCCTCGCGCAGCCGGCCGGTCAGGCGCACGCCCACCACCTCCGGCACCCGCATCATCACCGGCATGCCGAACATCACGCTCTCGGCCTCGAGCCCGCCGACGCCCCAGGCCACCACGCCGATGCCGTTGATCATCGGGGTGTGGCTGTCGGTGCCGATCAGCGTGTCGGGCACGGCCCAGAGCGCGCCGCCGCGCGTCTCGGTGGTGGCGACCGTCGCGAGCCGCTCCAGGTTGATCGTGTGCATGATCCCGGTGCCGGGCGGGTGCACCGTGACGTTGGTGAGCGCGCGCGTCGCCCACTTCATGAAGCGGTAGCGCTCCAGGTTGCGCCGCAGCTCCGCCTCCATGTTGCGGGCGACGGCGTCGGGCCGCCCGAACACGTCGACGGCGACCGAGTGGTCCGTCGAGACGTCGACCGGCAGGACGGGATTGAGGCGGGCCGGGTCGCCCCCGGCCTCCGCCAGCGCCGAACGCGAGCCGGCGATGTCGACGAGCGCCGGGCCGCAGGTCGTGTCGTGCATGAGGATCCGGCCCGGGTGGAACGGGATCTCGGCCTCGCTGCGCCCCGCCTCCAGCCAGTCCGCCACCGCGGCGCGGGCCGGGTCGTCGGCCGCGGCCCGGCGCAGCAGGTTTTCCAGGAGGACGCGGTGCAGCCAGGGCAGCCGGCCGAGCCCCTCGCCCGCGAGGGCGGGCAGGTCGATCACGCGGCAGGCGCGGCCGGCCAGGACGGTGTCTGCGACGGGTGTCATGACGCTACCTCTGTGAAGCCGGGGGCGGGACGCGGCGCCTCAGGCGCGCGCGACCTCGGCCCGCGCGGCGGTCTCGGGACGGTTCGCCATCCGGGCGAACCACGTCATCAGGAACGACAGGAACAGCAGGCCCGAGAGGAACAGCAGGCCGCCGAGGGCGCTGCCGGTCCAGTCCTTGATGTAGCCGATGGCGTAGGGGCCGGCGAAGCCGCCAAGATTGCCGATCGAGTTGATGGCGGCGATCGACACGGCCGCGGTCGAGCGGGTGAGGAACAGCCCCGGCAGCGACCAGAACGGCGACTTGAAGGCGTAGATCCCGGCGAGCGCGATCGAGATCAGGGCGAGCGCGGCGGCCGGGCTGACGGCGAGGCCGGTCGCGGCGAGGGCGGCGGCGCCCACCAGCAGCGGAAGGGCGGTGTGCTTCTGGCGCTCGCCCGTCCGGTCGGAGTTCTTCGACCACAGCACCATCGCGACGGTCGCGAAGGCGTAGGGGATCATCGCGATCAGGCCGACCTGGAAGTTGGTGAGGCCGCTCGACATGCCCTTGATGATCTGCGGCATCCACATGCCGATGCCGAGGTTGCCGACCTGGTAGATGAAGTAGACGCCGGAGAGGAACAGCACCTTCGGGTTGGTGATGGCCGCCCACAGGCCGAGATGCTTCGCGTCGCGCCGGGCCGCCTGGTCCTTGCGCAGCTCTCCCACGAGCCAGTCGCGCTCCGCCGGCTTGAGCCAGCGCGCCTGCTCGGGCCTGTCGGTCATGATGAAGTAGTTGAGCAGCCCGGCGATCACCGCCGGCAGACCTTCCAGGAGCAGCATCCAGCGCCAGCCCGACAGGCCGAACCCGGAGAAGTGGTCCATGATCCAGGTCGAGAGCGGGGCGCCGAGCAGGTAGGAGACGGGGATCGCCGCGGTGAAGAAGGCGACCGTCGTGGCCTGCTCCTTCGCCCGGAACCAGTAGGTCAGGTAGATGATGATGCCGGGAAAGAAACCGGCCTCGGCGACGCCGAGCAGGAAGCGCAGGATGTAGAGCTGCGTCGCGTTCTGCACGAAGGCGGTGAGCGTCGCGATGATGCCCCAGGTGATCAGGATCCGGGAGATCCAGGCGCGGGCGCCGAACCTGTCGAGCGCCACGTTGCTCGGCACCTCGAACAGGAAGTAGCCGATGAAGAAGATGCCCGCCGCGAAGCCGAACGCCTCGCTGGTGAGCGCGAGCTCCCTGTTCATCTGGAGCGCCGCGTAGCCGAGATTGGCCCGGTCCAGGTACGAGATCACGTAGAGCACGAAGGTGTAGGGGATGATGCGCCAGAACACCTTGCGCGTGGTCGAGCGCTCCAGCGCCGCCATGTCGGGGGCCTGCATCGTCGTTTCCTCCTCTGGGAGTCGATCCTCTGGGGACGGGCCGGGTCAGGCTCTGGGCGGCCCGTGGACGGCGATGCGGGTTACTACATTATATGATCTTTAAATGCAATTCGGATCCGATCACCCGGCCAGTTGCGGACTCTTGATCGCGCTCGCGCCCAGGATGTGCTGGCGCAGGAAGACCGCGGCGGCCTCGCGCTGGCCCTGGCCGAGCAGGTCGAGGATCGTGAGGTGCTCGCGCGACTGGCGCGGCAGGCGGCTCCGGTCGAGCGTGACCCGGTACTCGATCAGCCGCCGCAGCCGGTTCACCCGCCGGAGCGATTCGAGGAAGAACTCGTTGCCCGAGCCGGCGACCAGCATCTCGTGGAACGCGGCGTTGGCCCGGAACAGGTCGGCGCGCGCCATCGTCCGGCAGCCCTCGCGCTCGATGAAGGACTGCTCCTCGCGGGCGGCGGCGAACGCCGCGGCGTCGATCGCGTAGCCGGGCTGGCGCAGGGCCTCCGACTCGATCGCGGCCCGGAACCGGTAGGACTGCTCGTAGGATTCCCGGGAGGTGAGCATCGGACGGAAGGCCCAGCCGTTGCCGGGAAGCCGCTCGGCCCAGCCCTCCTCGGCGATCCGGTAGAGGATCTTGGCCAGCCGCAGGCGGGGCACCTCGTAGAGCCGCATCAGCTCCGCCTCGCTGATCCGGTCCGACAGGCGGCCCTCCAGGCGATCCTCGGCGATGCGGAGGTAGAGGGCGTCCTCCGTCTCCGCGGCGGCCTGCTCGGGCGCGCCGTCCTGGAGCAGGCGCGGCGCGTCGTCGGCGAGGAAGTAGCCGCGGTTCGGCTCGGAGCGGACGAGGGCCCCCGCTCCTCCAGCGCCCTCAGAGCCGCGGTGACCGGCGCACGCGAGAGGCGGAAGCCGTCCGCCAGCACCTGACTCGGCAGGCGCTGGCCCGGCACCAGCCGGCCGTCGCGGATCTGCTCCAGGATCAGTGCGGTCACCTGCGGAACGAGACTGGGCCTCGGCATCGGGGCGCATCCATCGACGAATTCTCCCGCCTCCTGTGCCTTCCGGGCGGCACTCCGTCCACCTCGCCGCTTGCGGGACGTCGAAACACGTGGTTTATGATGATAAAAAGCATATCGGGGAGGAGACGATGATCGAGCACCCGGCCGGGGGCCGGGACGCGCGGGCGGTGCCCCGGCGCGCCGCGCTCGCCCTGATGGCCGCCGGCCTGCTGGCCGCCCCGCCCCGGACGGCGCACGCCGCCTCCTCGACGATGCCCATGGAGGATCTGCCGATGACGCCCCGATCCAGCCCGGCCCGCCCGCGTTCCCGGGCCGCTCTCGCCTATGTCGGTTGCCGCACGACCCGGGCGCGCAACGCCCGCGGGGACGGCATCGCGGTCTACCGGGTCCCGGACGACGGCAGCGCCTGGGAGCGGATCCAGCTGCTCGACGGGTTGACGAACCCGTCCTTCCTCGCCTTCGACCACGGGCGGCGCATGCTCTACACCGTGCATGGCGACGCGGGCGAGGTGAGCGCCTTCCGGGTCGATGCCGCGGACGGGCGCCTGAGCTTCGTCAACCAGGCGTCCTGCCGGGGCAGGAACCCGGTCCACCTCGTCGTCGACCCGTCCGGACGACACCTCCTGGTCGCCAACCACGTCACGCGCGACGGCTTCGTCTCGGGTCTCGCCGTGCTCGCCCTCGGCCCCGACGGCGCGCTGGGCGAGGTGGTCGATCACGTCCCCATCTCCGGCAGGGTCGGCCCGCACCGGGTCGAGCAGCCGTTCGCGAAGCCGCATCAGGTCCAGTTCGATCCCGCCGGCCGCTTCGTCGCCGTCCCCGACAAGGGGCTCGACCTGATCCTCTCCTATCGCCTCGACGGGGAGGGGAAGCTCCACCCCGCCGCGGAGCGGCCCGCCGCGACGCGGGAGGGCGAGGGGCCGCGCCACATCGCGTTTCATCCGAGCAGTCCCTACGCCTACGTGGTGAACGAGCTGTCCTCGACCGTGATGGCCTGCCGCTACGAGCCCGGCAGCGGCGCGCTGCGCCCGATCCAGGAACTCCCGGCGCTGCCGGACGACTTCCTCGGCTTCAGCCGGGCCGCCGAGATCGAGGTCTCGCCGGACGGCCGCTTCGTCTACGCGACCAACCGGGGGCACGACTCGGTCGCGGCGTTCGCGGTCGAGCCCGGCAGCGGGCGGCTGCGCTCCGTCGGCTGGACCGGCACGCAGGGCGAGACGCCGCGCTTCTTCGCGCAGGACCCGGCCGGCCTTCACCTCTTCGTGGCCAACGAGGACAGCGACACGATCGTGCGCTTCACGCGCGATCCCGGCACGGGAGCCCTCTCGGCAGGCGTGACGGTGGCGCGGACCGGAAGCCCGACCTGCATCGTCTTCAGCGATCGCGGCCTGCCGGCCGCGCCGATCTGGCGGCCGGTGCCGGGAGGGCCGCCGTGCCGGGTTGCGATGCGCCCAGCTCGTTGCCGAGCCAGGTGCGCAGCGCCTTGAGCGGCGGGTAGTTGGCGCGGGTCGCCGGCCAGACGAGCCAGTAGGCGCCCGTTCCCTCGACGCACGGGCGCAGCAGCGGCAGCAGCCGTCCGTCGGCGAGCTCCGGCTCCGCGAGATAGTCCGGGAGCAGGGCGACGCCGAGCCCCGCGGCGGCGGCCTGGATCATCGGAGCGAACTGGTCGAAGAGCATCCCGCCGCCGCCGGGCGCCGTGCCGCCCTGGGCCGCGAACCAGAGATCCCACGCCGCGGGGCGGGTCTCGATCCGAAGAAGGGGCAGGCCGCACACGTCCCGCGCCTCCGCGACCGGGTGGGCCCCGAGCAGCTCCGGCGCGATGCAGGCCGTCAGGCGCTCGTCGAACAGCTTCATGTGCCCGGCCTCCCGCCAGTCGTCGGTGCCGAAGTGGATCGCCGCGTCGAAGCCTTCCGCCGCGAAGTTGAAGCGCTTGAGGCGCGTCGCGAGATTGATCGTGATGCCGGGATGCGACAGCGCGAAGCGCCCGAGCCGCGGCGCGAGCCAGCGGGCGCCGAAGGCCGGCAGGATCGCGAGGGACAGGACGCCGCCGCCCGGATTGGCGACGAACTCCATGCTGCCGCGCTGGATCAGATCGAGGGCCCGGGTCACGTCGCGCCCGTAGGCGCGGGCGGCCTCGGTCGGGACGAGCCGGCGCCTCTGCCGCTCGAAGAGTGGCCGGCCGAGCTGCTGTTCGAGGTTCTGGACCAGCCGGCTGACCGCTCCCTGGGAGAGGTGGAGCTCGCGGGCTGCGGCGGCGGTCGACCCGCTCCGCAGGACCGCCTCGAAGGCGGAGAGCAGGCTGAGGGAGGGCAGGAAGCGGCGCGGGCGGGTCACCGACTATGCGTAACAGGCATATTCATACGTGCAAACCGGGTTTCACCCCGGGGAGCCTCCTCCTCTAGACGCGGTCCATCAGCATGCCTTTTCGGCCACGGAGGACGCGCCATGCCCACCACCCCCGCTCCCGGATCCCGCCCGCAGAGCCGGACGGCCTTCGCCTGGTCGGATCCGTTCCTCCTCGACGATCAGCTCACCGAGGAGGAGCGGATGATCCGCGACTCCGCGGCCGCCTTCGCCGCGGGGACGCTGATGCCGCGGATCGAGGCGGACTACATGGAGGAGCGGACGGATCCCGGCATCTTCCGGGAACTCGGCGCGGCCGGTCTCCTCGGCGTGTCGATCCCCGAGGAGTATGGCGGCGCCGGCGCGTCCTACGTCGCCTACGGCCTCGTCGCGCGCGAGGTCGAGCGGGTCGATTCCGGCTACCGCTCGATGATGAGCGTGCAGTCGTCGCTGGTGATGTACCCGATCTACGCCTACGGCTCGGAGGAGCAGCGGCGCCGGTATCTGCCGAAGCTCGCCTCCGGCGAGTGGATCGGCTGCTTCGGCCTCACCGAACCGGATGCGGGCTCGGATCCGGGCGGCATGACGACGAGGGCGGTCCGCATCGACGGCGGGTATCGCCTGACCGGCACCAAGATGTGGATCTCCAACTCGCCGATCGCCGACGTCTTCGTGGTGTGGGCGACCTCGGCCGCCCACGGCGGCAAGGTGCGGGGCTTCGTCCTCGAGAAGGGGATGAAGGGCCTGTCCGCCCCGAAGATCGCCGGCAAGCTCTCCCTGCGGGCCTCGGTGACCGGCGAGATCGTCATGGACGGCGTCGAGGTCGGCGAGGGGGCGCTGCTGCCGGAGGTCTCGGGGATGGGCGGCCCGTTCGGCTGCCTGAACCGGGCGCGCTACGGCATCTCCTGGGGGGCCATGGGTGCGGCGGAGGATTGCTGGCGGCGCGCCCGCCAGTACGGCCTCGACCGCAGGCAGTTCGGCCGCCCTCTCGCGGCGACCCAGCTCTACCAGAGGAAGCTCGCCGACATGCAGACCGAGATCGCCCTGGGGTTGCAGGCCAGCCTGCGCGTCGGCCGCCTGATGGACGAGCACCGCTTCGCGCCGGAAATGGTCTCCCTGGTCAAGCGCAACAATTGCGGCAAGGCGCTGGCCATCGCCCGCGAGGCCCGCGACATGCACGGCGGCAATGGCATCCAGATCGAGTACCACGTGATGCGCCACGCCCAGAACCTCGAGACGGTGAACACCTACGAGGGCACCCACGACGTCCACGCCCTGATCCTCGGCCGGGCGCAGACCGACCTGTCCGCCTTCTGATCGAGAGGAGCGCGCGGTCATGAACGGAACGGCAGCGCCGAACGGCCTCCCGCCCCTGCACGGCCTGAAGGTGGTCGAGATCGCCCGCATCCTGGCCGGTCCCTGGATCGGCCAGACTCTGGCCGATCTCGGCGCGACGGTGATCAAGGTCGAGAGCCCCGAGGGCGACGACACCCGGCTCTGGGGGCCGCCCTTCGTCGAACGGCCGGACGCCTCCGGGGATCCCGAGGTGGCGGCGGCCTATTTCCACGCGGCCAATCGCGGCAAGACGTCCGTCACCTGCGACTTCCGCGACCCGGACGATCTCGCGCGCCTCAAGCACCTGATCGGATCGGCCGACGTGCTGATCGAGAACTTCAAGGTCGGCGGCCTCGCGAAGTTCGGCCTCGACTACGCCGGCGTCGCCGCGCTGAATCCGCGCGTCGTCTACGCCTCCGTGACCGGCTTCGGCCAGAGCGGGCCGCGCTCCGCGAGACCCGGCTACGACTTCCTGATCCAGGGCCTGTGCGGGATCATGGATCTGACGGGGGACCCCGGCGGCGAGCCGCAGAAGGTCGGCGTCGCCTGGATCGACATCTTCACCGGCCTCTACGGCGTCGTCGGCATCCAGGCGGCGCTCGCCGAGCGGGAACGCTCGGGGCTCGGCCAGCACGTCGACCTGTCCCTGCTCGACAGCGGGGTCGCGGTGCTGGCGAATCAGGCGATGAACTTCCTGGCCGGGGGAGGCGTCCCCCGCCGGATGGGCAATGCCCACCCCAACATCGTCCCGTATCAGGCTTTCCGGGCCTCGGACGGACATCTGATCATCGCCTGCGGCAACGACCGCCAGTTCGCGGCTCTGTGCAGGGTTCTGGATCTTCCGGAACTCGCGCGGGAGCCCGCCTTCGCGACGAATCCGCGGCGGGTGGAGAACCGCACCGCGCTGTGCGCGCTCATCGAGGGCCGAACGGTGCTGCAGACGCGGGAGAGCCTCATCGCGGCCCTCGATGCCGCCGGCGTCCCCGGCGGGCCGATCAACACCGTGGCCGAGGCGCTGCACGACCCGCAGGTGGCCGCCCGCGGCCTCGTGATCGAGCCGGAGGGAATCCCGGGCCTGCGCACGCCCATCACCTTCTCCCGCAGTGCCCTGGCCCTCGGCGGCGCGGCCCCCCGCCTCGGGACGGGCGCGTGGCGGTTCGGCGACGTCCCGTCGGGAGACGGGCCGTGACGCCCGGATGCGCCGGGATCCTCGGCGCCCGGATTCCGATGCCGCCAGCCAGCCGTCCTCCAGGGAGGGGACCTCGGCCTCACCCGTTTCCGGGCCCGGACGAGGGCGAGGACCGACCGGCACCCGAGGCAGTCGGGCCCTGATGACACGATTTCCGGACGATCAGTTCCGGACATCGTGTCACCAGCCCGCGCGGCGCAGAGCGAAGCTGGTTTCCGCATCGCGAAGCGATCAGTCGGAAACCGCATGAGACGACCGGCTCGACGAAGCACGACGAGATCGGCCGTCCCCTCGTGTCCGGCGCGGGCGGGTGCCCGCACCGCCGCCGCCACTCCGGGGATGCCCGGGGCCGAATGGTGGCGACCCACGACAGGCCCCGACCGGCGTGGACACGAATGGGCGCTTCATTTTCGAAATTATAGGAACAGAATCGCCGTCGCGGCCGCGAGCAGGCACGGCCGCGCTCGTTTCGCCCGCTCCGCCCCGGCGGCCGCGGCCTCGTCGCCGAACGTATCCCCCACTCTGGAAGGAGAACAGGCTCGGCGCGGGGCGGAGCCCGCGTGAGGACGGCCCGACCGTCTGCGCGAACAAAACCACCCGTGGCCCGGCCGGCCTGCTTGCCAAATTTTCGAAAATATGGATCATGCACGGTGGACGCCGCGACGTGATCACCGGGGCGTCCGGGACGGGTGCCGCCATGTTCGGGCAGGTCGGCAGATCGATGGCTCACCTCTTCGCGCCTGACGACGCTCGGAACCGCGGCCGGCCGGAGGTGGACCGCCGAGCCCGGGCCGTCGATCCGCCCACCGGGGGATGACGGCTGATACTCAAAGAACCGGTATCTAGGAACCGATACCCAAGAACCAGAACGCGCGGATCGAGCGTCGAGCCTCATCGAACGCCCGTCCGGAGGCGGCAACGAACTGAGCTCAAACGGGAGGAGCCGGAGATGACGATACCTGAAACAATGCGTGCCGCCCGCATGCATGCGGTCGGCGGCGATCTCATTCTCGAGACCATCCCGACTCCGACGCCGGGACCTCTCGATGTTCTGGTCCGGGTGCGCGCCTGCGGCATCGTGCCGAACCTCGGAAACATCCTGAGAAACTGGACGACCTGGTTTCCCGAACTGCCTCTTCCCCCGTTGCCCGCCGTGTTCGGTCTCGACCCGAGCGGCGAGATCGCCGCCGTCGGCAGCCAGACCTACGGCCTCAGGGTCGGCGAGCGGGTCTACGTCAATCCCGGGCGCTCCTGCGGAACCTGCCGGCACTGCCGGGGCGGCGATCCGATCTCGTGCCGGCACTACGCGTTCCAGGGCTATTTCGGCTTCAGCCCGAACGCGCTGCAAACCTTCGCCGACTATCCGAACGGCGGCATGGCGCAGTACATGGTCGCCCCGGCATCGGCGATCGTCTGCCTGCCCGACACCGTGACCTTCGATCAGGGGGCGCGGTTCGGCTACATCGGCACGGCCTACGCGGCGCTGCGGAAGGCGAAGGCGGGTCCCGGCGACACGATCCTGATCAACGGCATCAGCGGCACCCTCGGCCTCGGATGCGCGCTGCTGGCCCTCGCCCTGGGCGTCGAGCGGATCCTGGGCACGGGCCGCAATCGCGCTCTTCTGGACCGCGTGAAGGCGCTGGCGCCGGACCGGATCGAGGTCTTCGCGCTCGACGACGGCTCGATCGCCGACTGGGCCAAGGCGCGCAGCGACGGCGGCGTGGACGCGTTCATCGACTGCCTCGGCCCTGGCGCGCGGCACGAGACCTTCCTCGACGCGATGCGCGCGATGCGCCGGGGCGCGACGACGGTGAACATCGGGGCGATCGCGGGGCCGGTCGGCGTGGACGTCCACTGGTTGATGGACAACAACATGCGCCTGTGCGGCTCGGTCTGGTTCACCACCGAGGAGGGCCGGCAACTGGCCTCGCTGGCGCGGAGCGGCCTGCTGGACCTGTCCGTGTTCGAGACGCAGAGCTTCCCGCTCTCCGAGGTCAACCGGGTTCTCTCCGGCATCGCGAACCGCGACGGCGGCTTCTCCAACTTCGTCATCCACCCGAACTGAACGCCGGGTCCGGGGCGCAACGCGCCCCGGCATCTTCCTGCTCGAAGCGAGAGACTGCGATGGACATCAGGCGCATCGTCACCGCGAGGACGACCGAAGGGCGATCCGTTGCCGGCCGTGACGGCCCCTCCCCATGCGTGAGCCGGGCGGTCCACACGCCCGGCTTCGTGTCGACGCCCCTCTGGGCGACGGCCGCGGCGCCCGGCCTCGAGGACCAGCCGAGGGAGGCCGCGACCGTACCGAGCCTGCTGCCGGGACCCGGCGAGACCCGGTTCCTGGTCGTCACCTTCCCGCCGGACCGGGTGAGAGACGCGCCCGGTTTCGACCCGCAACGGGCCGGAGCCGAGTTCGTCGCGATCTCCCCGGGTCTGGCCGAGACGTTCGAGGCGGATCATCCCGGGGTGCACACCACGCCGACGGTCGATTACGGGATCGTCCTCGACGGCGAGATCTGGCTCGAACTCGATGAGGAGACGGTGCACCTGCGGACGCACGACACCGTCGTTCAGAACGGCACGCGGCACGCCTGGCGCAACAAGAGCGACAAGCCCGCGACCGTCGCCTTCGTGCTGATCGGGGCGACCACGGACCGGAGCGCGCCCGCCTCCGCGTGACCGTCGAGGGGCGGATCCTCGGACCGCCCTTTCCGCGATGCGCGGTCCCGGGGCCGGGTCCTTTCGAGGCCGCCCGGGCCCGCTCCGGGCGAGCGGCCCGCTACTCGGCCGCGACGGCTCCGCCTCGGCCCGCGGAAGCCTCGGGCTCGAACAAGTGCCCGGCGCAGTTCACGAGGTTCTCCGTCGTCTCCCGGATGTGACGCTCGATCAGACTCGCCGAGCGCTCGGGATCGCGGGCCAGCACAGCCTCCATGAGGGTCCGGTGCTCGACGTCCTTCTCCCGCCACTTGCGACGGAACTGCGACGACATGCGCCGGTAGCGGTGCGCCTGATGATAGAGCTTGTGGCGTATCTCGATGAGATTCGGCGAAGCGCAGGCGGACACCAGCGCGAAGTGGAAGTCGCCGTGCAGCGTCGCCCACTCGTCCGAGAGGTAGTACTCCGCCCCGAGCCGGTCCTGGAGACGGCTCATCCGGTGATAGGCGCCGAGCACGGTGGCTTCCCAGCCGTCGTCGCCGCGGCCGATGGCGAGGCGCAACGCTTCGCGCTCGATCAGGACGCGGACGTCGGTGAGATCCTGCAGGTCGGCGAGGGAGAGGGGCGCGACGACGAAGCCGCGCTGCCCCTCGGCGATCACCAGACCTTCGGCCACGAGCCGCGACAGGGCTTCCCGCAAGGTCGAGAAGCTGACCGCGTACATCACCTTGAGGCTCTCGAACCGCAACCGGGAGCCCGGTTTCAGCACGCAGCTGACGATGTCGAGGCGCAGCCGTTGCAGGACATCGCCGGCCCTCGTCTCGCCGAGACTTTTCCGAGTGCCCACCATCTTGTCGTCATCCTTCAGGGCCGCGGCCGGGGACGGGCGCCTGCGTCCACCACCCGTCCCACCGCGATCGCGCGCTCGGCATCCGGAAAGCTAGCAAGATTTTCGAAACGCACAACCCCTGGACGCGGTGAAACGGCGGGCAGAACCCTGCAACGCAAGGGAACTTTCCCGCACGAGCCGGTTGGCGCCCGACCCGACCCGCGCTACGGTATTTCGAAATTGCGAGGGCCGTAGCCATGCGCTTCGTGAGCTTCATCCATGCCGGACGCCGATCCTACGGAGTGCTCGCCGGCGGGAGGATCACCGACCTGGGAGTGCGGGTCGGGGACCGCCATCCCGACCTTCGCAGCTACATCGAGGGCAGGTTCCCCGATCTCGGGTACGAGGCGACCGGAGAGACGGATCTCGACCTCGCGGCGGTTCGCCTGCTGCCGCCGATTCCCTCGCCGTCCAAGATCGTGTGCGTCGCGGTCAACTACCTCGACGACGGGGAGTCGGCCGCGGCCCCCTCCGCCTCGACCGCTGCTGTTCCTGAGACTCGCGGCCTCGCAAGTCGGCCACGGGGCACCGCTGCTCCGCCCTCCGGAAAGCACCAGACTCGACTTCGAGGGCGAGCTGGCCGTCATCATCGGCAGGGGCGGACGGCGGATACCGGAGGACCGCGCCCTGTCGCATGTCGCTGGCTATTCCTGCTACAATGACGGAACGGTCCGCGACTGGCAGAAGCATTCGAGCCAGTTCACCGCGGGGAAGAACTTCTTCCGGACCGGCGGCTTCGGTCCCTGGATGGTCTGCAGCAGCGAGGTTCCGGATCCGACCGGACTGAAGCTGGAGACGCGCGTGAACGGCGTCACCAAGCAGAGGGCCGACACGGCCCGGATGATGTTCGGCATCCCGGCGCTCATCGCCTACGTCTCCACCTTCACGCCCCTCGTGGCGGGGGACGTCATCGTCACCGGAACCCCGACCGGCTTCGGCTCGACGCGAAACCCGCCCGAGTTCCTCGTCCCCGGCGACGTGGTCGAGGTCGAGATCGACCGGATCGGCACCCTGACCAATCCGGTCGAGGACGAGCGGCCCCACCCGTCCGCGGACTAGGCCGGCGCCCCGGAAACGGGCGCGCCCTCCCGGGGGCGCCGCCGGGCCGCGGCCGCCCGGAATTCCTGCCCGTTGGGTGTTTTTCGAAAACCTAGAAAATATCGAAAATCTCTTGCGTGCCGGCTCGTCCGCCGGTAGGCTGCGACAACTCAGAAAATCGACGGGGAGGCTGGCATGGCGTTCTTGGTCCACGCCGTTGGGCACGTGAAGATCTGCGTCACCGACATGCGGTCGGTCGTCCGGGATGCCACCGAGATCCTCGGGTTGCGCGTTCGGCGCAGGGACGAGCGCCAGACCTGGCTGAGCTCGAACGGGCGTGACGCCGAACTGGTGCTCCTCCAGGCGGACCGGAACTGCACCCACACGATCGGCCTGGAGGCGCTCGGCGCGGACGCGGTCCGCGAGGCGGCGTCGCGGGTGGAAGGCGCGGGCTGCCGGATCCTCTCGACCGCGCCGAGCCTCGACTGCATCGAGGCGGGCGTGACCTTCGCGACGCCGGAGGGACTGCGCTTCGAGATCCACACGCCGATCCCCGACCGGATCACCGACCGGCGCTACCCGACCGTCGGGGTCGGGCCATCCCGCCTCGATCACATCAACCTGATGACGCCGGATCCGGAGGCGACGCGGCGCCAGCTCACGGCGATCGGCGGGCTGCAACTGTCGGAGCGCCTCATCAACGACAGCCTGAGCTGGATGCACGGCGGCAACCGCCAGCATCATATTGTCGGCGTCGTGAAGGGCGACGTCGGCCTCCACCACTACTCGTTCGAGTTCCCCGAGTTCAACGACTACCTGAAGCTCGGCGACATCCTGGACCGCTTCGACAAGCAGATGATGTGGGGCCCCGGCCGGCACCGGCCCGGCGACAACACCTACGCCTACTACACCGACGCCAGCGGCGCGATGATCGAGTGCTCCGGGCCGATGTCCTCGGTGGCCGACGACGCCACCTTCGAGCCGAACGTCATCACCAATCTCGAGCGGCCCGGCAACGTGCGCCAGATGAACGTCTGGGGAACGCCCGCTCCGCTGGAATGGCGGGAATTCCACTTCCCGTTCGCGAAGATCCACTGACCCCGCGCCGAGGATCGTCCCATGCAAGAGACACTGACGTTCCAGTCCGACGGCCTGACGCTGTCCGGCGTGCTGCACGTGCCGGACGGCCGCGCCGCCGGCCAGCGCCTCCCGGGCTTCATCGTGCTCCACGGCTTCGTCGGCTCGAAGGACGAGTCCCACGCCGAGATCCAGGCCCGGATGCTCGAGGCGATGGGCTACGTCGCCCTGCGCTTCGACTTCCGCTGCTGCGGCGAGAGCGAGGGCGAGCGGGCGCAGGTGCGCTGCTTCGATCAGGTCGCCGACGCGAAGAACGCCCTCACCTTCCTGGCCGGCCGCGCGGAGGTCGATCCGGCCCGCATCGGCGTCGTCGGCCACTCGTTCGGCGCCGCCGTCGCGGTCTACTCGGCCGGCATCGACGAGCGCTTCGCCTGCGTGATCTCGTCCTGCGGCTGGGGCGACGGCGAGCGCAAGTTCCGCGGGCAGCACCCCACGCCCGAGGCCTGGGCGCGCTTCACCGGCCTCCTCGAGAAGGGGCGGCGCCAGAAGGAGGAGACCGGCGAGAGCCTCTGGATCTCGCGCTTCGACGCCGTGCCGATCCCGGAGCCGCTGCGGCGCAACCTGTCCCCGAAGGCGATCATGGAGATCCCGGTCGAGACCGCCTGGAGCATGTACAACTTCCGCGCCGATGACGTCGTCGACAACATCGCGCCGCGGCCGGCCCTGTTCTTCCACACCGCGAACGACGGGATCACGCCGACCGAGCAGTCGATCCGGATGTTCGAGAAGGCCGGGGCCCCGGCCGAACTGATGCTGATCACCGGGACGTCCCACTTCCCGCTCTCCGAGCAGGATGCCCCGCGGACGAAGGTCCTGATCAAGGGATGGCTCGACAAGTTCTTCCCGTCGCCGCTGGGAGCCTGACGATGACCGACGAACGAGGCGGCCCGTCCCGCATCGAGGCCGGCATCCTCCGGAGCTTCGCGGCCGCGCTGCTCCGGGCCGGCGGCTTCACGTCCGGGCAGGCCGCGGACACCGCCGACCTGCTCGTCTGGGCGAACCTGCGCGGGGCGGATTCGCACGGGGTGCTGCGCATTCCCCGCTACGTCGAGATGGTCCGGCAGGGGCTGATACAACCGGAGGGAGCGGCACGGTTCTCGGTCGAGCGCGGCGCCGTCGCGGTTCTCGACGCGGATCGGGTGCCGGCGGCGACGGTGATGACGCGGGCCGTCGCCAGGGCGTCCGACCTCGCGGATGCGAGCGGCGTCGGCTGGTGTGCGGTGCGCGGCACCACCCATGCCGGTGCGATCGGCTACTTCGCCGAGGCCCTCGCCCGGAACGGCAAGGTCGGCCTGGTCTTCACCGCGTCCAAGCCCCTGATGATCTACCACGGCGCGCGCGCCGAGGGGGTGTCCACCAACCCGCTGGCGATCGCCGCGCCCGTCGGTTCCGGCATCCTCCCGTTCCTGCTCGACATGTCCACCGCCGCCGTGGCCCTCGGCAAGATCATGGCCGCCAGGGATGCCGGCCGCCCGATCCCCGCCGGCTGGGGCGTCGACCGGGACGGCGCCGTCACGACCGACCCCGGGCAGGTCGCGGCGGTCCTCCCGATGGCCGGACCGAAGGGGTCCGGCCTGTCCCTGATGATCGAGGTCCTCGCGAGCGTGCTCGCCGGCAGTCCGATCATCGCCGCCGCCCTGTCGGGCGGCGGAACCCCGGGCTTCAACGGCACGGTGATCGCCGTCGATCCGGGCGCCTTCGGCCCCGCGGACGCCTTCCTCGAGGCGATGGAACGGCTTCGCGACGCCATCGCGGGCCTCCCGCCGGCGATCGGCGCCGACGCCGTCCGGCTCCCCGGCGAGCGCGGATACGCGACCGCCGGGGAGCGGTCGGCGGGAGGGATTCCCCTCGTGCGCGGGACCGTGGCCCGGCTGACGGCGCTCGCCTCGGAACTCGGCGTCGCGGTTCCGCACGGGATGGATCGACCGAGCGGATAGCCCCTCCCGGCCGCCGGCCGGTGGCGCAGGGCCGGCAAGAACCGCGTGCCCGCACGCGATACGCGAGGAAATGTTCCGTCAGCGAGCACCGGCACAGCATCGGTGCCTTCACGGGAGGACGACATGCCGAGTTCCGAGCGCCCGGGCGCGCGGGCAAGCGAACCGTTGCTCGCCGTCGAGGCGGTGTCGGTCCGCTTCGGCGGCGTGCGCGCCCTGTCGGACGTCAACCTGCACCTCGATGCGGGCGAGATCTGCGGGTTGATCGGGCCGAACGGGGCGGGGAAGACCACGCTGTTCAACTGCGTGACCCGGCTCTACGACATCCACTCCGGCACCATCCGTCTCGGCGACGCCCGCATCGACCGGCTGCCGCGGCGGCGCATCATCGCCGCCGGCATCGCGCGCACCTTCCAGAACGTCGGCCTCTACGGCGGGATGTCGGTGCTGGAGAACGTGATGCTGGGCGCCCAGCATCGCCAGGGCGGCTCGGTGCTGGCCATGCTGGCGGCCCCGCGTCGCAGCGCCCGGGCGGAGGCGCGCATGCGGGCCGAGTGCGGCGAGATCCTCGACGATCTCGGGCTCGCAGCGGTCGCCGGCATGCCGGTCTCGGCCCTTCCCTACGCCACCCTCAAGCGGGTCGAGATCGCCCGCGCCCTGGCCGCCCGCCCCAGGATGCTGCTGCTCGACGAGCCCGCCGGCGGGCTGACCCACGGCGAGGTGGCCGAGTTCGGCGCCCTCATCCTCCGCCTGCGCGAGGCCCACGCGCTGAGCGTGCTGCTCGTCGAGCACCACATGGGGCTGGTGATGAGCCTGTGCAGCCGTCTCGTGGTGCTGCACCTCGGCCGCAACCTCGCCGAGGGCACTCCCGCCCAGATCCAGGCGGATCCGCGCGTCGTCGAAGCCTATCTCGGGAGGGCGCCGTGACCATGCTGTCGGTCGAGGGCATGGTCGCCGGCTACGGCTCGCGGCGGGTCCTGCACGGGATCGGCTTCTCCGTCGAGCGCGGCGCGATCGTGGCGCTGCTCGGCGCCAACGGCGCCGGCAAGACGACGACCCTCAAGGCCCTGTCGGGGGTGATCCCGGCCGAGGGACGCATCACCCTCGACGGGTGCGACCTGCTCGGCCTCGATCCGGCCCGCCGCGTCCGGATGGGCCTCGCCCACATCCCGCAGGGGCGCGGAACCTTCGCCGACTTCACGGTCGAGGAGAACCTGCGCCTGGGCGCCCACTCGGTGCGGTCGCGCGAGCAGATCGGGCGCGACATCGAGCGCTGGTACGCGGCCTTCCCGCGGCTGCGCGAGCGGCGCCGGCAGGCGGCCGGCACGCTGAGCGGCGGCGAGCAGCAGATGCTGGCCTTCGCGCGGGCCCTGATGTCGCGGCCCAAGGTGCTGATGTGCGACGAGCCCTCGCTCGGGCTCGCCCCCGCGATCGTCCAGGACCTGTTCGCCTCGATCGCCCGGCTCAACGCCGAGGAGGGCACCACGATCCTGATCGTCGAGCAGAACGCCGATCTCACGCTCCGCATCGCGCACCGGGCCTTCGTGATGGAGGCCGGCGTCATCGCGAGCCAGGGGCTCGCCGCCGACCTGCTGGCCGATCCGTCGGTCCGGCGCGCCTATCTGGGAGCCTGAGCATGGCGCTTCTCCTGCAGCAGATCCTGGACGGCCTGGCGGCCGGCGCGATCTACGGGGCGCTCGCCCTCGCGCTGACGCTGATCTACCGCGCGACGAGGATCGTGAATTTCGGCCAGGGCGAGATGGCGACGTTCTCGGCCTATCTCGCCTGGCAGCTCGACGCCTGGGGCGTCCCGGTCGCGCTCGGGATTCCGATCGTCCTGATCGCCTCCTTCGTCCTCGGCGCGGCGGTGTTCGCGCTCTGCATCCGGCCGATCTGGCAGGCGCCCCAGGAGACGATCGTGGTCGCGACGCTCGGCCTGTTCCTGGTCTTCCAGGCCCTCTGCCTGCTGGTGTGGGGCGCCGAACAGCACGCCTTCCCGCGGCTCATGCCGGACCGGGCCTGGATCCTCGCCGGAGGCGGGCGCGTGACCGGATCGATGCTGGGGACGGTCGGCGTCCTCGTCGTCCTGGCCGTGTCGCTCTGGGGCCTCCTGCGGTTCACCCGCACCGGCCTCGCGCTCCGGGCGGCCGCGCTCGAGGGCGAGAACAGCGTCCTCGTCGGGATCCGCGTCGAGTTCATGCTGATGCTGGGCTGGGGCCTCGCCGCCGCGATCGGCTTCGTCGCCGCCGTGCTGGTCGCGCCGAGCCTGTTCCTCGCGCCGGCGATGATGGTGCCGGTCCTCGTCTACGCGCTGGCGGCCGCGACGCTCGGAGGCTGGACGTCGCCCCTCGGCGCGATCGTCGGCGGCCTCGTCATCGGCGTCGCCGAGAGCGTGAGCGCGACCTTCCTGCCCTTCGTCGGCGCCGACCTCCGGTTGCTCGTGCCGATCGCGCTCACCCTCGCGGTGCTGCTCGTGCGGCCGGCGGGGCTGTTCGGAAAGCATTCGGTGGTGAGAGCATGACCCGGCCCCCTTCCTCCGCCGTCCGGCTGGCGGCGTCCGCGCTCGCGCTGGCGGCGCTCGTGCTCGCGCCGTTCACCCTGCCCGACTTCCTGGTCTTCCAGATGGGCCTGATGCTGAGCTACGCCCTGGCGATCCTCGGGCTGAACCTGCTCCTGGGCTACGCGGGACAGGTGTGCCTCGCGCAGGGAGCCTTCTTCGCCTGCGGCGCCTACACCACCGCGATCCTCACGGTTCACGCCGGGGTTCCGCCCCTGGTCACGCTGCCCGCCGCGGCGGCGGTGACGGCCCTCGTCGGGGTGATCGTCGGACTGCCGGCCCTGCGGCTCGGCGGCCTGCAGCTCGGCATCGTCACCTTCGGGATCGCCTCGCTGGTCCCGCAGGCCCTTCTGAAGTTCCCCTCGGCCACGGGCGGCGTGTCCGGCCTCTCCTTCGAGCCGCCCGCGGCGCCCGCGTGGCTGCCGGTGAGCCAGCAGGTCTGGCTCTACTTCCTCTGCCTCGCGTGCTTCGGCCTCTGCGCGCTGGTGATGGCGATGCTGGTCGGCGGCTTCGTCGGCCGGACGCTGCGGGCGCTGCGGGACAACCCGCTCGTGGCCGAGAGCCTCGGCGTCGATCTCGTCCGCGCCCGTCTGGCGGCCTTCCTGGTCAGCTCGGCCTTCGCCGGCCTGGGGGGCGGCCTCTATGCGCTCATCAACGCCTACATCAGTCCGCAATCCTTTCTGGCCACCCGGTCGATCGACATCCTGATCGGCTCGATCGTCGGCGGGGCGACGAGCCTGTGGGGGGCTCTGGGCGGCGCCATCTTCGTCGTCTTCGTTCCCGAATGGACCTCGGAGATGAACCCGGCCGCGGGCGGCCTGATCTACGGCCTGTGCCTCCTGGTGGCGATGCTGCTGTTCCGGGACGGCGCGGCCGGCCTCGCGCGGACGCTCTCCGCAGGTCTCTCCGCCGGTGCCCGGGGACGCGCCGGGACCGGGCCGGCCATTCCGGCGCCGGCCCGCACGGGCGGCGGCGACCGCAGCACGCAGATCCGCCGGAGCGGACCACGGCCTGGGACGATCGCCCCCGGCGCTTGATACGGATTTCGGACGATGAGTTCCGAAAACCGCATCCAAGCCCGCGCGGCGGAGCTTTGCTCCGCACGCGTGAGCGAAGTCGATTTTCGCATCGCGAAAGCGACTGCAACGCAGTCGCCGAGCGATCCATCGAAAACCGCATGAGAGGGAGGATGGCGGCGATGCACACCCTGAAGAGACGGACCCTGCTCGGGTCGGCGGCCCTGTGGGCCACCCTCGTGGCGCTCCCCGCCGGGGCGACCGGGAAGCCCGCCCAGGGCCTCACGGACACCAGCATCAAGCTCGGCGTGAGCGGACCGCTGACCGGTCCCGTCGCCGCGGTCGGAGCGGTCGCGGAGGGGTTGAAGCTCAAGGTAGCGGCCGTCAACGCCGCGGGCGGCGTGAGGATGCGCGACGGCAGGACGCGCACGATCGAACTCGTCGTCCAGGACGACGGCTTCGATCCGCAGCGCACGCTCACCAACGTGCGCAGGCTGGAGGAGCGCTCCGGCGTCTTCGCTCTCGTCGGCGTCGTCGGCACGCCGAACAACGAGGCGATCGCCCGCTACCTCGATCAGCGCGGCCTGCCGAATCTGTTCATGTATTCGGGCGTGCACGAACTCTCCGCCGGCCGGAGCTGGACCGTCGGCCTCGTGCCCTCCTTCGCCGTCGAGGCGGCGACGTTCGTGGCCTGGCTCAAGGAGAACAGGCCCGAGGCGAAGGTCGGTCTCCTCTACCTCAACACCGAGTCCGGCCAGAGCTTCCGCGCGGCCCTCGTCAAGGTGGCGGAGGGCTCGAAGATCACCCTGGTTGCCGAACAGCCGGTGACGTCGACCGACCCGACCGTCGACACCCAGATGACCAACCTGCGCACCTCCGGCGCCGACACCCTCGTGGTGATCGCCTCGCCGCGCCAGAGCGCCCAGGCGGTCCGCATCGCCACGGAGAGCGGCTGGAAGCCGACGACCATGGTCTCGTACATCGGCGCTTCCGAGACCTCCCTGCGCCCGATCGGCGTCGCGAACGCCCGCGGGATCCTCACCAGCCAGTTCATGCAGCAGGCCGGCGCGGCGACCCCGAGCCCGGGCCTGAGGGCGTATCTCGACACGCACGCCGCGGCGCGTCCCCCCTTCGAGAAGGGCGATGCCAACGGCATGCTCGGCTACCTGACCGGCGAGGCCCTGGTGCACGTCCTTGAAACCATGGCGGAGCCGACGCGCAAGAGCATGATCGAGGCGGCGCAGAACCTCGACAACGTGTCGCTCGGGCTCCTGCTGCCCGGGATCACGCTGACGACCAGGGCCGGCCGCGACATCTATCCGATCGAGTCGCTGCAGGTGTTCCGCTTCGATGGACAGCATTACGAGCCCGCCGGACAGGTGACGGCCTTCGAAGGCGGGACATCGAAGTTCTGACGCCGGTCCGGCGGGGCCGTCCGTTCCCGGCCCCGCCGGACGCCGAGATGCGCGACGTCGGGTTGCGACGACCTCCGAGGTGCTGCCGGAAACGATCCCGACCGCCGCCGTCGAAGCGCCCCGACGGCGGCGTCCTCGCGCCATCGGGATGCCGGCTCGCCCCCTGATACGGATTTCGGACGATCAGTTCCGGACATCGTGTCACCAGCCCGTGCGCGCAGAGCGAGGCCGGTGTCCGCATCGCGAAAGCGACCGCTCGCGGTCGCCTGAAGCGATGGCGCAGCAATCGCCGCGATCCCGCAGGGATCGCCGAGCGATCGACCGGAAATCGTCCGACGGAGAGAGCGCCGCGACGGGGAGCGATCCTCCGGGGCCCGCACCGGACATCGCGTTGTCGCAGGTGCGTTAGGCCTTCCTTAACCACGCGGAACATCCCCGTGAACCGTTCTTTCTCGCACTGGTTGTGACTTCAAATACTAAGTTGCAACTTGGCGATGGAGGAACCGAATGCGTTACGCCATCCATGTGCGGGAATTGCAGCCGCACGAGCACGAATTCGTTCTGGCTTACGACATCGACGGCCGTGAGCAGGCGGAACGCTTCGTGCGCAAGCTGGCAACGTCTTTTCCCGAGCATGGCGAGGCGGGCCAGCACGGACGCTACTGGTTCGCGTCACGATCCGGTCGCTACCAGATCTGGAGCACTCTCGCATAGCGTGGTCTCTCCGCTTCGGTCATGCCTGCTGATACTGGTCTCATATCGTATCCCGCCGAATAGTCGGCGTCCCACAATCCCGCATCACCACGAGGACAGCCGACCGACGCGGTCGATGGCCCGTGGACGATCATGGCAACCAACAGGAACTGACGATGTCCTCATCTCCCTTGGCTTCCGTCGTGCAACCGCTGGGTCGCGGCCTCGAATGGCTGGTCAGTCCCGATGCCCTCCTCGCGTCGACGGCGCTGTCGACCGGGCAGCTCTCGGGCCTCGGTCCCGTCGCGGCCGTGGTCGAGTCGACGCTCGGCGATGCCGGTCCGGCGGAGGCCGGCTCCCTCCTGCCGCAGAACCTCGCCGACGTGGCGAACGGCGTCGTCCTCGACACCCATGCCCAGCTCGAGAACGCGGGTCACGAGGTCGCCGTGCTCAACGGTCCGCTGCACGCCCTGACCAACCTCGGCGAGACGATCGGCCTCGGCCATCTCGGCGAATCGGGCAACCTCGTCACCGATCTCGCGTCGCCCCCCGCCGGTACGGCCCCGCTCGGCGGCGTCGCGCCGGCCCTGGCGGATGCGGGTGCGGTGGCCGGGGCGGCCGGGGGCCTCGTCGAGGCCGTGGCCGCGGCGCCCGCCGCCGGCAACGGGGTCGTCGGCCAGGGCGGCCTGCTCGATGCGGTCACGCCGGTGCTGAACCAGACGGTGCTCGATCTCCACGCCACCCTGGAGAATGCCGGCCACCAGATCCCCGTCCTCAACGGACCGGTCCACGGCCTCACCACCCTGGGCGAGTCGGTCGGGCTCGGGCATCTCGGCGAGCCGGGCAACCTCGTCACCGACGTTCTCGCCCTGCCCGGGGCGGTGCTCACCGGCGGCGGCCTCTCCTCCGCGACGCCGGTCCTCGGTGATCTCGGCCAAGTCCTGGCGGGAGCCGACGCGCTCCTCGACGGCGTGACAGGTGCGGCGGCGGCCGGAGGCGGCCTGCTCTCGCCGGGCGGCGTCCTGGCGCCGGTGTCCAACCTCGCCAACACCGCCGTGCTCGACCTGCACGCCGGCATCGAGGCCATCGGTCACGACCTGCCGCTCCTCAACGACGCGCTGCACGGCCTCACCAACCTCGGCGAGACGGTCGGCCTCGGCCATCTCGGCGAGCCGGGCAACCTCGTCACCGACGCCGTCAACCTCCCCGGCGAGGTTCTGGGCGGCGGCGGGCTCGGCGCGGCGGCACCGGTCCTGAGCGATCTCGGCGCGGTGACCGGCGCCGTGGGCGGCCTCGCGCAAGGCGTGACCGGCATCGCCGGCGGACTCGCCGACGGCGATACGAGCACCGGCGGTCTCCTGGCACCGGTGACGGGGCTCCTTGGCGGGAGCGGCACCGGGCTCGGCGGCAACCTGCTCGGCCAGGGCGGCGTATTGCAACCGGTCGGCGACGTCGCCAACACCGCCGTGCTCGACCTGCACGCCGGCATCGAGGCCATCGGTCACGACCTGCCGCTCCTCAACGATGCGCTGCACGGCCTCACCAACCTCGGCGAGACGGTCGGCCTCGGCCATCTCGGCGAGCCGGGCAACCTCGTCACCGACGCCGTCAACCTCCCCGGCGAGGTTCTCGGCGGCAACGGTCCGGCCTCGCTCGGCGAGGTGGCGGCGGATGTCGGCGCCGTGGCCGGCGCGGCGGGGAACCTCGTCGGGGCCGCGGCCGGCGGCGGCCAGCCCGGCGCCCCGCTCGGCGGCCTGCTCGCCCCGGTGACCGGCCTCCCCGGCGGCGGAGCGGCGGATCACGGCCTGATCGAGGTCGGCGCCGGTCCCACCACCCCGAACCCGGTCGCCGACGTCGCGGTGGCCTCGCCGTCGCCCCAGCCGGCCCAGGCGATCCAGGTCAGCGCGATCGGCGTTCCGGCCGACCAGCCGAGCCTCGCCGGGATCCATCTCCTCGGCGGCGACAGCCTCGCCTTCCCCGAGGCGGGCACCGGCGGCGCGGACGCGCTCGTCGGCAAGGTGCTCGACCTGCTGCCGGCGGCTCACGCGGCGGACGGCGCGGAGGCGTCGGGCGGGGCCGGCCTCGATCTCGGCGTGGCCGCTCTCGATCTCGGCGGCCATGCCGACGCCCAGCCGGTCGAGGCGCATCACGCCGATCAGGCCGGGCATGCCGGCACACCGGGCCTGCACCTGCTCGGCCTCTGAGACGAACGCTCCCCCCGCCGGCCTCCGGCGGGGGTTTTCTCGCGAGTGCGGCAGGGGGGATGCGCGTGACCGACGACGAGGCCCGGCGCCGGGCGAGAAGGCGGGAGTTCTGGGGCGCCGTGCGGGCCGGCAGGGGTGCCCTGATCACGGTGGCGGCGGTGAGCGGCCTCATCAACGCCCTGATGCTGACCGCGCCGCTGTTCATGCTCCAGGTCTACGATCGCGTGCTGCCGAGCCGGAGCATCGCGACCCTCGTCGGACTCGCCGGCATCGCCGCGATGCTGTTCCTGGTCCAGGGCCTGTTCGAGGTGCTGCGGGCCCGCATCCTGGCGCGGTTCGGCCGCCTGGTCGACGAACGCCTCGGCGACAGGGTGTTCGGCACGCTGCTCGTGCGCGGCATCGCCCAGCCGCGCACCGACGACGGCCCGCAGGCCCTGCGCGACCTCGACACCCTGCGGGGCTTCCTCGCCGGCCCGGCCTTCACCGCCTTCTTCGACCTGCCCTGGGTCCCCATCACGGTCGCGGTCTGCTTCCTGTTCCATCCCTGGATCGGGGCGACGATCGCGGCCGGGGCGGTCGTCCTGGCGGTCCTGACCGTGCTGACGGACTGGGCCAGCATCGGCCCGGCCGCCGCGGCGGTGCGGGCGGCGACGGAGCGGCGCAGCTTCACCGACATGACCCACCGCACGGCGCCGCTGATCACGGCGCTCGGCATGCGCGGCGCGATGAGCGCCCTGTGGCAGGAGCGCGCCCGGCGCAACCGCGACGCCGCCGCGGCCAGCACCGACCTCGCCATCGGCTTCGGCAGCACGTCGCGCCTCCTGCGCACGATGCTCCAGTCCGGCATCCTCGCCCTCGGGGCCTTCCTGGTGGTGCGCGAGGAGGCGACCGCCGGGGTCATGCTCGCCGCCACCATCCTGTCGGCGCGGGCGCTCGCCCCCGTCGACCTCGCCATCGCCAACTGGAAGACGGTGGTGGCGGCACGGCAGGCCTGGGGACGGCTGATGGGCTTCCTGCCGGTGCGCGAGCCCCCGGCGCCGACGCCGCTGCCGGCCCCGCGCGAGAGCCTGCGCGTCACCGCCCTGTCGCTGGCGGCGCCCGGCTCGGACACGCTGGTGCTGCACGACGTCAGCGTCGCCCTCGCTCCCGGCAGCGCGCTGGGGATCATCGGGCCGAGCGGCTCGGGCAAGTCGACCCTCGCCCGTGCGCTGGTCGGCCTCGTCCGCCCGGGCCGCGGCGTCATCCGCCTCGACGGCGCCGCCCTCGACCAGTGGGAGCCGGATGCCCTCGGGCGCGCCCTCGGCTACCTGCCGCAGGACGTCGAGATGTTCGAGGGCAGCATCGCCCAGAACATCACCCGCTTCGCCCCCGACCCGGACCCCGAGCACCTGCTCGCCGCCGCCAAGGCGGCCGGCGTCCACGAGGTCGTGCTGCGCCTGCCCGGCGGCTACGACACGCGGATCGGATCGGGCGGGCTCGCGCTGTCGGGCGGGCAGCGCCAGCGCATCGCGCTGGCCCGCGCCCTCTACGGCGATCCGTTCCTCGTCGTCCTCGACGAGCCGAACTCGAACCTCGACGTCGAGGGCGAGCGGGCGCTCGCCGCCGCGGTCCAGGGGGTGCGGGCCCGCGGCGGCATCGCCGTGGTGATCGCCCACCGGCCGAGCGCCCTGACGGCAGTCGACCGCATCCTCGTCCTCAACGACGGCCGGGTGCAGATGCACGGCCCGCGCGACGAGGTGCTCGGCCGGCTCGCCGCCCTCACCCGCCAGACGCCGACGAGGGTCGCATGACCGGGAGCGGCAAGACGGAGGACGGCATGACGGAGGACGGCATGACCGGACGCACCGAGACCGACCCGACCCGCGACACCCGGCGCTCCCTGACGCGCCACGGCCTCGCCGTCCTCGCCGTCCTGGCGCTGACCAGCGCCGCCGGCGCCTGGACCGCCGCCACCGAGTTGTCCGGCGCGATCATCGCGACCGGCTCGCTGGTCGTCGAGACCAACATCAAGAAGGTCCAGCACCCGACCGGCGGGGTCGTCGCCGACCTCCTGGTGCAGGAGGGGACGCGGGTGGCGGCCGGGGACCTCCTGATCCGCCTCGACGCGACGACGGCGCGGGCGACCTACGACAGCGTCAGCAAGAGCCTGTGGGAGCTCTCCGCCCGCACCGCGCGGCTGGAGGCCGAGCGCGACGGACTCGACGCGGTCCGCTTTCCCGCCGACGTCCTGGAGGCCGGCCCCGAGGTCGCCCGCATCGTCGAGGGCGAGGGCACGCTGTTCCGGTTCCGGGCCGAGGCGCGGGCCGGGCAGAGCGCGCAGCTGCGCGAGCGCATCGGCCAGTTGCGCGACGAGATCCGCGGCCTGACCGAGCAGGCCGAGGCCAAGGAGCATGAGAGCACGATCATCCAGCGCGAGTACGAGGGCGTGCAGGACCTGTGGAAGAAGAACCTCATCCAGCTCGCCCGGGTCACCGCCCTGGAGCGCGACATCTCCCGGCTCAAGGGCGAGCGCGGCGTCCTCGTCGCCACCATCGCGCAGACGAGGGGCAAGATCTCCGAGACCGAGCTTCAGATCATCCAGCTGGAGCAGAACCTGCGCAGCGAGGCCGGCAAGGAACTGGCCGAGATCCGCGCCAGGGCCGCAACCCTGGCGGAGCAGAAGATCACCGCCTACGACCAGTTGCAGCGCATCGAGATCCGCTCGCCCCAGGCCGGGTCGGTGCACGAGCTGGCGGTGCACACCCGCGGCGGCGTCATCACGCCCGGCGAGCCGGTCATGCTGATCGTGCCGGCGGCCGATTCCCTCGTGGTCGAGGTCCGCGTCGCACCGCAGGACATCGACCGCCTGCGGATCGGGCAGCCGGCGGGCCTGCGCTTCCCCGGCTTCGACCAGCGCACCACGCCGGAACTCGCCGGGACCGTGACCCGCATCGCCGCCGACGTGAGCGAGGACAAGCGCACCGGGGTGTTCTACTACCTCGTGCGCCTCTCGGTCGCGAGCGGGGACCTCGCCCGGCTCGGGGCCGCGACCCTGATGCCCGGCATGCCGGTCGAGGCGTTCATCCGCACCGCCGACCGTACGGTCCTGTCCTACCTGACCAAGCCCCTCGCCGATCAGGCCCGCCGCGCCTTCCGCGAGAAGTGATACGGTTTTCGGACGATCCGTTCCGAAAACCGTATCAGCCCGCGCGGCGCGTGAGCGGAGCCGAAATCCGCATCGCGAAAGCGACCGCTCGCGGTCGCCTGAAGCGATCAACCGGAAATCGTATGAGACGGCATCCGGCGATGCCCCCGCATGCGTCCGAGCGGAGCCGGCGTCGCGGCCGGCAAGCCCGTTCATCCGTGCGTCCGCGGTTGACCGGCCGTCGATCCTTGGGTTAGCGTCCTCCCAGCAGAGTATTCCCAATGGCCCGGGCGGTCGAGGCTCGAGTCCGGCAGGGCGCGAACCGGGATCATCAGCCGGATACGGACCTTCGATCGGCGTCGATTCGGCCGTTGGTCTCACCAACCAGCGGAGTCTACCATGTGGCGGCAGGGCGATGTCTTCATCCGCGCGATTCCGGCGATTCCCCCCTCGGCCACCGACCGGCCGCTGCCGCACACCGTGCTCGCCCACGGCGAGGTGACCGGGCATAGCCACCGGGTCGCCGACCCGGCCTTCCTGTTCGCCGGCGACGGCTGCTTCTATCTCGACGTGCGCGCCGAGCAGGCCCGCGTCGTCCACGACGAGCATGGCACGATCACCCTCGACCGCGGCAGCTACCGGGTCTGGCGGCAGCGCGAATACACGCCCCAGCGCATCGTGACCGTGCAGGACTGAACGGAGCCGCGCAGAGGCAACCCTGCCGGATCCCTGCTCCTGCATCGTTTTCGCCGCCGAAACGGCGACCGTTTCGGCACCGGCCTTTCATGGCCGGCGGAATGATACGGTTTTCGGAAGATTTCTTCCGGACATCGTACCACCAGCCTGCGCGGCGCCTGAGCGAAGCCGATTTTCGCATCGCGAAAGCGACCGCTTGCAATCGCCACGATCCCGCAGGGATCGCTGAGCGATCAGTCGAAAATCGCATGACGCCTGGACCACGACCCTGCTTCGAAGATCCTGCCCCGGGATGCCGATCGTCCCGTCCTCGCTCCGACGACGCCGTGACCGCGGCACCGGAGGATGCCCACAGCCTCGGAGAGCCGGCTGCCGATGACCACCGCCTCCAGACCCCGCGAACCCGTCCGCCGCACCCTGCACCCGCAGGACAGCCTCGCGGAGACCGGGGCGGGGACCGTCCTCGACCAGCTCGACATGAGCCGCAACCGCGCCGTCCGCTCGCTGCCGGACGGCCTCGTCTGCCACCGGATCCTGGCGCGGGAGAGCCGGCTGGAGACCCTCGGCCGCGGCATCCGCTGCCGCGAGCTGGTGCTCGACGGCTCGGCGATCGCCCGGATCGAGGCGGGCAGCGAGGTCGGCTTCCGGCTCTCCGCCCGCGCCTGCCACCGGCTCGCCGCCCTGCCGGCCGGGTTGCGCGCCGGCATCCTCGACCTGCGCGACTGCCTCGCCCTCGAAGCCCTGCCGCCGGGCCTGTCGCCGGCCTTCCTCGATCTCGAAGGCTGCTCGGCGCTGACGGCGCTGCCCGACGACCTGATCCTGCGCGGCGGCCGGCTCAACATCCGCGACTGCGCGCTGATCCCGGCCCTGCCGGACCGGGGCTCGGTCGCCCAGCTCGACATCGCCGGCTGCGGCCGCATCGACCGCGTGCCGGAGGGGTTCCGCGTCACCTCGTGGATCGACGTCGCCGGCTCCGGCCTCACGGCGCTGCCGCCGCACCTGGCCGGCATCGGCGTGCGCTGGCGCGACGTGCCTGTGGACGAGCGCATCGCCTTCCGGCCGCACGAACTCGGGATCGCCGAGATCCTGGGCGAGCGCAACGCCGAGCGGCGGCGGGTGATGCTGGAGCGGTTCGGCTTCGAGACCTTCATGGCGGCGGCGAACGCCGAGGAACTCGACGCCGACCACGCCCCGGGCGGCGAGCGCCGGCTCCTGCGGGTCGCGCTCGACGGCGACGAGCCGCTCGTCTGCGTCTCGGTCGGTTGCCCCTCCACCGGGCGGCGCTACTTCCTGCGCGTCCCGCCGACCATGACGACCTGCCATCAGGCCGTGGCCTGGACCGCCGGCTTCGACGACCCGGCCGATTACGCGCCGCTGGTCGAGACCTGATCCCGCCGCCGACAGCCGATCGTCCCGCCGAACCAGGAGCCGGAACCGTGCCCTACGAGAACCTGACGACCTTCTTCGGCCGCCCCGTGGAGGATTTCCAGAGCGGGATGGAGGCGTGGGACGTCACCCGCGTGGTGCCGCGCCTCCGGGTCGAGTACGATTCCGAGGACACCATCCCGTCGATGCTCGGCGAGTACGCGGCTTTGCCCGCGGCCGAGGCGACCGACGCCCTGGTCATCGGCTACTGGCAGGGCGAGGACACCTCGCAGGAGATCGTCGAGGCGCTGGTCTCGTACGCCGGGCGGTTCCCGAACCTGCGCGCGCTGTTCCTCGGCGACATCGTCTCCGAGGAGAACGAGATCTCCTGGATCAACCAGAGCGACCTCTCGGCGCTGTGGCCGGCCTTCCCGCACCTGGAGCACGTGCAGGTGCGCGGCGCCAACGGCCTGATCCTCGGCCGGTTCGAGGCGCCGCGCCTGACCACGCTGATCCTCGAATCGGGCGGCCTGCCGCGCCGGGTGGTGCAGGAGGCGCTGGCGGCCGGGGCGCCGGAGCTGCGCCACCTCGAACTCTGGCTCGGCACCGAGGATTACGGCGGCGACAGCACGCCGGACGACTTCGCCGACCTGTTCGCCGGCCGGTTGTTCCCGAAGCTCAACACCCTGGCCCTGCGCGACTGCGCCTATGCCGACGACCTCGCGACGGCGGTCGCGCAAGCATCGGTCCTGGAGCGGGTCGCGACCCTCGACCTCTCGCTCGGCAACCTCACCGATGCCGGGGCGGAGGCGCTGCTGGCCTCGCCCGGGGTCGCGAAACTGTCGCGGCTCGACCTGCACCACCACTTCCTTACCGACGCGACGATGGGGCGGCTGGAGCGGCTCGGGCCGGCGGTCGACCTGTCGCAGCAGCAGCAGGCGGAGGAGTACGGCGGCGAGATCTACCGCAGCATCGCCGTCTCGGAATGAGGTCCGCCGCCGGGCCGGCCGGCTCCCCGCTCGACCCCTGCGTGATCCTCGGCGTCGCCGGCGACGAGCGCGTGGAGGGCTTCGGCGCCGCCCTGGCCCGGGCCGGCCTGCCACCCGCCCGCGTGCTCGACTATGCCGGCTTCGCCGAGGCGCCGGAGCGGCTCGCCGCCCTGTTTCCGGAGGGGCGCGGCCTCCTGCGCATCGAGTCGCCGGGGGGCGACCCGCGCATCCGCCGCGCCCTCACGCGCCTGGGCGGCGCGGAGGAGGATGCGGCCGGGCCGGCGACGCGGCTCGTCCCCGACCACGCCTTCCAGCGCGGGCTGGCCGCGGCGCTCCGGCTCGCCCGCCGGATCGTGCCGCCGGGCGTGGTCGCGACCCACGACCCCGACGCGGTCGCGCTGTTCTACGACAAGCGGGCCTGCCACGCCGCCATGGCCGCCGCGGGCGTGGCGGTGCCGCGGGCGCTGCCGCCGTCGGGCGATTTCGAGGCGCTGCGCACGGCGATGCGCGCCGCCGGGCTCGCCCGGGTCTTCGTCAAGCCGCGCTTCGGCTCGGGCGCCGCCGGCATCGCCGCGCTGAGCGTGTCGCGCGACGGGATCCTCGCCCTGTCCTCGGCCGAACTCGTGCCGGGCGGGGGCGGCGCGGTGCTGCACCATTCTCACCGGCTGCGGCGCCACCACGGCGCCGAGGCGGTGGCGCTCGTCGACGCGATCCTGGCGCGGGACGCCCACGCCGAGCAGTGGGTGCCCAAGGCGGCGCCCGGCGGGCGCCCCTGCGACCTGCGGCTGCTGGTGGTCGGCGGCGAGGTCGCCCACACGGTGCTGCGCACGGCGTCGGGTCCGATCACCAACCTCGATCTCGGCGGCCGCCGGGCCGACGCGGACGGGCTGCGGGCGCTGGCCCCGCCCGCCGCCTGGGACGCCCTGCGAGAGGAGTGCCGGCGCTTCGCGGGCCTGTTTCCGGACAACCTCCACGTCGCCTTCGACGTGGCGCTGACGGCGAGCCTGCGCCGCCACGTCGTCTTCGAGGCCAACGCCTTCGGCGACCTGATCCGGCGCGTCCGGCACCAGGGGCTCGATCCCTACGAGTGGCAGGTCGCGCGCCTGCCCGCCTGGATCGCCGCGCGCCGGCCGGTGGGGCTCGCCGCATGATCCGGGCCGCCTCGCTTCTGGGCTCGCACGACATCCTGCTCGTGACGCTCGATTCCCTGCGCTACGACGTGGCCTGCGCCGCGCTGGCGGCCGGCCGGACGCCGAACCTCGCGCGCCTGCTGCCGGCGGGCGCCTGGGAGCGCCGCCACGCGCCGGGCAGCTTCACCTACGCGGCGCATCAGGCGATCTTCGCCGGATTCCTGCCGACGCCGGCGGCGCCCGGCCCGCATCGCCGCCACTTCGCGCTGCGCTTCGAGGGCAGCCGCACCACCGGGCCCGACACCGCCCTGTTCGACGCGCCCGACATCGTCGCCGGGCTGGCCGGGCACGGCTACCACACGCTGTGCATCGGCGGCGTCGGCTTCTTCAACAAGCGCACCGCCCTCGGCCGGGTCCTGCCGGGCCTGTTCGCCGAGAGCCGCTGGCGCAGCGGCTTCGGGGTCCAGGCGCGGGATTCCACCGCCGCCCAGGTCGGGTTCGCGGTCGAGCGGATCGCGGCGCTGCCGCCGGAGACCCGCCTGTTCCTGTTCCTGAACGTCTCGGCGACCCACTCCCCGACCCGCGCCTACCTCCCGGGCGCGACCCGGGAGGGGCCGGACACCCAGGGCGCCGCCCTCGCCCACGCCGACGGCGCCCTGCCCCCGCTCTTCGCGGCTTTGCGCCGGCGCGGCCCGGCCTTCTGCATCCTGTGCGCGGACCACGGCAGCGCCTTCGGCGAGGACGGCTACCACGGCCACCGCCTCGCGCACCCGACCGTCTGGGACGTGCCCTACGCCGAGTTCATCCTGGAGGCCGCATGATCCTGAGGACGGCATGACGAGCGCGGCGGCGATCCTCGCCGGGCCGGTCTACGGCGGCTACCAGTACGCCTACCCGCACAAGACCGCCTACCGGCCGCTCGCCCGGCCCGAGCCCCTGCGCGACCTCTGGGCCGGGGAGCCGAAGGACGGGCTGTTCCTGTACGTCCACGTGCCGTTCTGCGCGATGCGCTGCGGCTTCTGCAACCTGTTCACCCTGACCCGGGGCGAGGGCAGCGTCGCGCCCTATCTCGACGCGCTGAGGCTCCAGGCCGAGACGGTGGCGGCGAGCCTCGGGCGGTTCCGGGTCGCCCGGATGGCGCTCGGCGGGGGCACCCCGACCTTCCTCGCGCCCGCCGACCTCGACCGGCTGTTCGCGGATCTGCGCGCGACCTTCGGGGCAGCCCCCGCCGCCGTCCCGACCTCGGTCGAGACCGCGCCCGGCACCACCACGCCGGAGCGGCTGGCCGTGCTGCGGGCGCACGGGGTCGAGCGCATCAGCATCGGCGTCGAGTCGTTCCGCGACGACGAGGCGCGGGCGCTCGGCCGGCCGCAGGCGCGGCGCGGCGTCGAGGCGGCGCTCGCGGCGATCCGCGACGCCGGGTTCCCGGTCCTCAACATCGACCTGATCTACGGCGCCGCCGGCCAGACCCCCGACAGCTTCCTCGACTCCGTCGAGGCGGCCCTCGCCTGGGCGCCCGAGGAGCTGTTCCTCTACCCCCTCTACGTCCGGCCGCTGACCGGCCTCGGCCGCCGCGGGGCCCCCGCCGGGGACGGCCGCGCCGAGGATGCCCGGGAGTGGGACGCCCGGCGGCTGGCGATCTACCGCGCCGCCCGCGACCGGCTGCGCGCCGCCGGCTACGCCCAGGTCTCGATGCGGATGTTCCGCCGCGCCCCGGAGGCCGCCCGGGGCCCGGCCTACGACTGCGCCCGCGACGGCATGGTCGGCCTCGGCGCCGGGGCACGCTCCTACACCGCCGCCCTGCACTACTCGACCGCCTACGCGGTCGGCCGGCCCGGCGTCGCCGAGATCGTCGCCGACTTCATCGCCCGCGACGCGCACCGGCACGGGCGCGCCGATTACGGCGCCCGGCTCGACGGCGAGGACCGGCGCCGCCGCTTC
The DNA here is from genome assembly GCA_036946295.1 of Methylobacterium frigidaeris. Taxonomy (GTDB): domain Bacteria; phylum Pseudomonadota; class Alphaproteobacteria; order Rhizobiales; family Beijerinckiaceae; genus Methylobacterium; species Methylobacterium frigidaeris_A. The sequence goes on along the minus strand of JAQIJK010000002.1, from coordinate 98,085 downwards.
GTGCTGATGCACCTGCTCCAGACCGCCGGCCTGCCGCTGCCCGCCTACGCGGAACGCTTCGGCGCGCCGCTCCTCGACGACCTGCCGGACCTCGCCGGCCTCGCGCAGGCGGGGCTCGCCACCCTCGATGCCGGGCGCCTCGCCCTGACCGGGGCCGGCCTGGAACGCTCCGACGCCATCGGTCCCTGGCTCCAGACCGCCGGCATGCGCGAGCGGATGCGCGCCTTCGCGCTGCGGTGACGCCGTGAGCGCCCATCTCGACATCCTCTACCGGGGGCCGCTCGCGAGCTGCAACTACGCCTGCCCGTACTGCCCCTTCGCCAAGCGGCGCGACAGCCGCGAGACCCTGCGGCGGGACGCCGACCAGCTCGCCCGCTTCGTCGACTGGGCGGCGGGGCAGACCCGGCGCAGCCTCGGCATCCTGTTCACCCCCTGGGGCGAGGCGCTGATCCGGCCGGCCTACCGGTCCGCGATGGTGCGCCTGAGCCGGATGCCCCATCTCCGGCGGGTCGCCGCGCAGACGAACCTGTCCTGGCCGACCGGCTGGCTCGACGCCTGCGACCCGGAGCGCATCGCCTTCTGGTGCACCTTCCACCCCGGCGAGACGCCGCTCGACCGCTTCCTCGGCCGCTGCGCCGAACTCGACGCCCGCGGCATCAGCTACAGCGTCGGGATCGTCGGCAAGCGCGAGCACTTCGCCGCGCTCGCCGAGCTGCGCCGGGCGCTCGATCCCGGGATCTACCTGTGGGTGAACGCCTACCGGGACGAGGGACCGGCCTATTACGGCGCGGACGACCTCGCGGCCCTGCGCGCCGTCGATCCCCTGTTCGACGTCAACCGCGCCGGGATCCGCAGCCGGGGCCGGGCCTGCGCCACCGGCGAGAGCGTGGTCAGCGTCGACGGCGACGGCGAGGTCCGCCGCTGCCACACCGTCCCGGCCCGGATCGGCAACCTCTACGACCCGGATTTCGACGCCGCCCTGAGGCCGCGGCCGTGCCCGCTGGCGCAGTGCCGCTGCCATATCGGCTACGCCCACATGCCGCATCTCGGCTTCCGCGAGATTTTCGGGGCGGGCCTGCTGGAGCGGGCGCTGCCGCCCGCCGCCGCGGCGTCCCTTCGTGTTGCCGGCGCCGGGTCGAAGCCTGCCTGATTCTGCCGCGACGGCCTCGTTCGCATCCCGGCCGGGAACGGGGCCTGCACCATTGGAACGACCTGCGGGGAGATCCGGAACGCGGCACATGATGTGCCGGCTTCCGAACCTCGTTTCGATGCCGCTTCGACGATGTCCCGATGACCGTTTCGGCACAGCAATTGCGCTGCACCCGGATCGGCGATCCGGATCCGACGGGATCGTCGAGCGAATCCGGTGATCAATGAAAGTGGTTCCGGTCGACCGTTTCATACGGTTTCCGAATGATCGCTCGGCGATCCCTGCGGGATCGCTTCGCGATGCGGAAACCGGCTTCGCTCATGTCCCGTGCGAGGATGGTCCGGGCCGTTCCACGTGCCGCAGGGCCACCGCCGCGAAGACGGCGAGGATCGCGACGCCGATGGCGCTCACCGCCGACGCCCCGGCGAGACCCGCGGTGAAGGCGGCCCGGGCCTGACCGATCAGTCCCACGGGCAGGTCGGGAGCGACCGCGAGAACCGACCACAGGCCGTCGAGGAGCGCCGCGCGCAGGTCGCCCGGGAGATCGTCGGGCACGTGCCGGACGATGGCGCGGCGGTAGATGGCGCCGGACAGGCTGCCGAGCAGCGCGACGCCGAGCGAGGCGCCGAGATCCTGCACCGTCTCGGACAAGGCCGAGGCGGAACCGGCCTTCTCGGGCGGGGCCGATCCGACCACGAGGTCGGTGCCGAGCGCCGCGATGACGCCGAGGCCGAGATAGGCCAGCGAGAAGCCGGCGAGGACGAGGCCGAGGCCGGAGGGGCCGGTGCCCGCCCCGGCCAGCAGGGCGTAGCCGAGCGCCGAGAGGGCGAGCGCGCCGGCGACGACGAAGCCCGGACGGACGCGGCGGGCCAGGAGCGGGGCGGTGACGCCTGCCGCCACCATGGCGAGCGCGGGCAGGCCCATCCACAGGCCGGCGGCGAGGGGCAGGAGCCCCACCACGCCTTGCAGGTACTGCGCGACGAGCAGCAGGGTGCCGCCGACCGCGACGAGGCCGAACAGGAGCACGACCAGCGCCACGCCGAACGCCCGGCCGGCGAAGAGGCCGAGATCGAGCAGCGGATCGGCCAGCCGGCGCTGGCGCCGCACGAACAGGATCGCGACGACCGCGCCCGCCGCGACGGCACCGCCCGCGTCGGGGGTGAAGCCGTCCCTGGCGAGATGCTTGAGGCCGTAGATCATCGGCAGCATCGCCGCGAGCGAGAGTCCGACGCTGACGAGGTCGAGCCCTGCGGCGCGGGGCGCGCGGTATTCCGGCAGCAGGACCGGGGCGAGGGCGAGCAGCAGGCCGACGACGGGCAGGGCGACGAGGAACGCGGCCTGCCAGCCGAAGCGGTCGAGCACGACCCCGCCCACCACCGGCCCGAGCGCCATGCCGAGGGCGAAGGTCGTCGCCCAGATGCCGATCGCCAGCGCCCGCCGGCGCGGGTCGGCGAACAGGGTGGTGATGAGCGCCAGCGTCGAGGGCATCAGCGTGGCCCCGGCCACCCCGAGCGCCGCCCGCGCCGCGATCAGCATCCCGGCGCCGGTCGAGAGCGCCGCGGCCACCGAGGCGAGGGCGAAGGCCGCGGCGCCGATCATCAGCAGCCTGCGCCGCCCGATCCGGTCGCCGAGCGTGCCCATGGTGACGAGGAAGCCCGCGATCATGAAGCCGTAGGCGTCGACGATCCACAGCGCCTGGGTGGCGGTCGGGCGCAGGTCGGCGGCGAGAGCGGGCAGCGCGAGGTGGAGCAGGGTCAGGTCGAGCCCGAGCAGCAGGGTCGGCAGCGCCAGCAGCGCCAGTCCGAGCCAGGGGCGCGGGCCGGCGGCGGCCGGCCGGCGGGTCCGGGCCGGGATCGCGCCGGAAGGGGCCGCGTCGCAGTCGCAGGATGACGTCATGGTGCCTCCGTTGTCGAAGGCGGAGTGTCCCGGGCCGCGATCCTGTTACAAGGGTGGAAGTTATCCTGTTAGTCCGGGCAACAGCCGTGGCCGCCTCCTCCCTCGCCCGCACGCGGGCCGAGCTGTCCAGCTTCCTGACCCATCACCGGCGCAGGCTCGCGCCCGCCGATGTCGGCCTGCCGACGACCGGCCGGCGCCGCACGCCGGGCCTGCGGCGGGAGGAGGTCGCCGCCCTCGCGGGCGTCGGCCTCACCTGGTACACGTGGTTCGAGCAGGGTCGCGACATCCAGGTCTCGCAGGGCTTCCTGCTCAACGTCGCGAAGGCCCTGAGGCTCGACGACGCCGAGTGCGGCCACCTGTTCTTGCTGGCGCATCGGCGCCCTCCCCCGCCCGAGGCACGGCACTGGCCGCGGGTCGGGGCCGGGATCCAGCGGCTGCTGGACGATCTCGTCACGCGCCCGGCCCTCGTGCTCAACCTGCGCTGGGACGTGGTGGCATGGAATGCCGCGGCCGAGCGCGTGTTCGGTTTCGCCGGACGTTCGCCCCCCGAACGCAACCTGATCCGCCTCGTCTTCGCCGATCCGGACCTGCGCCGCCGTCTGCCCGAGTGGCCCGACGATGCCCTGAGGCTGCTGGCGCAGTTCCGCTGCGACCGGGCGACCGCGCCCGACGATCCGGCGATGACCGCGCTGATCGACGAACTCGTCGCCCTATCGCCCGAGTTCCGCCGCGGCTTCGCCCGGGCGGGCCCGGAGCGCTACGGCCGGGGCCTGAGCAGCATCCTCGATCCCGACGGCGCGCGGATCGACTTCACCCACGAGACCCTCATCGTGGACGAGCACCGGCACCTGCGGATGGTGGTGTACTTTCCGACGACGGGCGACTGAGGTTCGCTGTCGAGGGCTGCCGCGCCGGTCCGTCCGGCCGGTGCCGGCGCAGTTCCCGCCGCAGCCGGTCGGTGGCGAAATCCACGAACGCGCGCACCTTCGCCAGGGCGAGCCGCCCCTCCGGGACGAGGAGATGCACCGGCAGCGGCGGCGAGGCGAAGTCCGGCAGCAGGGTGACGAGGCGGCCGTCGCGGATCTCGTCCTGGATCTGGTAGGAGCAGACCCGCACGATGCCGTGGCCGTCGACGGCGCTGCGCATCATCGCGTCGCTGGAATTGACGCTGAGCCGGATGGTCGGACGGATCCTCCGCGGAGGGGCACCACCTGCCGGAGCGTGGAAGCTCCAGGCGTCGGACTCGCCGAACTCGTCGTGGACGATGCAGTCGTGCCCGGCGAGATCGTCGGGCGCGGCGATGGCGGATCGCCCGGCGAGGTAGCGCGGCGAGGCCGCCAGGATCCAGGAGACCGCGCCGACCTTGCGGGCGATCAGGCGCGAATCCGGCAGCGGCCCGATGCGGAGGGCGACGTCGACGCCCTCCTCGACCAGTTGGACCTGCCGGTCGAGCAGCAGGAAGCGCGCCCGCACCAGCGGCCGGGCGGCAAGGAAGTCGTCGAGGACCGGGCGCAGGATCCGGGTGCCGAAATTGACCGGCGCCGTGACGGTGAGGAGGCCCTGCGGCGCGGCCCGCGCCCCGGAGGCGGCCAGGTCGGCCTCGTCCAGGTCGGCGAGGATGCGGCGGCAGGCGGCCGCGTAGCCCTCGCCCGCCTCGCTCGGGCGCAGGCTGCGGGTGGTCCGGTGCAGGAGTTCGACGCCGAGCTCGCTCTCCAGGAAGGCGATGGCCCGGGTCAGGGCGGCGGGCGAGCGGCCGAGCCGGCGCGCCGCCCCCGACAGGCTGCCCTCGTCGATCGCGGCCAGGAAGGCGCGCATGGCGTCAAGGCGGTCCAATCGTTTCGCGCTCCGAAAGAATGAATTGATCTGGGCGGCGGTTCATTGCGCCGCCTGAAAAGCCGTAGGGTCCGGACCCGTCAAGGCCCCTCCCCTCGCGGGTGGTTCGCCGACCTCCGTCGGCATGGCCGCCAAGGATTGCCGATGGAAACCCATCCGACCAGACGCGACGTCCTGCGAGGCTCCTCCATGCTCCTCGGCTCCACCCTCCTTCCATCCGTTCCCTCGCCTGCCGCGGCGGGTGACGCCATCGTCGAACTCGGCGCCGTGCAGGCGGTCGCGGCGATGCGGCGGGGCGATCTGACGGCGGAAGCCTGTGCCGGAGCCCTGCTCGCCCGCGCCGAACGTCTGGTCTCGCTCAACGCCTTCCGGACCCTCGATGCCGCCGCCGTGCTGGAAGCCGCCCGCGCCGCCGACCGGGCGCGGGCGCGGGGCGCGACGCTCGGCCGGCTGCACGGCCTGCCGATCCCGATCAAGGACAGCGTCAACACCCGCGGGCTGCCGACCTCGAACGGCACCCGCGCGCTGAAGGCGTTCAGGCCGGCCGAGGACGCCGGCCTCGTCGCGCGCCTGCTCGCCGAGGGCGCCATCGTGATGGGCAAGACGAACCTGCACGAGATCTCGTTCGGCTGGAGCAGCGACAACGCGGGCTTCGGGCCGGTGCGCAACCCCTACGATCCGTCCCGCAGCCCCGGCGGCAGCAGCGGCGGATCGGCCGCGGCGGTCGCGGCCCGGATGGCGCCCCTGGCGGTCGCCGAGGACACCTGGGGCTCGATCCGCCTGCCCGCCGCCTTCTGCGGGCTCGCCGGCCTGCGCCCGAGCCGCGGGCGCTATCCCGACGACGGGATCATGCCGCTGACTCGCGCTTTCGACCGGGCCGGTCCCCTCGCCCGGTCGGTCGAGGATCTCGTCCTGTTCGACGCGGTCGCGGCGGACGACGCCGCGCCGGTGACGGCGCCGGCCGCCTCCGGGTTGCGGATCGCCCTGCCCTCCCCGCTCTGGGCCGGGCTCGACCCGGAGGTCGAGCGCGTGGCCCGCGACGCCGTGACCCGGCTGCGGGCGGCGGGCGTGACGCTCGTGGAGGCGCCGCCCCCGGCGGATGCGGAACGCGCCGGGGAGATCGTCGGCACGGTCGTGGCCCATGAGCTGCGCGACAGCCTCGCGGACTTCCTGCACGACCAGGGGACCGGCCTCTCCTTCGAGGCCCTTCACGCGCAGCTCGGGACGAACGTGAGGAGCCTGATGGAGGCCCTGGCGCTGCCGCCGCACCGGCCCTCGCGCGCGGCCTACGAGGCCGCCCAGGCGCGGCGCGAGCGGCTGACCGCCGACCTGACGGCCTACATCCACGCGCATCGCGCGCATGCGCTGGCCTTCCCGGCGGCGATGGTCCGGCCGCCCCGGATCGGCGAGGAGACGGAGGTGTCGTTCGCCGGGCGCACGATGCCGGCCTTCGAGGCGCTCGGGCGCAACGCCGCCCTCGGCAGCGCCGCCGGGCTGGCGAGCCTCGTCCTGCCGGCCGGGCTGGACGGCGGCGGCCTGCCGGTGGGACTGGAATTCGCCGCGCCGCTCGGCGGCGACCGGAGCCTGCTGGCGCTCGGCCTCACCCTGGAGCGGGTGCTGGGCGCGCCTCCAGCGCCGCGCGGCGCGTGAGCGAAGCCGATTTTCGCACCGCGAAGTGATCAATCGAAAATCGTATGAAACCAGGGGCGAACGGATCGATGCCACCGCAGACGGAAGCGCCCCGCGCTCGCTCGCCCTTCCGCCTGTACGCGGCGGTGCTGGCGAGCTTCATGGCGGCGGCCAGCGTGCCGACACCGCTCTATCGCCTCTATCAGGCGGAATGGGGCTTCTCTCCGGCGATGCTGACTGCGGTCTTCGGCATCTACGCCGCCGGCCTGCTCGCCGCGCTCCTGAGCGCGGGCGCCCTGTCGGACCATGTCGGGCGCAAGCCGGTCGTTCTCGCCGCCCTGCTGCTCGAATGTCTCGCCGTCGCGCTCTTCCTCGCGGCGACCGGCCCCGGGTGGCTCCTCGCCGCCCGCCTCGTGCAGGGGCTCGCCACCGGCGCGGCGATGAGCGCGCTCTCGGCCGGGCTCATCGACGCCGACCCGGAGCGGGCGCCGCTCGCCAGCAGCCTCACGCCCCTGATCGGGCTGGCGGCGGGGGCGCTCGGCAGCGGCGCGCTCGCCGACGCCGCGCCCGCGCCGCTGCACCTGCCCTACGCGCTGCTGCTCCTCGTCTTCGGGGCCCAGGCCGCGAGCCTCGCCGGCGTGGCCGAGACGGCGCCCCGGCGGCCGGGGGCGCTGGCCTCCCTCGTCCCGCGCGTGCGCGTTCCCCGCTCCGGGCGGCGAACCTTCGTCTCGATCCTGCCGATCGACGTCGCGGTCTGGGCGCTCGGCGGCTTCACCCTGTCGCTGATCCCGAGCCTCGTGCGCGAGGCCACCGGTTCGCCGCGCGCCCTCGCCGGGGCCGCGGTGGTCGCGGCGCTCACCGGGTCCGGGGCGCTCGCGATCCTCCTCGCCCGCCGGCATCGCGCGGACCGGGTGATCGCCGCCGCCGCGCTCCTCCTCGCCGCGGGCGTCGCCGGCACGCTCGCGGGCGTCGTCGCCGGATCGGTGGCGATCATGCTGGCCGGCACGGCGCTCGCCGGCACCGGCTTCGGCGCCGGCTTCCTCGGCGTCCTGCGGATGACGCTGAGCGATGTCGCCCCCGCGGACCGGGCCGGGCTGATGGCGAGCCTGCTCACCGTGAGCTATCTCGCCTTCAGCGTCCCGGCCATGGCGGCGGGCGTCGCCGCCCGCGCCTACGGCCTCGTGCCGACCGCCCTGGGCTACGGCGCCGGCACGATCCTGCTGGCGCTGGCGAGCCTGCTCGCAGTGCGGCGATCCCCAGGGCAATCGCCCTGAAGCGATGGCCCTGACCGTTCCATGCCCGCACGTTGAACGCCCCGGCGAATGATGCTCTGTGTCGTCGGCAAAACTCCGCGGCGGGCCGATGGACGACAGCTTTTTCCTGTTCGCAGTTCTGGCCGTCCTGGCCTCGACCCTGTCCGGCCCGGTCGCCGTGGTGCTGACGCTGCGGCAGCGGCAGCGCATCCGGGCCCTCGAGCGGCGCCTCGCCGGGCTGGAGGCCGGCCCGTCCCCCGCCGCGGCGGAGCCTCCCCGGCCCGCGCCGGCTCCCGAGCCCGGCCCCGCCTCCCCTTCCGTGCCGCCGCCCGCCCCGCCGACGAGGAGTGCGGTCCCGGCCGTCGCGCCGGACCCCGCCGCACAGCCCGCCGGACCCTCCATCGAGGAGCGCTTCGGCACCCGCTGGACGGTCTGGGCGGGCGGCCTCGCGCTGGCCCTCGGAGCGGCGCTGCTGGTGCGCTACTCGGTGGAGCAGGGGCTGTTCGGGCCGGGGATGCGTGTCGCCGGCGGCTTCGCCCTCGCCCTCGCCCTGGGTGCCCTCGGCGAGGTTCTGCGCCGGCGCCTGCGCGGGGCCGCACCGGCGCCGGGCTCCTGGCCGGACGTGCCCGCCACCGTCACCGCCGCCGCCTCCGCCGCGCTGTTCGGGACGGTCTACGCCGCCCACGCCCTCTACGGCTTCGTCGGTCCGGTGCCGGCCTTCGCGGGGCTCGCGGCGACGGGCTTCGTCGCGATGGTCGCCGCCCTGCTGCACGGCCCGGCGCTCGCCGGCATCGGCCTCGTCGGCGCGCTCGCCACGCCGCTCCTCGTCGGCGGCGGCGGCAGCCCGTGGCCGCTCGTCGTCTACCTGCCGGTGGTCGCGGGCAATGCCTACGCCTTCGCGTGGCTCAAGGGATGGCGCGCCCTCGCGGTGGCAGGGGGCGTCGGCGCCGCGGGGTGGTGCCTCCTCCTGGCGCTGCTCGCCGGAGACGGCGCGGCGGCCCACCTCCACCTCGTGCTGCAGCAGGCGCTCGCCACCGTCGCCTTCGCCGTCCTCCCGGGCCGGGGCGTGCCCGACGCGGCGGCGCGCCTCGACCGCGGCGCCGCCCTGGCGCTGGCCGCCGCGGGGGGCGTGGCGCTGGGGGTGCTCGCCCTGACCGCGCCCCTCGGCGACGGCACCGGCTGGGCCGCCGCGGCCGTGGCGGCGGTCGCCCTGCCGGCCGCGGCCGGCTTCCTGGCCGCGCCGGCCGCTTCGGGACTGCCGGTGGCGGCGCTGACCCTGGCGGGATTCCTCGTGCTGTGGCCGGAGGCGGGACCAGGGGACGATCCGCTCGTCCTCCTGTGGCACGGGGCGCGGGACCCGACCCTGATGCTCGCGGCCGCCTCCGTCGCCGCGCTGAGCGTCGCCGCGCCCGGGGCGCTGCGGCTGGTCGGAGGAAGCCGCCTGCCCTACGGCACGGCCCTGGCCTACGCGGCGGGAGCCGCCTCGGCCCCCCTCGCGGCCCTCGCCCTCGCGGATCTGCGGATCGCCGGCGGCACGGTCGCACCGGGATTCGCCGTCGCGGCAGGGGGGCTCGCGGCCGCGTTCTGCGGACTCGCCGCCCTGTGCCGGCGGCAGGGAGACGCCACGCCGTCGCCCGCCCTCACCCTCGGGCTCGGCGCCTTCGCCTCCGCCGTCGTCGCCAGCCTGTGCCTCGGCCTCGTGTTCGCGCTGTCGGGCGCCTCCCTCACCCCGGCCCTTGCCGGGGCGGCCCTGGCGACCGGCTGGATCGCGCGGCGCCTCGACATCCCGGCCCTGCGCTGGTGCGTCGCCGGCCTCGGCGCGATCGTGGCCGGCCGCCTCGCCTGGGACCCGACGCTGGTGGGGCCCGGATTGTCGGCGACGCCGCTCCTCAACGGCCTCGTGACCGCCTACGGCCTGCCGGCTGCGTGCTTCGGTCTCGCCGCCCGGGTGATCCGGCGGCCCGGACGCGCGGGCGACGCGCCCGAGCAGGTGGCGCAGGCGCTGGCCCTGCTGCTCGGCGGCCTGTTCGTGTTCCTCGAGATCCGCCACGCGCTCCACGGCGGCGACATCGCGGCCCCGGAGACGGGCGTGCTGGAACAGGGATTGGCGACCCTGGCCGCCCTCGGCTTCTCCCTGGTGCTGACGCGGTTCTCCGGTCCCTCGCCCTCGCCGGTGATCCGCTTCGGCGGCCTCGCCTTCGCCTGCCTCGCCCTTCTGCAGGGCGCCGTGGGCCTGGGCTTCGTCGCCAACCCGCTGCTGACCGACGAGCCGGTCGCCGGGGGCGTGATCCTCAACGACGCCGTCCTCGCCTACCTCCTCCCGGCCGCGGCGGCGTTCCTGCTCGCCCGCGCGGCCCGGGACGTGCGGCCGGCGTGGTTCGTCCGCTCGGCGGCGAGCCTCGGGCTGGTCCTGGGCTTCCTCGGGCTCTGCCTCGCGGTGCGGCACGGCTTCCAGGGCGAGCGGATCGGGCTCGACCGGGCCACCGGGCAGGCGGAGTGGTACGCCTACTCGGCGGCGTGGCTGGCGCTCGGCCTCGCGGCGCTCGGCTACGGGATCCTGCGCGGGTCGGCGATGGCCCGCCTCGTCTCCGCCGGGCTGGTGGGGCTTGCGACCCTCAAGGTGTTCCTGCTCGATCTCGCGGGCCTGGAGGGGCCGCTGCGCGCCCTGTCGTTCCTCGGCCTCGGCGCCTGCCTGATCGGGATCGGTCTCGTCTACCAGCGCCTCGTCTTCGCTCCCACGGCGAGGCGCGAGGCATGAATCCGGCTCCCGATCGCAGGACGCCGCCGGCGCGCACCGCGCCGCAGCGATGGGCCGCCACGCCGCGCCGCGGAGCAGTCCCGGGAAGCCGACCATGACCAGCGCCGTCCTCCTGGCCCTGTCGCCGGTCGTCGTTCTGATCGCCCTCGGGATGCTGCTGCGCCGGCGCCGGTTCCTCGACGACGGTTTCTGGCCGCAGGCCGAGCGGCTCGGCTACTTCGTCCTGCTGCCGTGCCTGTTCTTCCACGGCCTCGCGACCGCCCGGCTCGAAACGCTGCCGGTCGGCGAACTCGCCCTGACGCTGATCCTCCCGACCCTCGCCGTCGCCGCCCTCGTCGTCGCGCTGCGGCCGCTGATGGGAATGAGCGGGCCGGCCTTCACGTCGGTGTTCCAGGGCAGCATCCGCTTCAACAACTACGTCGGCGTGACCCTGGCCGTCGGCCTGTTCGGCGCCAAGGGCATCGCCCTGGCGGCGATCTGCAATGCGGCGATCGTGCCGACGGTCAACATCCTCTGCGTGCTGGTGTTCGCCCGGCATGGCTCGGCGCGGCTGAGCGGTCGCGGCATCCTCAGGCAACTGGTGACGAACCCCCTCGTCGTCGGCTCTCTCGGCGGCATCGCGTTCCAGATGCTCGGATGGGGCATTCCGCCCGGGCTGGAGCCGGCCATGCGGGTCCTGGGTGCGGCCTCGCTGCCGCTCGGCCTCCTCTGCATCGGGGCCGCGCTGGAGTTCCGCTCGGCGCGGCAGTGGATCGGGCCGGTGGTCTCGTCCTCGGTGATGAAGTTCCTCGCGATGCCGGCCGCCACGGTCCTGGCCGCCACGCTCATCGGGCTGAAGGGGCCGGCCCTGACGACGGCGCTCCTGTTCCAGGCGCTCCCGACCGCCTCGTCCGCCTACATCCTGGCGCGGCAGCTCGGCGGCGACGCGCCGCTCATGGCCGGCATCACCGCGACGCAGACCGTCCTGGCGTTCCTGGCGATCCCGCTGGTGCTGATCGGTCTCGGCGCGGTGGTTCCCCTGTGACGGCCGGGTCCCGGAGGAGAGGCGGATTTCCGTCCGGCTCTCTCCCGAATGCCTCGCCGCCCTCTTTCCCGGAGAACTGGCCCGCTTAGTCCGGTCCCACGCCGGCGCTCCGTCTGCTCACCCCGGGCAGAACTTCGTGCTTCATTTTCCCGACGCATTCGTCTTATGTAGCGAGAGTGGCAGCCTTTCATTTCCCAGGTTGCGGTCTCGACTTGCCCTCACCCGCTCATCCCGATCGTCCGACCCGGCCTCAGCTCGCGCAGACGGAGCTTGCCGGCCGTCTTCTGCGCCTCGCGGGCGGTGAACGTCTGACGATCATCGGCCTCGGCCTGGATCGCGTCGGCGAAAGTCTTGCCGGCGAAAGTCTTGCCGGCGACGGCGACGCCTCGCGCGGCGTGCTCCTCCTCGCGGCCGAAGATTTGCACACCGCCGGGGCGATCCTCGACCGCATCCTCGATGATCTCGCCGATGTCGCCCTCGCGCGCTGGCACGACGCCGGCTCCTCCGCGGAAGAGGTCGCCATGGCGGGGCGGGTGTCGGGGCCGGCCGTTTCCGCCTCGTGGCGCAGGGCCGCGGAGAAGCGCGTCGCGGCCGGGCGGGCGCCGCGCTTCAGGCGGCAGCCGCCGGCGCTGGAATTCGTCCACCTGCTGCACGCCGTCGATCCTGCCGGCATCGTGCTGGTCGCGGAGGTCGATCCGCTGATCGCCACCCGCGCGGCGCCGGTCGTCGAGGCGCTGGAATGGTGCGCCGGGCACGGCGCCGCGACCGTCGCGGTGCTGCCGGCCGCCCCGCCCGAGGGACCGCCCTACAACCGCATCCTCTACGGCGCCTGCGAGGTCCGGCCCCGGCCAGCGCCGGCCGCGGCGCGGTTCATCGCGCCGCGCTCGAAGGCGCACCACGCCAGCCTCGTCGAGCAGCGGGTCGAGGCGGCGCTGCGGCGCGATCCCGAACTCGGCACCCTGTTCGCCTGCAACGCGCCGGTGCCGGTCGGCGCGTGGGGCGCCTCCTCCCGCGTCGACCTCCTCTGCCGCGAGCACCGCGTCGTGGTCGAACTCGACGGCCCGGAGCACCGGACGCCGCACCGCTTCGCCGAGGACCGCCACCGCGACTACGAACTCCTGGTCGCGGGCTACCTCGTGCTGCGCATCACCAACGACGAGGTCGAGGCCGACCTTCAGCGCGCGGTCGAGAAGATCCGCGACGTGATCCGGCTGCGACGCCTGCCGACCGAGGGGGGAAACCGATGAGCGAGACGCCGACGCCGAAGCAGGCGCTGATCCTGTGGGGCCTCCTCGGCCGCCAAGGCTCCGCCTTGCAGAGCGAGATCCTGCCGCGTGTCGAGAAGGCCGACCGCGACGCCCTCGTCGGGGCCGGGTATCTCGCCGCCGAGCGCGCCGGGCGCTCGCTCCGGCTGACGGTGGCCGACAAGGGCTGGCGCTGGGCCGGCGAGCATCTCGACGCGCCGCTGCCGCCGGCCTTCCGCGTGCTTCAGGACTGGCTGGCGCGGGTGCGCGGTCATCTCGACGCCTCCGGCAGCACGCTCGCCGAGTTCATCGGCGCCCCGCCCGAACCCGAGCCCCCCGCCGCGAGGCCGGCGGGCCGGACGCGGCGCAAGCCGGCGGAGGGCGCGGCCCCCAGGACCGCGAAGACCGCCAAGGCTGCGAAGACCACGCCCGGGGCGAGCGGGCCGAAGGTGCCGGCCAAGGTGCCGGCCAAGGCACCGGCCAAGGCACCGGCCAAGGCGCCCGGGCCGCGTCGGGTCCGCGCCCGGATCGAGGACGCCTACTTCGCCCTCACCGCCGGGGAGACCGCCAGGGCGGTGCGCCTGAGCGCGCTGCGCGCCCACCTCGCCGACCTCGACCGCGCCACCGTCGATGCCGGGCTCGCCGCGATCCTGCGCGGCGACGAGACCGCGCGGCTGAGCCAGCTCACCGACCCGAAGGCCCTGACCGCGGCCGAGCGCGAGGCCGCCTACGACCCGGCCGGCGAACCCTTCCACCTGATCTGGATCCAGCGATGAGCACCGCCCTCGACGCCCTGCGACGGGTCAACTTCGACTGGGTGCGCACCCTCGACAGCGTCTGGCTCGACGTCGAGCCGACCGGCGGACCCAACGACGCCCTCGCGCCCCGGATCGCCGCCGCCCTGCACGACGGCGCCCGCGACACCGGGATGCGCCCGCCCGGGCGGGTCCTCGTCGGCCAGTCCGGCATCGGCAAGACGCATCTGATCGGCCAGATCCGCCGCGAGGTCTGGGCCTCGGGCGGCTGGTTCGTGATGCTCGACGTGCTCGGGCTCACCGACTTCTGGCGCAGCGCCGCGCTGAGCTTCGTCACCGCGCTGATGCACCCGATGCCGGACGGGCGCCGGCAATCCGACGCGGTGCTGGCCGGCGTGGCGCGGCGCTTCAACGTCGAGCGCCAGGTCGAGGAGGCGTTCGGCATCCCCGACATCGACGTGCGCCGGATCGTCGACCTCCTCGTCCGCGCGCTGATGAGCGTCGACCCGGCCCGGGCGCTCAAGCACCAGGACGTGTTCCGCGCGCTCTGCCTCCTGCGCGCCAGCGACCTCGGCGCGGTCGGCCTCGCCCATGCGTGGCTCCAGGGCTACGACGCCGACCCGGCCGAGCGGGCGGCGCTCGGCTTCCGCACCCCGCCGCCGGCCCCGGTCGAGGTCGTGCGCGGCCTGTCGTGGATCATGGGGCTGTCCGGCCCGACCCTCGTCGCCCTCGACCAGATCGACGGCGTGGTCGATGCGAGCCGGCTCGCCCTCGGCGACGACCTCGACGGCACCGCGAGCCTGACCGAGGTGCTGGCCGCCGGCCTGCTCGAACTCCACGACGCCGGCGGCCGCGGCATGACGGTCATCGCCTGCCTGCAGGATTCGTGGACGCGCATCGAGGAGCGCGGGCTGAAGTCGGCCCGGCAGCGCTTCGAGCAGCCGGTCGCCCTCCAGGGCATGAACGACCGGGTCGCCGCCGCGTCCCTGATCCGCGACCGGCTGGCGCCGGCCTACCGCGAGGCCGGGTTCACGCCGTCCAACCCGACCTGGCCCTACACCGAGACGGCCATCGCGGAGGCCGCCGCCCACGGCGTGATGCCGCGCACCCTGCTGATGCGCTGCGACGCCTTCCGCCGCGACTGCCTCGCCCGCGAGGCGGTGACGGCCTGCGACAGCCTCATCGAGCGGCCGGCCGCGTCGCGGTTCGAGACCGAAGTGCAGGACTTCGACCTCGCCGGCGAGGCGCGGGCCGCCGACATCGGCGGCCTCCTCGACGGCGAGGAGGGCGGCCTCGGCGAGTTGCTGCGCGCGACCTTCGACCTCTACGCCCTGGAGGACGACCCGGACGATGCCTGCGACGTCGCCAGCAAGGGCGAGCCGGAGCAGCGGATCCCGCCGCTGCACGGCCGCCTGACCTTCATCTACCGCGACGAGAACGACCGCGAGCGGCACGTCTGCTACCGCGGGCTCCAGCACCAGAACGCGATCGCCTTCCAGGCCCGGCTGCGGGCGGCGCTCACCGCGTCCGGCATCTCGACGCGGATCCCCGGCCGCGAACTCGTGCTGGTGCGCCGCGGGCCGCTGCCCGGCGGCGCCAAGACGAAGCAGCTCTTCGACGCCTTCGCGGCCGCGGGGGGCGTGCTGGTCGATCCCTCCGACGACGACCTGCGCACCTTCGTCGCCCTGCGCACGCTGCGCGACCGCGCCACCGCCGCGGGCGGGTTCGACCGCTTCGAGCGCTGGCTCCGCGCCGGGCAGCCGCTCCTCGCGACGGCGTTCTTCCGCGCCATCGGCCTCGCCGGCCCGCAGGCGGGCGCACCGGCCCGGGAGGGCGGCCTCGCGACGAGGCCCGGGGAACCCACCGCGCGGCCCGCCGCGGCCGAGCCCGCCCCGGAGCGCCCCGCGGCGCCCCCTTCCGGGCCGGCGCCCGACGCCATCGCGGTCGGGCGCCGGCTGACGCCGGACGCCGAGACGGTGTCGCTCCCGCTCCGGCTGCTGGCGCGGCACACCGCGATCATCGCCGGCTCCGGCTCGGGCAAGACCGTGCTGCTGCGGCGGCTGGTGGAGGAGGCGGCGCTGGCCGGCATCCCGGCGATCGTCGTCGATCCCAACAACGACCTGTCGCGCCTCGGCGATTCCTGGCCCGAGGCGCCGGCGGCGTTCACCCCGGAGGATGCCGCCAAGGCGGCCCGCTACCGCGCGTCGGTCGAGGTCGTGGTCTGGACGCCGGGCCTGCACGCCGGCAACCCGCTGTTCCTCTCGCCGCTGCCCGACTTCGCCGGGGTCGGGGACGACCGCGACGAGCGCCAGGGGGCGATCGACATGGCCGCCGAGACGCTCGGCCCCCTCGCCGGGGCGACGAAGGCGCTGCAGAAGGGCGTGCTGGCCGACGCGCTGCGGCTCTTCGCCGGCCGCGGCGGCGGCACCCTGGTGGACTTCACCGCCCTGCTCGGCGACCTGCCCGACGGCGTCAGCCTCATCGGCAACGCGGCGAAGCTCGCCGCCGACATGGCGAACCAGCTCCACGCCGCCGTCGCCACCAACCCGCTCCTGAAGGTCGAGGGCGCGATCCTCGACCCGTCGCTGCTGTTCTTCGGACCGGACCCGGCGCGCACCCGCGTCTCGGTCGTCAACCTGTCGGGCCTCGCCTCCGAGACGGCGCGCGAGGATTTCGTCAACCGGCTGCAGATGACCCTGTTCGGCTGGATCAAGAAGCACCCCTCGCCGCGCGGCATGCTCTACGTGGTCGACGAGGCGCAGACCTTCCTGCCCTCCGGGCGCAGCGTCCCGAGCCTCGGCAGCGGCATCAAGCTCGTCGCGCAAGGGCGCAAGTACGGCCTCGGCATGATCGTGGCGACGCAGGTGCCGCGCGGGATCCACAACCAGATCGTCTCGAACTGCACGACGCAGTTCTTCGGCCGCCAGAGCGCGCCGGCGACGATCGCGGCGGCGCAGGAGATCATGGCCGCGAGCGGGGGAAGCGCGGCGGATATCGGGCGCCTCGGCATGGGCGAGTTCTACTTCGCCACCGAGGGCTCGGGCCGCCCCGCGAAGCTGCGCACGCCGCTGTGCCTCACCCACCACCCGGCCAACCCGCCGACGCCCGAACAGGTCGCCGCGCAGGCGAGGCGCTCGGCCACCGCCCTCGGGCGCGGGGCTGGATAGAAACCGGTTCTCCCCGTCTGCATCCGCAGTCGAATCCTGGGGAGGATCGGATCCGGATACGAGGATGACCACGGTGGTCCGGCGCGTTCTCCTCTCCCCGCGGGCGCGGGGAGAGGGGTTCGATCCCACCTCCCGCAACCAATCAGTCCCCCCTCTCCCCGCGGGGAGAGGGGAGAGGGGAGAGGGGATCCGCGTCCGCTGCGGGACACGACGGCTCGCCCGCTCGTCTCGTCCGCCAGGGACGGCCAAGCCGGTGATGCCATCTTCGGAACGACGGCCCTGCCGGGCCGGTCCCGGGTTCAGGTTCCGCAGAACGTCCGGTAGCCCACCCCGCCGCCCTCCGGCGCCTCGGCGTAATGCGCATGGTGCGGCTGGTCGTCGAAGGGGCGGGAGAGAACCGTCAGCAGAGTCTCGAAAC
The DNA here is from genome assembly GCA_036946295.1 of Methylobacterium frigidaeris. Lineage (GTDB taxonomy): Bacteria > Pseudomonadota > Alphaproteobacteria > Rhizobiales > Beijerinckiaceae > Methylobacterium > Methylobacterium frigidaeris_A. The sequence continues at coordinate 80,958 of JAQIJK010000002.1, read as the reverse complement.
GGGTGAAGTCCTCCCGCTCCATCGCGGCCTCGATCGCCTCCTCCACGCGGTGGTTGCGCGGGATGAAGGCCGGGTTGACCGCCCGCATCGCGGCGGCTCGTGCGGCGGCATCCCCAGGCTCCTCGGCCAGCCGCTGCCGCCACCGGAGGGCCCAGCGGTCGAAGGCCGTCGGATCGACGAACATGTCGCGCGCCTCGTCGGCGTCCGGCGTCGCGGCGGCGGCGCTCAGCGCCCGGAAGGTCAGCGTGAAGTCGGCCTGGTTCCCGGCCATCAGCTTCAGGAGGTCCCCCGTCAGGCTCTCATCGCCGTCACGCATCGTGGCGAGCCCGAGCTTGCGGTTGAGGCCAACCTGGAAGGCGTCCTCGAAGCGCGATCCGAAGCCGCCGAGCGCCTGTTCGGCTTCGGCGACCGCCGCTCCCTCGTCCGGCGAGAGCAGCGGCAGCAGGGCCTCCGCCAGACGGCTGAGGTTCCACAGCGCGATCCGCGGCTGGTTGCCGTAGGCGTAGCGCGCGTTCTGGTCGATCGAGCTGAACACGGTCTGCGGGTGGTAGGCATCGATGAACGCGCAGGGACCGTAATCGATGGTCTCACCGGCGATCGACATGTTGTCGGTGTTCATGACTCCGTGGACGAAGCCGACCAGCAGCCAGCGGGCGACGAGGTCGGCCTGACGCGCCGCGACCTCGCCCAGCAGGGCGCGGTAGGGATTGTCGGCGCCCGACACCTCCGGGTAGTGCCGGGCGACGACGTGGTCGGCGAGGGCGCGCAGGCCGTCGACGTCGCCGCGGACTGCGAAGTACTGAAACGTCCCGACCCGGATGTGGCTCGCGGCGACGCGGGTCAGCACGGCTCCGGGGAGCAGGGTTTCGCGCACGACCCGCTCTCCCGTCGTCACGGCGGCGAGCGCCCGCGTCGTCGGGATCCCGAGCGCCGCCATGGCCTCGCTGACGAGGTATTCGCGCAGCACCGGGCCGAGGGCCGCCCGCCCGTCGCCGCGGCGCGAGAACGGCGTCGGGCCCGAGCCCTTCAACTGGATGTCGCGACGCCGGCCGTTCCGATCGACCACCTCCCCCAGCAGGATCGCGCGCCCGTCGCCGAGCTGCGGCACGAAATGCCCGAACTGGTGGCCGGCATAGGCGGTGGCGATCGGCTCGGCTCCCTCGGCGACGCGGTTCCCGGCGAGGATCCCGGTTCCCTCGGGACCCGCGAGCCAGTCCGGGTCGAGGCCGAGGTCCCGGGCGAGGGCGTGGTTCAGGTGGATCAGCCTCGGGCCGGCGACCGGCGTCGGCGCGAGGCGCGCGAAGAAGCGGTCCGGCAGGCGGCTGTAGCTGTTGTCGAAGTGAAACCGGTCTGTCATGCGCGCACGCCGATGCGAGGAGGCCGTGCGGAACCAACGATGTCGGCGCCGCGGGGTTCGATGCGCGCCGGGAGACGGGCGGCGGAACCGGCGACCGGCATCACCGCGCGGCCCGGGCCGGCGCGATGCGGTAGTGGATCGGCTTGAAGCTGCCGTTGTTCGATTGCAGGGCCGAGCAGGCGGTCAGGCCGATGATGAGGTCGGCCTCGGCCTCGAAGGTGATGGAATCGCCGGCCCGGCTGAGCGGAGGCTCGACCCTCAGGGTGCCGGTGGCCCCGTCCACCGGCACGTTCATGAAGCAGTTGAACGCGACCGGGATGCGGTCCGGCACGATTCCGAACGGTTCGAGGGCCGCCGCGAGGTTGCCGAAGCAGCCGCGGTGCGGGTGCGCGTCGCCGTAGATGATGCGGAACGTGTCGGCCGAGCAGGGCGTCAGCAGGAAGTCGTGCCGCCCGACCGTGTCGTCGACGATGCGCAGGAGCACGTTGGAGCGGTTCGAGTAGAGCGGGTCGCCCGTCGTCAGGTAGATCCGGCTCGCGTAGTCGAGGGTGCGCCCGGACGAGATGACCTCGTCGAGGTCGTGGCGGTTGAAGGCGAGGAGGTCGGCGACCTGCTCGCCGCACGGGTCGATGACGGTGAGGCGGTCGCCCCTGTCGAGGGTGAAGGCGACGCCCGAGCGCGGGGCGATCTCGTGCGGGCCGGTTTCAGCGCACATCGGAGGCTCCGGCATTCGCGGTCCGCGGCCGGAACGGGCAGCGCCACCCCTCGTCGACGACCCGGCCGCTGTACTGGCGCGCCTCCGACACCTCGCCGTGCCGCGCCAGCATCGGGTTGACCGAACCCGCCAGCGCCTCGTCCCGCTCCAGGATCGAGGAGCGGAGCTTCTCGTAGCGGCCCGCCTCGCGCAGCCGCTCGAACTGCTCGTGCAGGTTGAACACCAGGGCCGGCGAGGAGAAGCGCCGGGCGGGCCGGCTGGCGCGGGGGTGCAGGCCGACGACGAAGAACGCCTCCCCGGCGAAGCTGAGGGAGAAGTGCGGGTCGCCCGGATCGGCCGCCACGCGGTCGTCCCACGGGTGGCCGAGCCAGGCGTCCTTGTCGGCCAGGGATTGCACCCGCTCCCAGAGGTGACGCTCGAAGTGCTCCTCGCTGAGGTGGTCCGGTCCCTCGAACACGACGGCGAAGCTCTGGAAGAGGTCGGGCTGGCGCCGGTAGCGCGCCGCGAAGGCGAGCAGGGCCGGGTAGATCCGCATGTCGTCCCACGCCGACGTGATGTTCCGGGCGACGAGGATCCGCATCTGCCCCTTGGTCAGGGCCGATTTGGCGCCGACGCAGGGAAACTCGGTGTGGCGGATGAAGGCGCGGAAGGCCTCGGCTCTCGGGTGGTCGCGGTCGTCTCTGGGGAGTTGCATCGGAACTCGGCACGCAAGTGACAGAACTGTGCAGGGCACCCCTTCGGATGCCGCGGCACGGGGCAACGGCGGCGGCCGGGCGGCGTTCCATCGGGCCGGCGCCCCACCCCCGGCTGTGCTCCGGGTGCCACGGCGGGCGCCGGTTCGCCGGCACGGGTGGAACCCGGCCGGGTCCTCGCCGGGATCGCCCCTCCGCGAACGGATCAGAGGCACCACGACCGGAGAAGACTCCGGTAGATCCCGTGCGCGGCCTCGATCGCGCCCGTCGCGCACCACTCGTCGGTCTGGTGCGCCTGCCCCGGTTCGCCGGGCCCGAGGATCACGGTGGGACACGCGAACGCCCCCTGCAGCACCGACCCGTCCGTGAAGTACGGCATCCCGATCGCTTCGCCCGGCTCGCCGACCACCTCCCGGAGCGCGTCGCGCGCCGCCGCCACGAAGGGATCGGACGGCCCGGTCCCGACCCCCGGCAGGTCGGCGAGCGGAGGGTCGACCACCACATCCGGTCCCATTTGCTCCCGCAGGGCGGCGAGCACCGCCGGGTGATCCTGGCCCGGGAGGGTGCGGATATCGAGCGTCAGGACGCAATCGTCCGGGATGACGTTGACGGCCTCGCCTCCATGCAGGCTCGTCACGGCGAGGGTGGGCGCACCGAGCAGCGGGTGCGGCGGAACCGCGAACCGGAACCGGCGCAACGCCTCCACCGCGCGCGTCGCCTTGAGCACGGCGTTGTCGCCGAGTTCGGGCATCGAGCCGTGCGCGGTGGCGCCGCGGGTTCGCGCCCGCAGGTGGAGCGCCCCCTTGTGGGCGACGGCCAGCCGGTTGGCGGTCGGCTCGGCCACGACGAGGCCGCTGGCCTCGCCCAGGGCGCCCCGCCGGGCGAGATCGCGCGCGCCGAGGCACCCGGTCTCCTCGCCCGCCGTCAGCACCAGGGTGACGCCCCGCATCGGGGCCGGCGTGCCGGCGGCCAGCTCCAGCGCCGCCGCCACGAAGGCGGCGACGCCCCCCTTCATGTCTGACGCGCCCCGTCCGTGGAGCCGCCCGTCGCGGATCTCGCCGCACGGGTCGAAGGACCACGGCGCGAGACCGAGCGGCACCGTGTCGAGGTGCCCGGTGAAGGCCAGGGGCGCCAGCGCGGCGTCCCGGCCCGGCAGGCGGGCCACGAGGCTCGTGCGGCCGGGCGCGAAGGCGTACTCGGCGACGGCGAAACCCGCCGGGCGCAGCCGCCCGGCCAGATAGGCCGCGCAGGCTCCCTCCGAGCCCGGGGGGCTGATCGTGTCGAAGCGCACCAGATCGAGAGCCGTCGCCACAGGATCAATCATCGCTCGGGCACCCGCATCCGCAGGACCGCATCGGTCCTGCGGAAACTCTGGCGCGATCACCGGCGACACTCAAGGCCGCCGGCCCAGGCGCCCGGGGCCATCGCTCCGCTCCGCGTTCGAGGGGACATTCGTCCCCCCGAACCGGCTCCGCGGGGCGCTGTTCGGGCGCAGAGCGCACCACGCCCAGTCGGGAGCGTCGCCCTCCGGGCGACCGGCGCCGGAGGCTCCGTCGCCGTTCCCGGCTCAGGCACGGGTGAGCTTGGAGACGACGGCGAGGAGCTGGTCGGGCTTGAACGGCTTCGTGATCCAGCCGGTCGCGCCCGCCGCCTTGGCCTGCTGCTTGAAGGTCTCGTCCGACTCGGTGCTCAGGAACAGGATCGGCACGCCGGTGAGCGCCGGCAGCCCCCGGATCTGCCTGATCATCTCGAGGCCGTTCATCACCGGCATGTTGAGGTCGGTGATGACGAGGTTGATGGCGCCGGCCTTGGCCTTGGCGAGGCCCTCCGCCCCGTCGCCCGCCTCGATGACGGTGTGGCCCGCGGGGCCGAGCACGACCTTGATCATCTGGCGGATGCTCGGGGAATCATCGACGGCGAGGATGGTCGGCATGGGATCTGTCCGGATTTCGAAGGGATCGGGCATCCGCCGCCGGGGCGCTCGACGGTCCGGCGGGGCGAGGGGGAGCGGGCGGAACGGGATCGCGCCGCGCGGTTCGGCTCAGGCCACGCCCGGCACGGCGACACCGGCCCGCCGGAAGGCGGCCTCGACCGCGGCGGGCATGTTGGCGAGCGTGACCTGCCCGGCCCGCCGCCCGGCCGTCGCGAGCGTCGAGACGACGACCTGAACGAAGGTCACGTCGGCCCGCTCGATGCCGGCACCGTCGAGGATGAGGTCGGCGGAGTCCTCGAGCGCGGACGAGATCTCGCCGTGCAGCGATCGGATCGTGCGGAGGCTGCAATCGGCGGGCAGAACGAGGAGGCGGGGTTCGGTCATGGGGGCTCGCGACGTTCAACGGGGATGCAGCCCCGCGGACCACCGAGGAGTGCCGGACCGCTGTAAATGTTCAATGAAGCCCGAGGCGCAAATATCGCCGGCATCGAGCACAGATCAGTTCCTCCGCACGGGAACATGCCGGATCTTCCCACCTAAAAGCAGACCGGAACGGCAGTCAGGACCGTCTCACCTCCGGCGTCCCACCTGGATTCGCGATCGATTCACCTTGAGGAGAGGAGAAGCGGACGGCTCTAACCGATCCTTCAGTCCGTTCGCTCCAATCTGCCTTGGACGCGATTGGGTCACGCACCGACGTGACGCCCGTCAATCCTGCAGGCCGGAGAAGGTCGACGATGCCCTTTCGGGGAGCTCATGAGGTACTGCGCCGGTTTCCGGCACGGCGGCCGCCGGTGGATCACGGAGTCGTGTCGGTCGAGGCGTTCGCCGTCGAGGCAGGGCCCGCGGATGGCCCGCCGGCCGCCGATGCCGCGGGCGGCGAGGCGGAGCGCGCCGGTGCCGAGGCCCTCGACCGTCTCCAGGCGTGGCTGGGTCTCTCCGCTCAGCAGCGCCGGGCGCTCGACGCCCTGGTGGGCGAACTCGGCCTCGTCTCGGCGGATGTCGAGACCAGCGTGCACGGATTGTCCGGGCGGTTCCAGAACATCGCCGCGATGACCCGCGATCAGTCCGGCATCGTCGAGGGTCTGGTCGCGTCGATCCAGGTGGTGGAGATCGACGGCACCCCGACCCCTCTGACCGAGGTCGCGTCGGGCCTCGGCGAGACGCTGAGCGCGCTCATCGGCAAGATCACGATGCTGTCCGCCAATGGCGGGGCGATGGCGCGGGCGCTGGACGGCGTGCTCGGGGAGCTGACCTCGGTCGAGGGCAGCGTCGCGCAGATCGAGACGATCAACCGCCAGACCAACCTCCTCGCCCTCAACGCCAAGATCGAGGCCGCGCGGGCCGGCGACGCCGGCCGCGCCTTCGCGGTGGTGGCCGACGAGGTGCGCGCCCTCGCCTCGGCGATCAACGCGCTCTCGGTCGTCATCAAGGAGCAGATCGGTTCGATCGCCGGCGGGCTGCGCAGCAGCCATGCCCTCCTGCAGGAGATCGCCACGGTCGACATGTCGGACGAGAGCCGCAACGCCGACGCCCGGGTGCGGATGGTGATGAGGACGCTCGTCGAGCAGAACTCGCGGTTCGCCGGCGTGCTCCGCCAGACCGCGGACACCACGCGGGTGATCACCGGCGACGTCTCGGCGGCGATCGTCGCGATGCAGTTCCAGGACCTGGCCAAGCAGCGCCTGCAGAACGTCGAGCAGGTCGTGCGCGCGCTCGAAGCCGAGCTGCTGCGGGCCGAGGAGCGGACGGACGCCGTCGCCGGCCGGACCGGCACGGAGGCGGCCGATCCGGCCTGGATCGAGGCGATGATCGCGCAGTGCACCCTCGGCGAGATCCGCGGGCGCCTGACCCAGCGCCTCCTCGGCGGCCCGGCCGCCCCCTCCGCGCCGCCGGACGACGATCCCCTGGCCGGAATCGACCTGTTCTGACGGCCCCGGGGCAGGCCCGGCCGGGGGCATGGACGCTCGATTAACCTCAGAAAATTTCGACCCCCGATTGCATCGCCCCCGTAATGGAACCTTACCATCGTGGTCCTATCCCGGGGCCTCGCAGATCACCGGGTGCCCGCGCGAGACAAGTTCGTCCGCGATCGAATCGGGCTTCTCAAGTCTCTCCCGTCGTCCCGTTCGCGCCTCCCGTCCCGGCCTCGGGAACGGGCCGTCGCCGGGATGCCGTCCCTTCAGGTTCGGAACCGATACCGACATGACCAGCCTCACGCCAACGGAAGTGTTCCGAGCCGAAGCCGCCGAGCTTCTCGAGCGGCTGGAAGCGACGCTGCTCGATCTCGGCGAGCGGCCGGACGACCGGGCGCTGATCGACACCGCGTTCCGCGCGCTCCACACCATCAAGGGATCGGGGGCGATGTTCGGCTTCGAGCAGGTCGCCGCCTTCACCCACGACTTCGAGACCGCCTTCGACCTCGTCCGCCAGGGCAGGGTCCAGACCAGCCGCGACCTCGTCAACGTCTCGCTCTCGGCCAAGGACTACATCCGCACGCTGATCGAGGAGCCGGAGGCCACCGCCGCGGTCATCGGCGAGGCGATCCTGGCCGAACTCGGCCACCTCGTCGGCGGCAAGGCCGGCGGCCCGGCGGGCCCCGCCGGGTGCGACGCACCGGCATCCGCGGATCCCGCCGCGCCGGAGGGCTGGCGCGTCGGGATCACCTTCGACCCCGGCATCCTGCGCAACGGCACCAATCCCCTCGTCCTGCTGGACGACCTGCGCGACCTCGGCTCCTGCACGGTCGCGGCGCGGCTCGACGCGGTTCCGGATCTCGATGCCCTCGATCCGGAAGCCCTGACGATCGGCTGGGACGTCACCCTGGGGGGCGGCGTGAGCCGCGAGGCGATCGAGGACGTGTTCCTGTTCGTCAGGGACGAGATGACGCTGACCCTGGACCCCGTCGCCGCGGCGGAGGGTCCGGAGCCGGCGATGCCCGTCTCCGCTCCCGCCGCGCCCGGGGCGGATCGCGGGCGGTCGGAGGCCCCGGCCTCGATCCCGGCCGCCGCCGGCCCCGGTCGGGCGGGCGTTCCGCGCCGGGCCGAGGATCGGCCGGCCAGCACCGTCCGGGTCGAGGCGGAGCGTCTCGACGAGCTGATGGACCGGGTCGGCGAACTCGTCATCGCCCAGGCCCGCCTCAATCAGCTCGCCGGCCTGCACGGCGATGCCGGGATCAAGGCGATCTCCGAGGAGATCGAGCGGCTGTCGTCGCGCCTGCGCGACACCACGATGAGCATCCGCATGGTGCCGATCGGCGCGCTGTTCGGACGCTTCCGCCGGCTCGTCCACGATCTCTCCCGCGACCTCGGCAAGCCGGTCGAGTTCGTCACCGAGGGGGAGGACACCGAACTCGACAAGACGATGATCGAGCGTCTGGCCGATCCGCTCGTGCACCTGATCCGCAACGCGATCGACCACGGGATCGAGGATCCCGCGCGCCGGGCCGCGGGCGGCAAGGGCCCGACCGGGCGCATCGCGCTCACCGCCGTGCATGCCGGGGCGCAGGTGATGGTGAGCGTGCGCGACGACGGCGCCGGCCTCGACGCCGCCCGCATCCGCGCCAAGGCCGAGGAGAAGGGCCTCGTCGCCCCGGGCGCCGTCCTGTCCGACGCGCAGATCTACCAGTTCCTGTTCGCGCCCGGCTTCTCGACGGCGCAGGAGATCTCGGCCCTGTCGGGCCGCGGCGTCGGCATGGACGTGGTCAAGAAGACCATCGAGGGGCTGCGCGGCGGGATCGACATCGCGACCGAGCCCGGCGCCGGCACGACCGTGACCCTGCGGCTGCCGCTCACCCTCGCGATCATCGAGGGCCTGCTGATCCGGGTCGGCGAGGGCCGCTACGTCGTGCCGCTCGCGGCGGTCGAGGAATGCGTCGAGCTGCCGGACGGCGACCGCCACGGGCGCGACTTCCTGAGCATCCGCGGCGAGCTCGTGCCGTTCCTGCGGCTGCGCAGCCTGTTCGGGGCCGGGGGCGAGGCCGATCCCTACCAGAAGGTGATCGTGGTGTCGGCCGGCGAGACCCGGATCGGGCTCGTCGCCGACCAGATCATCGGCAACCACCAGACGGTGATCAAGTCGCTGTCCAAGCTGCACGCCGACGCCACCGCCTTCTCGGGGGCGACGATCCTCGGCGACGGCACCGCCGCGCTCATCATCGATGTCGCCCAGCTCGTCGGCGACGGCCGGACGGACGCCGTCCGCGAGTATCAGGAGGTCGCGTGATGTCCGCTCCAACCGCAACCGCCCGGCAGGTCGTGATGCTGCGCATCGGGACGGAGACCTTCGCCATCGATGCCGGGATCGTGCGCGAGATCATCGACCCGATCCCGTCCACCCGCGTCGCCGGCGCGCGCCCGCACCTCGCCCACGTCGTGAACGTGCGCGGGAACGTCGTGCCGCTCGCCGACATCCGCCGGCGCTTCGGCATGCCCCCGGCGGAGGCGACCCGGGACACCCGCTTCGTCGTGATCGAGGTGGCGATCGAGGACGAGCCGGTGATGGTCGCCCTCGTCGCCGACAAGGTCTTCGAGGTCACCGAGATCGAGGCCGGGCACCACCGTCCGGTCCCGAAGGTGGGATCCTCCTGGCGCCCCGACTTCGTTCGCTCCCTGCTCAAGTGTGGAGACAACTTCGTCATCGTCCCCGAACTCGAAGCAATCCTCGCCTGAATCAAAGATAGAGTTGAGCCATGCGCTTCACGATCAAAGCCAAACTTGCCAGCGGCTTCGGTGCCGTCCTTCTCCTGGCGGCCGTCATCGGCGGTGTGGGATACTTCAAGCTGCTGGATGCCGACGATGCGATGCGGTTCGTCGCCAACCGCTCCGAGCTGCAGGCCCTCGTGCTGGACACCAAGGGACACGCGGTGCGCAGCACCTCCAACCTGCGCGCGGCGGTGATCAACACCGACGAGGTCCAGCGGGCCGAGGCGATCAAGCGCTCGGTGGCGTTCACCGACGACGCCGTGGCCGGCCTGACCAGGGCGAGGACCTACCTTCAGACCGAGGAGGACAGGCGGCTCCTCGCCGAGGTGCTGGAGCGGCTCGACAAGCAGCGGGTGCTGGCGAACAGGATCCTGGAGCTGGTGCGGCTCAACGCGAACGCGAGGACCTGGGACGAGATCAACGCCCACGGCCGGCCCGCGACCCTGGTGATGCGCGGGGATCTCGAAGCGCTCGCGAAGACCAGGGCGGCCGAGGACGGCGACGCCCTGCTCCGCCCGCTGTTCGCGTTCCAGATCCGCTTCGAGCGGGCCTGGGCGCAACTGATGTCCACGACCGGCGCGATGACGGCCGCGGCGGTGGACGAGCGGGTGGCGACGGCCAGGAAGCTCCGCGAGGAGAGCGTCCCGGCGTTCGACGGCCTGACGCGGGCGATGGCCGCCGCCGACCTGCCCACCGATGCCCTGCGGCAGAAGTACGAGACCTGGTCGGCCTCGTTCCAGAGGGCGATCGCCACCGTCGAAACCGCCGCGACGGCCCGGGCCACGGCGCTCTCGGCCGGCGAATACTCGGCCGCCGCCACCAACCTGCTCCGCTCGTTCGACGCGCTGGTCGATTCCCTGACCCGCCGCATGACGGACGCGGTGGTCCGGGCCAAGGCCGAGTCGCGCCAGGGCGAGACGATCCTGCTCGCCGTCCTCGCCGGCGCCCTGATCCTCGGCCTCACCGTGGCGACCTGGCTCGCCCTCGCGATCTCCCGGGGCCTGCGCCGGACGGTCGCCCTCGCCGACGCGGTGGCGGTGGGCGATCTCGGCCAGACCGTCGCGGTCACCTCCCGCGACGAGATCGGCGACCTCGTCGCCGCGATGAACCGGATGACGGCGAACCTCAACGCGACCGCGGGCCTCGCCACCGCGATCGCGGACGGCGACCTCACCGTCGAGGCCAAGCCCCTGTCGGAGAAGGACGCGATGGGCCTGGCGCTCCAGACGATGCTGACGCGGCTTCGCGCGGTGGTGGCGGATGCGCTGACGGCGGCGAACAACGTCTCGGCGGGTTCGCAGGAGCTGTCGGCCTCGGCCGAGCAGCTGTCGCAGGGCTCGACCGAGCAGGCGTCCTCGACCGAGGAAGCCTCCGCCTCGATGGAGGAGATGGCCGCCAACGTACGCCAGAACGCCGACAACGCCAGCCAGACCGAGACCATCGCCCGCCAGTCGGCCAGGGACGCCGAGGCGAGCGGGGCGGCGGTCACCCAGGCCGTCGAGGCGATGCAGACCATCGCCAGGAAGATCACCATCGTGCAGGAGATCGCCCGCCAGACCGACCTGCTCGCGCTCAACGCCGCCGTCGAGGCGGCGCGGGCCGGCGAGCACGGGCGCGGCTTTGCGGTGGTGGCCTCCGAGGTGCGCAAGCTCGCCGAGCGGTCCCAGGCGGCGGCGGCCGAGATCGGCACGCTGTCGGACGACACCGTGGCGGCGGCACGCTCGGCCGGGGAGATGCTGGGGCGTCTGGTGCCCGACATCCGCCGGACGGCGGCGCTGGTGGAGGAGATCACCGCGGCCTGCCGCGAGCAGGATGTCGGCTCGGCGCAGATCAACCAGGCGATCCAGCAGCTCGACAAGGTGACGCAGCAGAACGCGAGCGCGTCCGAGCAGGTGTCGGCGACGTCCGAGGAGCTGGCGGCGCAGGCCGAGCGGCTTCAGGCGACGATCGCGTACTTCCGGCTCGACGGGGCGGCGGCGGTGCCGGCGGTGGAGGCGTCGGTGTCGCAATTGCGGGCGGCGGCGTCGCGGATGGCGGCGCCCTCCGCGGCGGTCAGGTCGCCGCTGCGGAACCCGGGCGCGGCGCGGCGCGAGCGGCGGCCGGCGGCGAGCGGCGGCGGCTTCGCCCTCGACATGAGCGAGGGCGACGAGCGCGACGCCGAGTTCCGCCGCAGCGCCTGACGCGGGCGGGGCCACGCTCCGGGGGGCCGGGAGGACCCGCCCCCCCGGAGACCGGACGCGGTGAGGATTGCTCAACGCGTTCCGGCCCATCGTCCCGCGATCCGTCGGGTTCCGGGCGGAACCGGAGCGGGGCGATCGTGGGGCGAACCATCATTGCTGCCGAAGCCGGGGCGCTTCGGCGAACGGGCCTCGGGCCGGCTGGAGTAGCGCGATGTCGAGTGTGTGGCAGTATCTGACCCTGGGTCTCGGGCGCGAGACGTTCGGGATCGACGTGGAGCACGTCCACGAGATCCTCGATTACCGGCCGGCCGCGGCGCTGCCGCAGGCGCCGGACTTCCTCCTCGGGATGATCGACGTGCGCGGGCAGAGCTACCCGGTGGTCGACCTGCGCACCAAGCTCGGCCTTCCGGCGGCGGCGCCGACGCCCGCGACCCGCATCATCCTGCTGAACATCCCGATGCCGGACCGGCCTCTGCGGGCCGGCTTCGTCGCCGACCGGGTCTTCGAGGTCACCGAACTCGACAGGGCGGAGATGGAGGCCGCACCCGAGGTCGGGGGGCGGTGGCGCTCGACCTACATCGCCGGGATCGGCCGCAAGGGCGAGGCCTTCGTGGTGGTCTTCGACCTCGTGGCGCTGATGGCGGGCGACGATCTGGCGCTCCTCGCCCCCGCTCTCGCGGCCTGAACGGGCCGGCCGATGCCCTCCGCCGCCCAGCACCTGAGCGACCGCCACTTCTGGAACGTCGCCGACCTGATCCAGACCCGCGTCGGCATCCAGATCCCCGAGGCCAAGCGCACCATGCTGGAGGGACGCCTGCGCAAGCGCATGCGCGCGCTCGACCTCGACAGCCTGGACGCCTACGGCCGCCACCTGTTCGAGGACGGCCATCTGGGGGACGAGTTCGTCCACCTCGTCGACTGCGTCACCACGAACAAGACCGACTTCTTCCGCGAGCCGGTTCACTTCGACGTCCTGCGCGAGGAACTGGTGCCGCGGCTGTGCCGCTCCGCCCGCCACCCGCTGAAGGTCTGGAGCGCCGCCGCGTCGATGGGCGCCGAAGCCTACACCCTGGCGATGGTGCTGGAGGACATGGTCGCGGACGGGTACGACTTCGGCTACGCGATCCTCGGCACCGACGTCTCGACCGAGGTGCTGCGCGTCGCCGCGGACGCGATCTATCCCGACGCGATGCTCGACGCGGTGCCGCCGGCGCTGCGCCGGCGCTACGTGATGCCGGCGCGCGATCCCGGCCGGCAGCAGGGCCGCATCGTGCCCGAGTTGCGCCGCCGGGTGCGGTTCCAGCATCTCAACCTGATGGACGAGACCTATCCGGTCGACCGCGACGTCGACGTCGTCTTCTGCCGCAACGTGCTGATCTACTTCGACAAGCCGACGCAGAGGGCCGTCCTGTCGCGCCTCGCCGGGCACCTGCGCCCGGGCGGCTACCTCGTGGTCGGCCACTCGGAATCGATGGCGGGCACCGGCGTGCCGGGCCTGATCCAGGACACGTCCACCATCTTCCGCAGGCTGAAGGACCCCATCCCGTGACCAGGACGCACCGAATCCGCGTGCTCATCGTCGACGATTCCGCCTCGGTCCGGCAGACGCTGACGCAGATCCTCGCCGAGGCTCCCGACATCGAGGTCCTGGGTACGGCGGCCGACCCGTTCGTGGCGGCAAGGCGCATCCGGGACGAGGTCCCGGACGTCCTCATCCTCGACCTCGAGATGCCGCGCATGGACGGCATCACCTTCCTGCGCAAGATCATGGCGCAGCACCCGATCCCGGTGATCGTCTGCTCGACGCTGACCGAGCAGGGCTCGCGGATGCTGTTCGAGGTGCTGGAGGCCGGCGCGGTCGACGTGCTGCCGAAGCCGCGGGTCGACACGCGCCAGTTCCTGGTCGAGTCCTCGGCCCGGGTCTGCGACGCCGTGAGGGCGGCGGCCCGTGCCAAGGCGCGTGCCAAGCCGCGCGCGGCCCGGACCGGTCCGCACCTCGTCGAGGCCAAGCTCTCGGCCGACGCCGTGCTTCCGCCGCCGCGCCCGGGGCGCACCGTCGCGGCGGCCGATCGGGTCGTCTGCGTCGGCGCCTCGACGGGCGGCACCGAGGCGCTGCGCGACGTCCTCGAAGCCCTGCCGGCGGACTGTCCCGGCCTCGTCGTCGTGCAGCACATGCCGCAGCACTTCACCGCCGCCTTCGCCCGGCGGCTGGACGGCCTGTGCACGATCGGCGTGAAGGAGGCCGAGGACGGCGATGCCGTGCTGCCCGGTCGCGCCCTGATCGCCCCCGGCGGCCGGCACCTGCTGCTCCAGCGCACCGGCAGTCACTACACGGTCTCGGTCCGCAGCGGACCGCCGGTGTCGCGGCACTGCCCGTCCGTCGACGTGCTGTTCCGCTCGGCGGCGCAGGCGGCGGGCGGCAACGCCCTCGGCATCCTGATGACCGGCATGGGCGACGACGGCGCCAACGGCCTGCTCGAGATGCGCAAGGCCGGCGCCCACACCATCGCGCAGGACGAGGAGAGCTGCGTCGTCTTCGGCATGCCGAAGGAGGCGATCGAGCGCGGCGCAGCGGCGCAGGTCGCGCCCCTCGATCGCCTCGCCGCCGAGGTGATGCGGTTCGCGGCGGGCGGCTCGCCGGCCGGGAACAGGCCGGGATCGGACCGGCCGCGGGCGGCCCCGGGCTGGACGGACGTCGTCGAGCGCGTGGACCTCTCCTCTCGCTGACGGTCGACGCATCGGCGAACGGAGATCCGGGAACCGATACCACTCTCGGAAGTGATCGCCCGAAAATCGGCTTCGCTCAAGCGCCGCGCGGGCTTGGATACGGTTTTCGGAACTGATCGTCCGAAAATCGTATCACAGGTGCCTGAGCCCGAAATCCTCGAGCAGCGGCAGGAGCGTGTCGCGGGCCCGGAGGCGGTGCTGCCGGGCGTGGCGATGGGCGCCGGCCGCATCCGAGGCGCGGACCGCCTCGACGATCCGCCGGTGCTCGGCCACCGAGGCGTCGAGTTCCTGCCGCAGCCTGAGGGTCAGCATCCGGGCGCGATGGGACTGGTCGTTGACCGTCTGCATGATCCGGATCATGCGCCGGTTGCCGCCGCGCTCGATCAGGGCGCGGTGGAAGCTCTCGTCCGCCGTGCCCCAGGCCTGAAGGTCGCCGCGCGCCCCGGCATCGGCCATCGCATCGGTGCAGGCCGCCAGGTCCGCCGCCGCCTCGATCCTGTCGGCCTCGGGCAGGCCCGCCACCAGTTCGGCGGCCTGCCCCTCCAGGGCGACGATCACGTCGTAGATCTCGCGCATGTCCTCGGGCGCGAGGGCGCAGATCAGGATGCCGCGGCGCGGCAGCACCCGCACGAGGCCGTCCTCCTGGAGCCGGATCGCGGCTTCGTGCACCGGCGTGCGGCTCATGCCGAGCCGCAGCGCGATCTCCTGCTCGGAGGCCTGGTATCCGGGGGCGAAGTCCGAACTCAGGATCGCCCGCTTCATCGCCGCGTAGGCGTCGTCGACCAGAGACGGCCGCTTCTCGCCGTCCTCGCTCCGCGCCGGTTTCGACCGCGCCATCCCGCCATCCCGCCGTGCCCTGCCGACCTGAGTTAGCAGCTTCCATGCAAGTTGCAATGCGAGGATTGACAGCACCGCCGCATCCTCCTACGCCATGCAAACTTGCATGGAAGCTGGCGCGAAAGCTGGCGTGCGGTAGCAACGTTCCAGGGGTGGAAACGATGGGCAGCTCTCTCGAGCAGGCCACCATGCGCCGCGTCGCATGGCGCCTGATCCCCTTCATCTGTCTTCTCTACTTCATCGCCTTCCTCGACCGCGTGAACATCGGCTTCGCGGCGCTGACGATGAACAAGGATCTCGGCTTCTCGTCGGCGGTGTTCGGCTTCGGTGCCGGCGTGTTCTTCTTCGGCTACTTCCTGTTCGAGGTGCCGTCGAACATCATCCTCGACAAGGTCGGCGCGCGGCTGTGGATCGCCCGGGTGATGATCACCTGGGGGTTCATCTCGGGAGGCTTCGCCTTCATCGAGGGCGAGACGAGCTTCTACATCCTGCGGTTCCTGCTCGGTGCCGCGGAGGCGGGGTTCTTTCCCGGCATCATCCTGTACCTGAGCTACTGGTTCCCGGCCCGCTACCGCGCCGGCGTCGTCTCGCTGTTCATGGCGGCAGCGCCGGTCTCGGTGGTGCTCGGCTCGCCGATCTCCAGCCTGCTGCTCGAGATGGACGGGCTCCTCGGCTTCAGGGGCTGGCAGTGGATGTTCGTCATCGAGGCCCTGCCGGCGGTGGTGCTCGGCGTCGTCGTGCTGTTCTACATGACCGACCGGCCCGAGAAGGCGACGTGGCTCTCCGACGACCAGCGCGCCTGGCTCGTCGCCGAGATGGCGCAGGAGCGCGCCTCCAAGCAGGCGGCGGCCAGGCACAGCATCCTGAGCGGGCTCGCCGACCTCCGCGTGCTGGCGCTGGCGCTCGTCTATTTCGGCACCTCGGCCGGCCTCTACACCCTCGGCATCTGGGCGCCGCAGATCATCAAGAGCTTCGGCCTGTCCACGATCCAGGTCGGCCTGCTCAACGCCGTGCCGCCGACCCTCGCGGTGGTGGCGATGATCCTGTGGGCGCGCCATTCCGACAGGACGGGCGAGCGCACCTGGCACGTGGTGATCGCCTGCCTCGTCGCGGCCGCGGGCCTCCTGCTCGCCGGCGGCGCGGCCTCGGTCGCGGCGGTGGTCGCCGCGCTCAGCCTCGTCAATGTCGGAATCAGCGCGGCGAAGCCGCCGCTCTGGGCGATGCCGACCGCGTTCCTGTCCGGCCCGGCCGCGGCGGTGGGCATCGCGACGATCAACTCGATCGGCAATCTCGGCGGATTCGTCGGCCCCTGGGTCATCGGCTGGATCAAGGATCGCACCGGCGGCTTCACCGGCGGCCTGATCTTCGTGGCCGCGCTGCTGCTGCTCTCGGCCGTCCTCAGCCTCGTCGTCGCCCGGACCGGGCGGCGGCCCCAGCGCGACGGCGCCGTCGCGCGCTGAAGCCCCCTCCCCTCTCACGGAGATCCGCCATGAAGACCTACACCATCGCCGCCATCCCGGGCGACGGCATCGGCAAGGAGGTCATCGCCGCCGGCGTCGAGGTGCTGAACGCCCTCGCGGAACGCGCCGGGACCTTCCGGTTCGCCTTCGATCACTTCGACTGGGGCTCGGACTACTACAAGCGGCACGGCGTGATGATGCCGGAGGACGGCCGCGAGCAGATCCGCAACCACGACGCGATCTACTTCGGCGCCGTCGGCGCGCCGGACGTGCCCGACCACATCACCCTGTGGGGCCTGCGGCTCGCGATCTGCCAGCCGTTCGACCAGTACGCCAACGTCCGCCCGACCCGGATCCTGCCCGGCATCACCAGCCCGCTGCGCCACGTCAGCGGCCCCGAACTCGACTGGGTGATCGTGCGCGAGAACTCGGAGGGCGAGTACGCGGGCGTCGGCGGCCGGGTGCATCGCGGCCTGCCCGAGGAGGTCGCCACCGACGTCTCGATGATGACCCGCACCGGCGTCGCACGGATCATCCGCTACGCCTTCGAGCTGGCGCAGTCGCGCCCGCGCAAGCTCCTCACCGTGGTCACCAAGTCGAACGCCCAGCGCCACGCGATGGTGATGTGGGACGAGATCGCCGCCGAGGTCGCCGCCGGCTTCCCGGACGTGACCTGGGACAAGATGCTGGTCGACGCCATGACGATGCGCATGGTGATGAAGCCGGAGACCCTCGACACCATCGTGGCGACGAACCTGCACGCCGACATCCTGTCGGACCTCGCCGCGGCGCTCGCCGGCTCCCTCGGCATCGCGCCGACCGCGAACATCAACCCGGAGCGCAGGTTCCCGTCGATGTTCGAGCCGATCCACGGCTCGGCCTTCGACATCACCGGCAAGGGCATCGCCAACCCGGTGGCGACGTTCTGGACCGCCTGCCAGATGCTCGAGCATCTTGGCGAGAAGCCCGCGGCCGACCGGCTGATGCGCGCGGTGGAGCGGGTCACCGCCGACCCGGGCCTGCACACCCCCGACCTCGGCGGCCGGGCGACGACCCGTCAGGTCACCGACGCGGTGGTGGCCGCCATCCGGGGCGACAACGCGTGATCCCGGCGGGTCGGGGGGAGCCTGCCCGGGCCCACCCGCCGCCCCGCCGGCCGGTGCCGGCCGGCGGCTGACGCCGGGGACGGCTACGAGAAGGTGAAGTTGGCGGCCGACAGCGCGCCGAGCTGGACGCTCTGCAGCGTGAGGGCGTCGCCCGCGCCGTAGGATATCACCACGTCCGCCCCCTCCTGCCGGCTCGCCGCCTGCACCGCGGCGAAGTCGGCGAAGGCGCCGCCGTTGAACGCGATCACGTCCGCCTCCGACCCGCCGGCCGTGAAGTCCGTGATCCGGTCCAGGCCGTCCCCCGGGCCGAAGCCGAAGATGTCGGAGCCCGCCCCGCCGGTCAGCACGTCGTCGCCGCTGTTGCCGAACAGCAGGTCGGAATCCGCGCCCCCGTCCAGGGTGTCGTTGCCGGCCCCGCCCGAGACGTTGTCGCCGCCCTCGCCGCCGAACTGGCGGTCGTCGCCGTCCTCGCCGTAGAGCTGGTCGGTGCCGGCATCCCCCGTGAGATAATCGTGGCCGGTGCCGCCACGGACGATGTCGTCCCCGTCCCCGCCGTAGACGCCGTCGTTGTCGTCGTCGCCGAACAGCAGGTCGTTGCCGGCCTCGCCGTGCACCTCGTCGTTGCCCCAGCCGCCCGAGCCGAAATCGTCGCCCGCCCCGGTGCCGACGAAGTCGTCGCCGTCCTGGCCGAAGACGAGGTCGTTGCCCTCGCTGCCGAACAGGGTGTCGCGGCCCCCTGCCCCGTAGACCGTGTCGGCACCGGCGCCGCCGTCGACGAGGTCGGCGGCGGCATTGCCCAGCACGCTGTCGTTGCCGCCCTCGCCGTAGACGGTGTCCGAGCCGCCCGCGAGCTGGAACAGGTCGTCGTACACGGTGCCCTGGAGCGTCTCGCCCTGCGCCACGCCGGTGATGAGATACTGGTGGTTGGGATCGAGGCGGTAGATCGTCACGTCCTCGGGGATCGTCCGCTCCCAGTAATCGGCCGGGTGCTCCCGGATGTAGTGCTGCGGGTTCCGGGACAGGTCGTCGTTGTCGTAGACCGGCAGGTAGCCGTCCGCGTTGATCGTCCCGGTGACGGTCGTCGTGTGGTGGTCCGCCGCGCCGTCCCACACCATGCGCACGACGTCGCCGGGCCTCGTCAGCGTCGACCAGTTCGAGACCGGGTTCTCGACTTCGTCGCCGCGGTAGACGATGCGCCAGAATCCGCCCGACACGTTGTCGGACGGCGTGTTCGAGTGGTTGAGGTAGGGCATGACCGCCCCGGCCGCCGCCGCGACGTTGTCGGCGATCCAGTTGCAGTTGTTGACGTTCGGGATGTGCGTGTAGGTGCCGTCGAACCTGACCGCCGACGCGACGATGTCGGCGGCGTCGATCTGTCCGGTCGAGAACTCCGCGCCCTTCACCACCGGTTGCGTGGTCCAGACGTTGTAGGTGCGGTAGGCCTGGTCGGGGTCGTCCGCCGCCGAGACCGGGACGCTGAACGCCGTGGTGTTCATCATGCTGTTGCCGATGAACATCGTGACCCGGCCGATGTCGTCGGCCGAGACCGTCGTGGTCTCGGTGAGCTTCTGGCCGTCCAGCAGCCAGTAGGAATCCAGCGCGTCGCGCCCGAAGCCCCAGTACGAGGTCTCGTTGTCTCCCCACATGCCGATCGGCTGATCGTGGTTGAGGATCGACAACTGGTACTCGCCGAAGCCGCGCGGGGACGCGGTCCCGAACGACTGCCGCAGCATCTCCGCCAGGGTGATCGTGCTGCCGGGCGTGCCGACGACGGAGGTCGGGAGCGAGTCCAGAAAATAGGACGGATTTGCCGATGCAGAGTTCGGTTGCGCAGCCATGACGTATCCCCCGGTCGATCCCGACGTCCCGTTGCTACGGGCCCCACCATGAGGATGATATGACCTGCCGCGGACTGATCATTCTCATGGTGAACAGTTTTCCATCCGATGCACTCGTCCTTCCGACCGAGTCAAGGGATCAACAGACGAAGTCGATCCGCGAGGATACGATTTGAGAACCGGTGGTGCCGGATGGTTCGGTCCCCGCAATCCGGCACCGAGACGACCATGACGACCCGTTCCCCGATCACGCGGCACCTGCGGCGATGGGCGATGCTGCTCGCCCTGGCGGCCCCGCCCGCGGCAGCGCAGGACGGCGGGCCCTGGTCGGGCGGCCCCCCGGCAACCGCGCTGTCGGGCAGCGAGGCCGGCGCGCTGCGTCCTCTCGTCGACCGCATCGTCGGCCGCGCGGTGGCCGAGGAGGCGATCCCGGGCGCGATCGTCGGCGTGAGCTGGCGCGGGCAGCGCAGCTATCTCGGCTACGCCGGAACCGGAGGGACGCCGTTCGCGCCCGACACGATCGTCGAGGTGGGGTCGATCACCAAGGTGTTCACCACCGCCCTGTTCGCGCAGGCCGTGCGCGAGGGGCGGATGCGGGCCGACGTCCCGATCCAGTCCCTGATGCCCGACCGCCGTCTCTCCGCCTGCACCGGGCGGATCACCCCGCTGCAACTGGCGGACTTCCGGTCCGGCATGCCGGAGCTTCCCGGCGACATCCCCCGTCCCCTCGCCGAACGGAGCATCGACACCTACACGATGCGCGATTTCCTCGACTGGGTGTCGCGGTGGTCGGCGGATCGCGACGGGGCGGAATGCGTGCTGCCGGCCCCCTACCGCTACTCCAATGCCAGCGTCGGCCTCCTCGGCACCCTCGTCGCCGAGCGTCTCGGCGCGCCGTGGGAGGAGCTGGTCCGCACCCGGATCACCGGCCCGCTGCGGATGCGCAGCACGGCGGTGCGGGTGCCGGAGGACCGGCGGGACCGCGTCGCCCAGGGCCACGGGCCGGGCGGGCGGCCGGTGATGCCGTGGCCGGTCTTCGCCTGGTATCCCGCCGGGGCGCTGCGCTCGACGGCGGAGGACATGCTGGCCTTCGGCGAGGCGGCCCTGGGTCATCCCGCCGTCGACGGCGCCGCCGTGCCGCCGGGGCTGACCGGGGCGCTCCAGGACGCCATGGCGCCGGTCTACCAGCCCGAGGGCCAGCCCTTCGCCCAGGCGATGGCGTGGCAGGTCGAGAGCGGCGACCCCGCGGCCGGTCAGCACCCCGTCTACCTGAAGGCGGGCGGCACCGACGGCTTCAACAGCGTGATCGTGGTCAACCCGTCGAAGGATCTGGCGATCTTCATCGCCGCCAGCCGGGCGGGAACCGGGATTCCCCGCCTCGGCGTCCTGCTGGCGCGCCAGCTCCGGCCGGAGGCGCTGCGCTGACCGGGGCCGCCCCACCCGCTCACCGCGCCGGTCCCGTCACCGTGACGAGGTCGACGGGGCCCCCGGGCGTCGCATCGTCGAACAGGCCGGCGGTGAGGATGCCCGAGCGCCACGCGTCGGTGTCGAGGTTCGAGCGGTGGCGGTGCAGGTCGGGCCGGCCGCTGCGCTGCCGGACGTGGCCGTGGACAACGTGCTTGCCGAAATCGTGCCCGGCCGAGAGGAACGGCTCGCGGATCCACAGCCGGTCGTGGCGGATCCCGGGCTCGACCGGCACGCCCGGCCGCAGCCCGGCATGGACGTAGAAGCGGTGCCGGTCCTCGTAGAGGGTCGGCAGGCCCGCCAGCCACCGGCGGTCGCCCGCCGGGATGTCGGCGACCCGCTCGGCGCCGTAGCTCGCCAGGGTCGCCCGCCCTCCCCTCTCGACCCAGAAGAGGTGCCGGTCCGAATCGCGGGCGGCCTCGACCAGCATGTCGTCGTGGTTGCCGGCAAGGCAGATCAGGCGCTCCGGCATCTCGGCCCGGGCCCGGCGCAGCAGGCGCACGACGCCGGCGCTGTCGGGTCCCTTGTCGACGTAGTCGCCGAGGCACACGATGGTGCCGGCGCCGCGGGCGAGGACGGCGTCGAGCATCGCCCGGAGCAGGTCGGAGCGGCCGTGCGGATCGCCGATGGCGCAGGTCAGGGACATCTCGGACCTCGGGCCGGCCGGCCCGGCGCGGCGTCATGGGGCGCAGTCACGGTTAACCTTAGTTGAAACGATCGGAGGAATGCGTGCACAATCCGCCGCGTCCGCCCGGTGCGGTGCCGGCGGGCTGCTACGATGCACGAACGACCGGATCCGGGTCGCGGGACTGGCACACGCTTGACGATGAGTCCGAGGCGCAACGATCAGATCGACCTGGTGGTCCCCTTCGTCCACTTCCGCGACCAGCGGGAGACGATGGAGCGTCCGTTCTTCTCGATCGCCAAGCAGAAGCGCCTGAAGGAGATCGACTACACCAGCCCCGACGGCTCGGTGTGGGTCCGGGTGCTGCCGAACCAGGCCTACGGGATGGCGACGATCTGGGATGCCGACATCCTGATCTGGGCGGCCTCGACCATCTGCGAGATGAAGAAGCGGGGGACCAACGACATCCCGCGCAAGCTGCACTTCATGCCCTACGACCTCCTCAAGGCGATCGGCCGCGAGACCGGCGGCCGCCAGTACAAGCTCCTGCGCGACGCGCTGTTCCGCCTGCAATCGACCTCGGTGCGCACCAACATCCGGGCCGAACGGGCCAAGCGCAAGGAGCGGCAGTTCAGCTGGATCGACTCGTTCGACGACACCATCGACGAGGACACGAACGCCAGCCGCGGCATGTCGATCACCCTGTCGGACTGGTTCTACGAGGGCGTGCTGATGGACGGCGGGGTCCTGGCGATCGACCCCACCTATTTCGGCATCACCGGCGGGCGCGAGCGCTGGCTCTACCGCATCGCGCGCAAGCATGCCGGGGGTGCGGGCGAGAACGGCTTCGCCATCAGCCTGCCGACCCTGTTCGAGAAGTCGGGAGCCGAGGGAACCTACCGGCGCTTCAAGTTCGAGATCGCCAAGATCGCCCGCGGCGACGAGCTTCCGGGCTTCGCCCTGCGCATCGAGGACAAGGAGCGGGGCGAGCCCCACCTGCGGATGATCCGCCGCGACCTCGTGATCGGCGACGCCCCCCCGGCGCCGAAGCCGAAGCGGGCGCGCAAGGCGAGGGCGGCTCCGGCGCTCCCGCTGTTCCGCCACCTCTCGGACGAGACCATCGCCCTGTGCCGCAAGGCGCATCCCGGCTGGGACGTCTACGGCCTGAAGGACGAGTTCGACCGCTGGCTCGAGGACGATCCGGCCCGGGAGCCGAAGAACTACGAGAGCGCCTTCCTGGCCTGGGTCGAGCGCTACGTGCGCGAGGCCGGATGACCCGTTCCCCATGTACGAGAGTCGGCCCGGTCGATCGGTGGTCCTTCGACGGGAATCGCCCGATTTCGCTGTGGGTGAGTCGCCCGGACTCGGCACTTCGGGAACAAGCGGGATTCGCCTCGGCACTTCGGGAACGGCGTCCGTGCATCGGGAACGGAGCCTCGGCACATCGGGGACGCGAATCGCGGTACATCGGGGACGGATGCCCGGCACATCGGGAACGGGCCGACTCCGATAACCGCTTGCCGGGGCGCATGGAATCACGCCCGTCCGGTTCGGTAAATCGATAAAGAATCCTGTAAATCTCTAAAGCGTGCATTGTGGGGACAACTGCAGTCGACTCTCGTGCCCGAGTCCGGCCCGAGTCGACGGGCGCCACGACCAGCGGGAAATGCCTGCCCGGACGAGAACTCGACTCCGGAAACGGTTCGGGCAGAAGCGAACGACTCATGGGTCCCGCCGCGAGACTTCGCCGAAACAGCAAGGAGCGATCTGGGAGCGGGCTTCCCGCAGCAGACGGCGATCCGGAGAGGTCCGGAACTGAAATGTCGCGAAGATCTGCCGACCCGCCGCCATCGGGATCGAGGTCTTGATTCGCCCGGATTCAGGAACCTCACGAGCGAGACGAGTGACGGCTCCGGGAAACGGCAGCGTTCGTGAAGTACGAGCCGCACGGGTCGGATCGAAAATCATCGCGGCGTCGCGGCCACGAGCTTGCGGATCGTGCCGGCGCGACACCGCGCCGAGGGCAGGTCTGTCGAAAAACTTGTTCCGACCCGCGTAATCGATTGCTGCGGCAGGACAAACCGGCAGCGATCCGCCGGGCAGCCCGGAACGGCCGTTCGCCGGCGGATGTCGGCGTCGCGAGCCGGCGGCTGCCGGAGCGCGCGGCGATGACGGATCGTTCCGATCGCCGACACCCTTGCAACGAGGCACCGGTTGGCGGCGTGCTGTCTTCCGGCGAGAACAGGGCCGGGACCGGGAGATCCGTCATGCTGAACGATCCGCGCTCACACGGATTGTGGGCACGCACGGCTCCCCCCGCCCCCGCGACGGCGGCCCTGGCCGGAGAGGTCGCCGCCGACGTGGTCGTGGTCGGAGCCGGCTATACCGGACTCTCGGCGGCCCTGCACCTCGCCGGGGGCGGCGCCCGGGTCGTGGTGCTGGAAGGATCCGGGATCGGCTTCGGCGGCTCGGGCCGCAATGTCGGCCTCGTCAATGCCGGGATGTGGGTGATGCCGGACGACCTTCCCGGCATCCTCGGGGCGAGCCATGGCGAGCGGCTCCTCGACCTCCTCGGGGGGGCACCGCGCGTCGTCTTCGACCTCGTGGAGCGGCATGGAATCGCGTGCGAGCTGGAACAGGCCGGAACGCTGCATCTCGGCGTCGGCGACAAGGGCCGCCGGGAGCTTCGGGACCGCTGCGCCCAGTGGCGCCGCCGCGGCGCGCCGGTCGACCTGCTCGATGCCGACGAGACCGCCGCGAGGGTCGGCTCGACCGCGTACTCGGCCGCGCTCCTCGACCGCCGGGCCGGCACCATCCAGCCCCTCGCCTACGCCCGCGGTCTGGCGCGGGCGGCGGTCGCCGCCGGCGCGACGATCCATACCGGAAGCCCGGTCCGCGCCGTCTCGCGCCGGGGCGCGCGCTGGCACGTCGAGGCCGGCGGCGGCACGGTGACCGCCGACTGGGTCGTGGTCGCGACCAACGCCTACACGACGGCGCCCTGGCCCGAGATCCGGGAGGAGATCGTCCACCTCCCCTACTTCAACATCGCGACCGCGCCGCTGTCGTCGAATCTCGCCCGCGCGATCCTGCCCGGGCGCCAGGGCTGCTGGGACACCAGGACCGTGCTGTCCTCGTTCCGCCTCGATCGGGCCGGACGGCTCGTCATCGGCAGCGTCGGTGCCCTGCGCGGCTCCGGCGCCGCCATCCACGCCCGCTGGGCCCGGCGCAGCCTGCGCCGGATCTTCCCCCAGCTCGGCGAGATCCGGTTCGAGGCCGAGTGGTACGGCATGATCGGCATGACCGCCGATGCGCTGCCGAAGTTCCACCGGCTCGCCGAACGGGTGGTGTCGTTCAGCGGCTACAACGGCCGCGGCATCGCCCCCGGGACGGTGTTCGGACGCACCCTCGCCGACCTCATCCTCGGCCGCATCGGTGAGGACGACCTGCCGCTGCCGGTGACGGTGCCGGTCGCCCGACCGTTCCGCGCGCTGCG
Organism: Methylobacterium frigidaeris; assembly: GCA_036946295.1. Lineage (GTDB taxonomy): Bacteria > Pseudomonadota > Alphaproteobacteria > Rhizobiales > Beijerinckiaceae > Methylobacterium > Methylobacterium frigidaeris_A. The sequence goes on along the minus strand of JAQIJK010000002.1, from coordinate 55,828 downwards.
GGAGCACTGCTACACTGTCGGCAGCCAGATCGCCCACCTCTCGTCCCGGATCTGAGCCACCGGGAGCACGGGCCGGAACCGCCCTCCCCCGTCCCACCCGGTGCACGATGAAACGCCACCGGGCGCCGGCCGTTGATCCCGGACGCTTTCCGACCCGGAATGCCGCGACGGCTGCGCATCCCGGTGCGAGAAAGCCGGATCCGGCGCGGCCCCGCGCCGGAGCAGAGAAGGACCGAGCGTTGAGCGCACTCCGCCACTACACCGCCGCCGAGGTCGAGGCCGGGCTGGACTATCCCCGCCTGATCGAGGCCCTCGACGATGCCTTCCGGCGCGGCGGCGAGCCGATGCCGGTGCGGCAGGCCTACGAGGTCGGGTCCGGCGACGCCCCCGGCCACCTCCTGACCATGCCGGCCTGGGAGCGCGGCGAGCGGCTCGGCGTCAAGCTGGTCTCGGTGTTCCCGCGCAACGCCGAGCGCGGCCTCGGCGCGGTGTCGTCGCTCTACGTGCTGTTCGACGGCCGCACCGGGGTGCCGCGGGCGCTCGTCGACGGCGAGGCGCTGACCAACCGGCGCACCGCCGCCGCCTCGGCGCTCGCCGCCCGCTACCTGTCGCGGACCGACAGCCGCACCCTGCTCCTCGTCGGCACCGGCCACGTCGCGGCCCACCTGCCGCAGGCCCACCGCGCGGTGCGACCGATCGAGCGGGTGCTGGTGTGGGGCCGCAGCCCCGAGCGGGCGCGGGCCCTCGCCGCCACCCTCTCCGACCGCGGCTTCGACGCCGTGCCGGCCGCCGACCTGCCCGCCGCGATGGCGCAGGCCGACATCGTGTCCTGCGCCACCACCTCCCGCGCGCCCCTCGTCCTCGGGCGCGACCTCGGGCCCGGCACCCATCTCGACCTCGTCGGCGCCTTCACCCGCGCGATGCGCGAGACCGACGACGAGGCGGTGCAGCGCGCCCGGGTCTACGTCGACACCCGTGCCGGGGCGCTCGCCGAGGCCGGGGACCTGCTGCAGCCGGCCGCCTCCGGCACCTGGTCGACCGACGCGATCGTCGGCGACCTGCACGACCTCGCCAGCGGTGCGGCACCCGGGCGCCGCGACGAGAGCGAGATCACGCTGTTCAAGTCGGTCGGGGCCGCGATCGAGGACCTCGTCGCGGCGGCGCTGCTCGCCGGCGGCTGAGCGGAGCGCGGGGCCCGGACAAGGGCCATCGCTCCGGAGCGATGGCCCTGGGCCCGGACCGCCCCGGCTTGCGCGAGGCTTGCGCCGGCGCCGGCGCGGGCCGCCGAATCGGTCCCGCTGTCTCGCTTGCGGTGCTATGACGATTCTCGTCGTTTCGCCGCAAGCGAGAAGGATCATGAACCAGAACGTCCAGCCCAGCGGGTCGTCCGTGCCCCCGTCGAGCGAGACGGCCGGGCACGATGCGCGCATCCTCGGCGCGAAGCTGCGCGAGATCGCCTCGGTGGTGTTCTCCCCCTCGGAGGCCAAGACCCTCCGGCGCTTCACCTCCGGCGAGGTGGCGCGCATCCTCGGCCTCACCGACAGCCGGGTGCGCCAGTTGTCGCCGGACCTGCTCGTGTCCGAGCCGGAGGTCGCCCCGGGCGGGCGGCGGCTCTACACGCTGGCCGACATCCACGCCCTGCGCGCGCATCTCGACGCCATCGACCGCGTCGGGCGCCGCTACCGGCCGCATCGCGACCCGGCGGCGGGAGAGCATCTCCAGGTCATCGCCTGCGTGAACTTCAAGGGCGGCTCGGGCAAGACGACCACGGCGGCGCACCTCGCGCAGTCCCTGGTGCTGCGCGGCTACCGCGTGCTCGCCCTCGACCTCGACCCGCAGGCCAGCCTCTCGACCCTGCTCGGCGTGCGGCCGGAGAGCGAGATCGATCCCTACCCCACGGTCTACGACGCGATCCGATACGGCGCCGAGCGGACGCCGCTCGGCGCGGTGATCCGGCAGACCTACTTCACCGGCCTCGACCTCGTCCCGGCCGACCTCGAACTCGAGGTGTTCGAGTTCGAGGCGCCGATGCACTCGGCCCGCCGCAAGCCCGGCGATGCCGAGCCGCCGTTCTTCGCCCGGATGGGCCTCGCCCTCACCGAGGTCGCCGACCGCTACGACGTGGTGGTGGTCGACTGCCCGCCGCGCCTCGGCTACCTCACCATCGCGGCCTTGTGCGCCGCGACCTCGCTGCTCATCACGATCCATCCGCAGATGCTGGACGTCTCGTCGATGCGCCAGTTCCTGACGATGATGGACGAGCTGATGGAGCCGGTGCGGGAGCAGGGCAGCGCCCCGACCCACGACTGGTTCCGCTATCTCGTCACCCGGTTCGAGCCCCAGGACACCCCGCAGACCGAGGTGGTGGCGATGCTGCGCGGCCTGTTCGGCGAGCGGGTGCTGACCAAGGCGATGCTCCAGTCGGCGGCGGTGTCGAATTCGGGCCTGCGCGGCCAGACCGTCTACGAGACGCCGCTGCGCCGCGACGAGGTGACCGGCTCGACCTACCGCCGGGCCCTCGACGCCCTCGACGCCGTCAACGGCGAGATCGAGGGGCTGATCCGCAAGGCATGGGGACGGGCATGAGCCAGAAGAAGCGCCTCAGCGCCATCATGGGCGCGCCGCTCCGGACCGAGGCGCCGGCCCAGCCGGAGTCAGACGCCGCAACGACTTACCCCCCTGTAGCAGGTGCTACGGCGCCGGCCGCGCCGGAGAAGCGGCCGAGCGCGGCGCGCTCGATGGCCGCGATGTGGGCGGCCTCGCAGGGCACGGCCGCCGATCCCGACGGCGCGGTGGTCGAACTCGACCCGGACCTGTGCGACCCCTCGGCGATCGCCGACCGCGTGCCCGACGCCACCGACGCCGCCTTCGAGGCGTTCGTGCAGCAGATCCGCGACGAGGGCCAGCATACCCCGATCCTGGTGCGCCGGCATCCCTCCGCCGCCGGCCGCTACGAGATCGCCTACGGCCGCCGCCGCACCCGGGCCGCCCGGGCGGTCGGCCGGCCGGTGCGGGCGGTGGTGCGCGAACTGAGCGACGCCGAACTCCTCATCGCCCAGGGCTCCGAGAACCTCGCCCGCGAGGATCTCAGCTACATCGAGCGCGCCCACTTCGCCCGCAACATGGAGCAGGCGGGCGTCGCGCGGGAGGTGATCCTGAAGGCGATGGGCGTGCACCGGCCCGACCTCGCCAACTACCTCGCCGTCGCCGAGAGCATCCCGCCCGTGCTGATCGCCGCGATCGGCCCGGCGCCGAAGATCGGGCGCCCGCGCTGGCTCACCCTCGCCGACCGGGTCAAGACCGCCGGGCGCGACCGCATCGCCGCCGCCCTCGCGTCGCCGGCGCTCGCCGGCAAGACCTCGGACGAGCGCTTCGCCGCGATCCTGGCGGCCCTCGCGGCCGCCCCGAAGGCGGCGGCGCGGCCGAAGGCCGAGACCCTGAAGGACGGCCGGGGCCTGAAGTTCGCCCGCGTCGAGCGCAGCGCGACCGGCCTTCGCGTCACCGTCGAGGAGGCGGCCGAACCGGGCTTCGGCGAGTACCTCGCGGGCCGGCTGCCGGAGCTGCTCGCGGCGTACCGCGCCGGCAAGGGCTGAGCCGCCGGGCGGGGGAGGGGGCTTCGGTGCGGCCATCGCCGAAGAGCGCCGGCTCCCGTCCCCGGGGTGCCGGACGTCGGGGCGGGATGGTTGGCGATTCGTTGACGACCGGCAGGGCGGGCTGCCCCGACTCCCTCTCCGCTGCGGGGGGGCTGGAGCAGGGTCCGATCACGCTGCAATCGGATCCTGCTCCAGGTCGTAGAAAATGCTCTATGGCCGGAACTCGATAGGCTTGACCTCGTGCGGGTCTGCTCCCGGCCCTTTGCGGACTCGCGGGATGTCCGCTTCCGAGCATCCTACCGCGCCGGTTCTCTAGGGATGGTTCGCATGGAAAAGTCCGTTTTGGATGGTCCGTGCCGATATCCAAAACAGACCGCGGCGCATGGTGCGCCAGGGGCACACCCATGGCGCACCCCATATGCGCGTTTATGCGGAGAGGCTCCGCGTTTATGCTGGGAGACGATGATGGAACCGACAATCGACATCGTTCTATCCAGCACCTCGAAGGCCCGCCAAGCTCTGCGCAACGTCAAGCTCGTCGACGAGCAGGGCTCTTGCAAAGCGTCCCATACCCTGGATTTCCTTACGAACTCAGACGTTGCATCTTCGATGAACGCGCCAACTGCAGATGGCGTCTATGATGTCGAGGTATTTCTCGATCAACATCGCATCTATGATGACATTGCAATACTTAGCAGAACGCACGAAACATTGAGACTTGAAGGATCTTTCTATTACAATCTGAATGCCCGAACAGCGCGTCTTGCCGGGAGGTTCATGGCATCATGGTCTTCAGGGATGCCTTGCGAAATGCCTGCTTTCCGATCGAGAAAGACGATTGTGTCTTACATTGAGGCTTGCAGGATCTTCAGACATATCTTCGCCCTGCCGCAGGAATGCACAAATCTGCATGCGTCTGTCGATATGGGCGGGATCAGATATTTCGATGAAGCCTTTCTTCAGATTGGCCATCAAATCGTCGGGCCGGGCTTCCACTTGGCAACAACCGTCAGCGAGTTACGCAACGTGCTCGCGGATGAACTGGATGTTTCCGGTTTATGCATTCGTATCGACAACCTGTACGGCAATCTTTCGCGGCTCGCGCGAAACGAACGTCGGGTCTATGGCTTGTATCGAGCGATGATGAATGCGTCTGGCGCCGAGATGGAGTACTGGGACTTTTGCTGGGACACCGAATGCCTCGATTTTCTCAAGGTCTTGAGGAAGCACGGGGCAGACCTGAGCATAACTTAGTTCGCCTGGTAGAAAGCAGGCTCTGACGGCACGAGAAGCGCGCGCCCGTCAGGCCGGGGCACTGACCTCGTTAGAGCCAGACCTTAAGGCCAGGACGGCACCACCCTGCCGCGACATCCATCAGTTCATGGACGTAGTCGGCATGGCCGGGGTGGCTTTCCGCCCTGTCAGTCAACAGCAGGCCGGCCTGTTCGCTGCGAACGCCCGCGTCGCGGAGGCGGCTCAGAATGGCCAGGGCCGCTAGCAGGTCGAGGCGCTCGGCGATGGCGCGGTCCAGATCGGCGATAATGGTCTCGATCGTCTCCGACATGAGACGCGGGATCCTGACGGCCGGGAGCCTGCAAATCAACCCGGACCAGTTGTCGAACCGGTCTGATAGAGGTGCACCTCAACCAAACCACGACTCCCTGCCGCTTGAGATCCGCCGGAAACCTTGACGCCGGTGGAGCGTTTCACCTCAACTCTCGATCGCGAGATTTAGAACGCGCCCGTCAGGCGACACCTTCGCGCTCAGCACTTGATTCGTCACGGCGTAGCGCCCCCCGAACGTCAGCAGATCGTCGATCCGCCCCGTATCCTCCTCTGTCAGGGCCGAAACCAGAAGGCGGTAGTCCACCGTGAAGCCTTCCGCCGTCTCGCGCCCGCCACCATCGCCGACATCGTACCCGACCCGGCACAGCGCGAGGCCCCTCAGGAACTCGTCCGGGGCGAGCGCGTCCGGGCCGGTGCGAGGGGCGAACAGCGCATCGAGGTAGGCAGCGTCCAGATGGGTGAGAAGTTCCGGGACGAGATAGTCCGCCAGCATGGGGACGCGATCGAACTCCGCGCGCACGACATCCTGGATCGCGCCATCGGTGCCATCTAGACTGTCGAGGAACTGCGACAGCCGTCCGACGTGCTCGGCCGACAGCACGGGCTCGACGGCGAAGATGTCCACGCTCACCGTTCGCGGCCCGAGCCGGCAATCCGCGGCGGTGAGGCACCATCGATGTGGGACCCCGCTCTGATCGAGGTCGCCCTCTACCTGCGACGCGTCCGCCTCGTCCGGGCTCCATCGCAGGTCGCGGGCCGGGCGCGAGGAACACCGGGCCGGTCGAAGCGAACGAGCGCAGGTCGACGAGCTCAAAGGGGATATCGAAGGGGCTCACCGGGGGGCGGCCCCCGGGTGAGGCGCGGATGCGGTCCGTTCGGCGACGGGGTCGGCACCAAAATCGCCCTCGCACCAACCGTGATACCTCATGCACATGTCGTCCTCCTCCTCGCGCAGATCGAGAGTCTAGATAGGCAGGCTGCCCGGCGTCGACCGTTCGGATCGGTTCGTTGAGGGTGCACTCAAATCGAACTAGCCGCCACTGGCCTGAATGTCCGGTCTCTGCCGCAGCGCCGAAGCCCACTTCCCACCCTCAGCAGACACCCGCACGGTCAAGCTGATCGGGTTGGGATCCCAAGCAGGTTTCGCAAAGACCCGGGGTCATCACGAAAACCCGGGAGCACCCTCGCAAAACGCTATACCGCCCGGCCGGGAAACCGATCTACACTCCCTCCCCAACGACCAGCGAGCAGCCCGTCCGAGTGCTGCCGGGGAGGAGACATCGCCGTGCCGAAATCACTGCTGTGGGTGGCCGTTGCCGCGCTGATGCTCGGGCCGGTCGCGGCCCGGGCCGAGGGAACTCCGGCCGGCTACCCGGCGGACTACGCCAAGCTGATCGAGACCTCGAAATCCGAGCAGGGCGTGCTGGTCTACTCGGTCATGGCCGCCTTCAACTGGAAGCCGGTGATCGAGGGTTTCGCGAAGAAATACCCCTGGATCAAGGTCGAGACGCTCGACATGTCGAGCGAGCTCTGGGACCGCTACAACACCGAGAAGGCGAGCGGCGCGCGCACCGCCGACCTCATCGCCTCGTTCGGCGTCGACCGCTGGAACGAGTTCATCGCCAAGGGCGAGGCGGTGCCGCACGCCTCGCCCGAGGAGGCGCACCTGCCGGCCTGGGCGCGGCTGAGCCCCGGCGTCTACGGCCTCTCGGCCGACCCGGTGCTGATCGTGTGGAACAAGCGCCTCGTGCCCGAGGGCACGAAGCTCGACTCGATGGCGGCGGTGGCGAAATTCGCCGAGGCCAACGCCCAGAAGGTCAAGGGCCGCCTGACCACCTACGACAGCGGCTCGGGCACCGTGAACGCCTCGTTCAACTGGCTGTGGAGCACGATGCACCCCGACGCCTGGACGACGCTCCAGGCGCTCGCCCCGGCGACGAAGTTCGAGCGCTCCGGCGGCTCGATGCTCGAGAAGGTGACCTCGGGCGAGTACACCGCCGCCTACCTCACCAGCGCGATCACGGTCTACACCAAGATCAACGAGCCGGCCCGCAAGGCGATCCTCGACTGGTCCTACGTCAAGGACGGCCAGCCGATGTTCGTGCGCGCCATGGCGGTGGCGAAGGGCGGGCGCAACCCGGCCTCGGCCCGGCTGCTGATGGACCACATCCTGTCGAAGGACGGGCAGATCGCCTTCGCCAAGGGCGGCCTGACCCCGGTGCGCGACGACATCGCGGCCGGCGAGATCCCGTACGGCACGATCGCGCAGGTCGCCGAGGCGGTCGGCGGCGCCGACAAGCTGCGCTTCATGCCCTACGACGAGGCGAGCGTGGCGAGCATCACCGGCTTCGTCGAGCGCTGGAAGCGCGACGTCGCGACCGGCGGGCGGCCATGACCTCGCTCACCGCGCCGGCCCTGGGGGCGACCCCGGCCGAAGCGGGGCTGCCCCGGGCGACCGGCCGCGTCGACCGGCCGCTCCAGGCGCTCACCTACGCCACCGTGGCGGTGCTGGTGCTGGCCCCGATCGTCCCGATCCTGATCCAGTCGTTCTCCTCGAAGCCGCTCTACGACGACACCGGAATCTGGACGCTCGCCGACTACGCCGAACTGGCGCAGGACCCGGCCTTCTGGCGCGCCTCGGCCAACACGCTGCTGTTCGGCGCCGCCTCGACCCTGATCGCGCAAGTGGTGGGCGTGTGGCTCGCCATCGTGATCGGCCGCACCGACCTGCCCGGGCGCCGGGTCCTCGGCGCGGTCGCGACCTGGCCGCTCTTCGTCAGCCACCTCGTGCTCGCCTTCGGCTGGATCATCGCCTACGGGCCGGCCGGCTACGTCACGTCGTGGCTCACCGGCCTGATCGGCGAGGAGCCGTGGAACCTCTACACGCTGGGCGGCCTGTCGCTCGCCGCCGGCCTGTCGATGGCGCCGCTGACCTACCTGTACTGCGTCGGCGCCGCCCGCACGATCGACGGCTCGCTGGAGAACGCCGCACGCCTCGCCGGGGCGGGGCCGTTCCGCACCCTGGTCACCGTCACCCTGCCGCTGCTGCGCCCGGCGATCATCGCCAGCACGATCCTCAACTTCGTCCTGGCGATCGAGCTGCTGGTGCTGCCGCTGCTCCTCGGCGCGCCGAGCGGCCTCGAATTCCTCACCACCTTCATCTACACCCGCGGCTTCGAGGATTCGACGCCGCGCCACGGCATGGTGGCGGCGGTGGCGGTGATCCTGTTCGCCGTCGTGACCCTGCTGGTCCTGGCGCAGATGCGCCTCGTCGGCGACGGGCGGCGCTTCACCACCGTCGGCGGCAAGGCGGCCCGGCCGCGCCGGCTCGAACTCAGCTGGGCGAAGTGGCCGACCTTCGGCCTCGTCCTGGCCTTCGACGCGTTCTTCGTCGTGGCGATCCTCGGCGGGCTGGTGCTGCGCGGCTTCACCAGCGTGCTGTCGCCGTTCGTGCCGCTGTCCGAGGCGCTGACCCTCGACAACTTCCGCACCATCTTCGCCTACGAGCAGTACGTCCGCTCGATCGGCAACACCATCGCGGTGGCCGTCGCCGGCGGGGTGATCGGCACCGCGCTGGTCGCCGCCGCCGCCCTCGTGGCGCTGCGCTCCGACGTGCCGGGGCCGGCAGGGGCTGGCCTTCCTGGCGGTCTATCCGCGGGCGGTGCCGGGCATCCTCATCGGCATGGGCTTCCTGTGGGCGGCGACGTGGCTGCCGGGCCTGAGCCTGCTCCAGAACACGATCTGGATCCTGGTGCTGGCCTTCGTGATGCGCCACCTGCCGACCGGCTGGGGCGCGGTGCAGCCGGCCCTGCTCCAGATCACCCGCGACCACGACCGCTCGGCGCGCATCGTCGGGTCGAGCTGGACCCGGATGGCGACCGCGATCCTGCTGCCGCAGATGCGCCCGGCCCTCGCCGCCTGCTTCATCCTGCTCTTCGTCCACTTCGTGAAGGAATACGCCGCCGCGGTGTTCCTGTTCGCGCCGGGCAGCGAGGTGATGGGCACCACGATGCTGACCTTCTGGGTCCAGGGCGAGAACGGCGCGGTGGCGGCGCTGGCCACGCTCCAGGTCGCCATCGTGGTGGCGTTCATGGCCCTGCTGTCGCGGCTGCCGGGAGTGCGCACCCATGATTGAGCGGAACCATGACTGAGCTGACGGTCTCGCACCTCGTCGTGCATTACGGCGGCGTTCCGGCCGTCGAGGACGTGAGCTTCACGGTGCGTTCGGGCGAGTGGGTGACGCTGCTCGGCCCCTCCGGCTGCGGCAAGTCGACGACGCTGTCGGCGATCGCCGGGCTGGAGCGGCCGACCTCCGGGCGGATCGCCGCCGGCGACAAGGTCTACGTCGACGGCGCGACCGGGGCGTGGCTCGAACCCGAGCGGCGCGACCTCGGGCTGGTGTTCCAGTCCTACGCCCTGTGGCCGCACATGAGCGTGGCCGAGAACTGCGCCTATCCGCTCAAGCTGCGGCGCATCGGCCGGGCCGAGCGCCGCGACAAGGTCCGCGAGGCCCTCGCGCTGGTCGGCATGGAGACCTACGCCGACCGCTACCCGCACCAATTGTCCGGCGGCCAGCAGCAGCGGGTCGCGCTCGCCCGCACCCTCGTCTACCGGCCGCGGGTGCTGCTGCTCGACGAGCCGCTGTCGAACCTCGACGCGAGGGTGCGCGAGCGCGCCCGCGAGTGGCTGAAGGACCTCCAGAAGAAGGTCGGGCTGACCACGATCTTCGTCACCCACGATCAGGTCGAGGCGCTGGCGCTGTCGGATCGCATCATCGTCATGGAGAAGGGGCGGATCGTCCAGGACGGCACCCCGACCGGGATCTACGAGCGCCCGACCAGCCGCTTCGTGGCCGATTTCGTCGGCACGATGTCGTTCCTGCCCGCCACCCTGCGCGACGGCGGCGCGGTGCTCGGCGACGGCCAGCGCGTCGCGCTCGGCGCCCGGCCCGGCCAGCCGGCGGGCGACATCACCCTGGCCTTGCGCCCCGAGGCGGTGGCGTTCGCGCCGGCAGGGGAGGGGGGGCTGACCGGCGAGGTCGTCACCACGAGCTATCTGGGCGGGCGCTACTCCCACGTCGTGTCGGTCGCCGGAACCCCGGTGCGGGTCGAGGCCGAGCGCGCCGTTCCGCCCGGGCCCGCGCGGCTGTCGGTCCGGCCGGAGGCGGTGCTGGTGTTTCCGGCCTAAGCAGGTTTCACAAGAGTGGTTGCCGGTTTTGCGACGAAAGCCTGCGGCACGACAAGAACCTGAGCGGACGAAGCGTTGGCACGCCAACGCGAGTCTGCTCAGGGCGCGGCTCGGTCGCGCCCTGCCGTCGAATGAACCGCGCCCCTTTTCCCCGGATCTCCTTCCACCGACGCTTCAGTCGTCCGGGACAGGGGTGGGTGTGAAGCCCGTCGTCTGAAAACCACGAATCGTCTCCATTGTCAGGAACTCCCATGAACTGGCTCGATGTCGGAACCTTCCTGTTCATGCCGGCGGATGCCGAGCGCATGGTCGCGGGCGCCCATACCCGCGGCGCCGGGGCGATCATCCTCGATCTCGAGGACGCCATCGCGCCCGCCCGCAAGGACGCTGCCCGCGAGGCCTTGGCCGGATCGGGCGCCACCCTGGCGCGCCACGGCCTGACGGTGGTGGTGCGGGTCAACAACGACCCCGACCGCCTCGTCGACGACCTGCGCGCCGCGGCCCTGCCGGGCGTCCACGCGGTGATCCTGCCGAAGGTCGAGGACGCGGCCCTGTGCCTGTTCGCCGACGGCGCGCTCGCCGCCGCCGAGCGCGCCGTCGGCCTCGCGCAGGGCGGGATCGGGATCATCGCGGTGGTGGAGCATCCCGCCGCGATGCGGGCGCTCGACGCCATCGCGGCCGCGACCCCGCGGGTCGTCGCCCTCGGCTTCGGCTCGGAGGACTACGCCTCGGCGATCGGCACGCGGGCGACCTTCGAGGCGATGGCGATGCCCGCCCAGGCGGTGGCGATCGCCGCCCGCGGGCGGGGGCTGGCGGCCTTCGGCGTGCCGGGCTCGGTCGGCATCATCGACGACGAGGCGGCGTTCAAGGCGCTGGCGCGGTCGGCGGCGGCCTTCGGCTATACCGGCATCCTGTGCATCCACCCGCGGCAGGTGGCGATGGCCGACGAGGCCCTGGCGCCCTCCGCCGACGAGGTCGCGAAGGCGCGCCGGATCGTCGAGGCGTTCGACCGCTCGGTGGCCGAGGGCACCGGCGCGGTCGCGATCGACGGCCAGATGATCGACATCCCGGTCGCCCTCCAGGCCAGGCGCGTCCTGTCCCTGGCGGAGCGGATCGCGACGCGGCGGGGGGCGGGCCGGGGCTGAACGCCACCCCGCCGGCCAACGATCCCGGTCGCGGCCACTCCTCGCCCCGGACGAGCGACGCATCGGCGGAGGCTGATCCGGGAAGGACGCGGCGATCCGTCTCCCGCGGGTCGGGCAGCCGGTCAGGCGGAACGCCGGTGTTCCGCCGACGCCGTCCTGGGACGATCCATCGCCTCGATGCCCGAGCAGATCCGGCCGATCGCGTTCCGGACCATCGCCTCCGGCGCGACGTATCCATCATAATACGCCCGGTTCGCCGACATCATGGCGTATCGCAGATGGGGGTCGTCCATCAGCGCCCTGCACCGGTCGATGCATTCATCGGTGTCGGTGAACGAGAAGTAGTTGATGCCATCCGCCATCGGACCGGGAACCTGGAAGCGCATCGTCTCCGTGACGATGGCGCGGCCCTTGGCGACGAATTCCGCGAATTTCCAGCCCGTCGAATCATGCAATCCGGATGATGAGACACAGATCTGGTGGCTGTCGACGAGCTTCAGGAACGATCGCCTGTCGGTCTTCCAATCATCCGGGACCAGGCAATCGGGAAACATGGAGCGGGCATGGGGGCTCGGCAGCAATCCTCCCGTGAACTGGTCGCCGAACGTCCGCCGCAGGCCCCGCACGCAGGCCGCGCGCTGCGAGTTGATGCGCGTGAGATGCGAGTGGTACTTCGGGTCGAACTCGGCGGGATCCCATGTCCGGGCCAGGAACAGGACCCGCGGCACCGAGGCCACCAGCACCTTCAGGTGACGATCCTTGCCCGGGTCGTACGTGTAGGGCCGCGGCAGGCCCAGGACGCGGAGCACGCCCCTGGCCCTGGACACCGGGTTCTTCGACAGGATGATCGACCTCGCGATCGCGCTCAGGCTCAGGAACGGCGGTCGCGCCTCGTAATTGAGGCCGAGCGGAAGCATCCTGGAGCGTTGAGCGTGCGCCTTCCCGCAATAGCTGCGCTTGAAGTACAGGAAGCAGGAATCGTACAGATTCTCGAAAACGATGTCGCCATCGTTCAGGTCGAACACGATCTGCTTGCCATCGTCCAGCCGCATGACCACGATCTGATAGACCGCCGAGAACTCGCCCTTGCCCTTCGTCTCCATGCGAAAGGTTCTGATGCCGTCGTACCTGTACCGGAAATCCAGGCATCCGAGCCGCTTGAGCGCATCGAAGCCGGCCAGGACCTGCTGGTTGTGATCGTTGTCGCCGAACGGGAATATTTCGATCATTGCCGGCAGGCCTGCACCACGTGGTTCGGCTGTCTTGTAGCAGGCGGATCGACCGGCAAATTGACCGATCACAAGTCGGCGGCATGATCGATGTCGCGGATCGCCGTGTTGTGAACCGCCCCATGTTTCTCGGAGGCTGTTTGTCCTGGTGTCATACGATTTCCGGTTTGATCGCTCGGCGATCCCTGCGGGATCGTGGCGATTGCTGCGCAATCGCTTTCGCGATGCGAAAATCGGCTTCGCTCATGCGTGCGGAGCAAAGCTCCGCCGCGCGGGCTGGTGAGACGATGTCCGGAACTGATCGTCCGGAAATCGTATCAGGCGGCGAGGGCTTGGCCGCCGACATGGGCATGATGGCGCGCTTCGGCCCCGGCGGAATACGCGCTGGCGTTGCGCAGCTCGCGGTTCTTCCCGCTCGAGCGCCTTGATCCGCTCGTCCGACGTCTGACCCGGACGCACGCCCCGATCCGCTCGGACTGGCGCACCCGGTTCCTCGACGTCTCGCCCGGGCAGTCGATCTTGGCCGCGATCGACTGGATCCGACCATTGCGAGCCGTGCTCGCCCTCGTGGTCGCGCACCATCCGCACGGCACGCTCGCGCACCTCGGGGAAAAACGGCGCTGTTCGCTTCGTCATGGCTCCCTCCTCTCAGAAGCGGGAGCCTCCGGGAAACCCGGAGCGGTTCGCACCCCGTCGTCGACGACGGCTCGGATCACGATAGGACCCTCGCTCCAGCCGGATGAGAAACGGGGTTCCCGTCACTGTGCTTCGGCCGTTGCGCTGGCCGCCGTCATCGCCGTCTGGTCCTGATCGAGGCCAGCCCCCAGGACCGTACAGTCAACCGAGCGTCTGCGGAGATCCTGGGACGCGGATGCCCGTCCACCTCCCTGGTGGGGAGGGGGCGATTGCCGACGCAGGAGGAGGCTCCGATAGAGGTTTTCGGTCTCCGCGTCCGGCTCGACTCCGAGTTCGCGGACGAGCGTGTCCCGGCACTGCTTGTACTGCCGGATCGCCTCGCTGAGGTGGCCCCGCCGAGCATGGAGGCGGATTAGGGCCTGATGGACGGGCTCCTGCGTAGGATCGAGCACGAGAATGCGTAGCGCGAGCGCAACGTGGGCATCCTCCGCTCGAGGATCCTGAGAGGTGTTCAGAAGCTTGAGCATCGCGTGGATCGCGAGCGTGCGCAGACGGTGGCGCTCGCCGTGCAACCACGCCTCGCAACTGAACGAGCGCACGTTCAGGCCCTCGAGGAAATCGCCCTGGTAGAGCACCACGGCTCGCGTGAGGTCGCGGGCGGAGCCGATCTCGATCGCCCTCTCGAACTCGCCGACATCCGTCGTGACGGCGTCCGGCGACAGCGCGATCCGGTCGTTCTGGCCGTCGATCACCGGCGGTCCACCGGGAAAGGCGCGGCGGACGATGCTGAGGGCTTGCCGGAGGCTGGCCCGGGCCTGCGCTTCCGAACTGTCCTCCCAGAACATGGCCGCCAGCTTCTCGCGCCGCTGCGGGCGCTCGGGACGCAAGGCCAGGTAGGCCAGGAGAAGCTCGGCCTTCCGCGTCTGCAGGGATTGGCGCGTGCCGCCACGCATCTGCATCTCGAAACCGCCGAGGAGATTGAGGCGGGCGCCGACCATGAGCAAACCCCGAAATGTCAATCGATTGCAGCGCTCGCACTCGCGGCGAACGACTTCCAATGCATTCACCCGGATGCGTCGACACCCGGTAGCCAATTTTTGCGAGCCTAATACCGTTGCATTGGCAAGTCGAGGCGCCTGCCGTGAGAGGCGCATTTTGACGATTTATTTACGCATTCTGTCACGCGGACGTGACGGCACATGGCTATGGAGTTGTCGTCGGCCTCGAGCGAGCCCCGGTTACAAGCCGAACCTGGCGGAGCCAGGAGGGCCATGTCGTTCGAGTGCCTGCATCACCGATCAGCGCGCCCGACAAGGGAGTGACCCATGAACGGAACGCAGCAATACGGCCCTCACGGGGCACAATCGTTCGACGACCAGCTCACTCCGCAGGGATTGCTGGGATCCCTCCTCGGCGGGTTCGCGGGTGGCGTCATCGGCAAGGCCGTGGGAGGATCGACCGGCCAGACGTTCGGCGGCGTCGCGGGCAAGCTTCTCGGCGGCCTCCTGCCGCTCGACGCGGGCCAGCCCGCCGCGGGAGACCAGCCTCCCTCGCAACTGGAGATGCAGGGCTTCTGGGACGTCGTGCGCAAGGTGACCGGTGGCCTTCGGACCGGCCTCGACATCGGCCGCCAGCTCGGCATCCTCAGCGCCGGGCAGGCGGGGCCGCAGCAGCAGATCAGCGAGATCGAGGCCCAGTGCTTCTCCCGCGTCATCGATTGGCTGGCCCGCTCGGCGCCGCAGACGATGCAGGCTCAGCGGCCGACCGCACCCACGGCCGGCATCGCGCCGTTCAGCGCCGGACAGCCCGGCGCCGGCGAGCAGTCGCTGAGCCAAGTCGAGCTGCAGGGCTTCTGGGACGTGCTGCGCAAGGTCGCGGGCGGTGTGCGGACCGGGCTCAATGTCGGCCACCGCGTCGGCCTGTTCGAGGCCGGACAGCCCGGTGCCGGCGAGCAGTCGCTGAGCCAAGTCGAGCTGCAGGGCTTCTGGGACGTGCTGCGCAAGGTCGCGGGCGGCGTGCGGACCGGGCTCAATGTCGGCCACCGCGTCGGCCTGTTCGAGGCCGGACAGCCCGGCGCCGGCGAGCAGTCGCTGAGCCAGGTCGAGCTGCAGGGCTTCTGGGACGTGCTGCGCAAGGTCGCGGGCGGCGTGCGGACCGGGCTCGATATCGGCCACCGCGTCGGCCTGTTCGAGGCCGGGCAGGGAAGCGGTCCGCAGAGCGCCATGCAGGGCGACATGCCGCCGCCCGAGCAGATCCAGGCGCTGCTCCAGCAGGCCCTGCCGGCCCTCCAGGCCATGGCCCAGCAGGGCTACACGAGGCACTGATGCGATTGTCGGACGATCGGTTCCGACAATCGTATCACCAGCCCGCGCGACGCAGGGCAAAGCTCTGCGCGCACCTGAGCGAAGCCGGTTTCCGCATCGCAAAGCCGCCCAGGTCCCGCGGGCGCCCCGGTCCCGCGGGATCGCGGCGCAGGCGATCGGGTTTCGTACGAGCAGGGAAAAGGGCGGACGGTGGCGGGACGCTTCGGCCGTGCCGGCACCGTCCAGACCATGGGAGCATCGCCATGCGGTCGGACGACATGCGTTGGATTGTTCAGGGACAGGCGGTCGTCGATGGGCTCGTCGACGCGCTCGTCGCTGCCGACCGCGAGTTGCGCGACCTCAGGCAGCTCGCACCGGACATGGTCGTGCTGAGCATGACCGAACCCCGCGCCGAGAAGCTCAAGGACGAGCTCGGCGCGGCGGCCATCATCGAGCCTGATCGCGAACTTCCCGATCCGCGTCTCTGATCTGAGACCGGACCCGTCCAGTTCGCGTCGCGCCCACGACCGACGATTCTGCGGGAGGCAATCGATGGCACCGAGCGAGAGATCCAGCGGACGATCCAGTGGGGCCGAACCAACCCAGCCCGCGCGCGCGCGCGACAGCGGCGGCCAGGCGGCGGAAGCCGCCTCGGTCACGATCGAGGAGGCCGAGGCCCCGCCCGCCGCGGCTGCGGCAACGCCGACCACGCCTGCCGGGCCGGCAGCGACCGAGTCCCACGGGAACGGCCTCACCGACCGCATCGACGGCTCGGGCGGCGGGCAGCCGCTCGCCGCCCGACGCCCGCAATTCATGATCGCGACGCGTACGGCTCCCGGCCTGCAGCCCCTCAGCGCCGACGTGATCGCCAAGCAGTTCGAGGACGTGCCGGACATCGAGGTGGTCAGGACGATCCGGCCGCCCCGCCCGCTCGTACTGCAGGGTCTGGGGTTGTTCTCCCCGGCGAGCAGCGGGACCTCCCCCGGCCCGATCATCTGCGCCAAGATGGCGGTCGATCAGGCGCGGCTGCTCCAGGCCCAGGCTGCCGGCGGCGCGACGGTGGAGCACGACGCGCCGCTGCTGCTGACGCTCGATGCGGGTGCCGCCGGCGTGTCGTTCCCCAACCCGGGCGTGGTCGTGCCGCAAGCCGACGGCTTCCGGGCGACGATCGAGGTCAGGGGTGCGTCCGGCCCCCTGGAGGGTGCGGACGTGTACGTGTTCGGCAGCATCTGGCCCGTCCAGGGTCTCACGGATTCCAGCGGGCGGGCGACGCTCGGCATCGCCGGCGAGGGGCCGGAGACCATCCGGGCGCTCTACGTGAAGCCGAAGCTCGACCACTGGAGCCTGTGGCTCGAGCGGCCGGGCCTCACGCCCGGCGGCGTCGATGTCGTCGAGGTCAAGCCCCTCGGCGACAGCCTGCACGGCTTCCCGGCCCAGCCGCTGGTCGGCTGGGGCGAGCGGGCGATGGGCCTCGACCGTCTGCCGCCGAACTACGACGGTGCCGGCGTCAAGGTCGCGATCATCGATTCCGGCGCCGCCCAGCCCACCCACCGCAACCTGAGGCGGGTCGGGCCGGGGCTCAGCGTGGTCGGCCCCGACCGCAAGGCGTGGACCGACGACACGATCGGGCACGGCTCGCACTGCGCGGGCATCATCGGCGGCAACACGGTCGCCAACGGCGGCGGCATCCGCGGCTTCGCGCCGGCGGCCGAGATCCACATCTGCCGCATCTTCCCGGGCGGACGCTTCAGCGACCTCGTGGCCGCGCTCGACTACTGCATGGAAGCCGGCGTCGACGTCGTGAACATGAGTCTGGGCGGCGGCGAGCCCTCGCAGATCATCGAGGAGCGGATCATCCGCGCCAAGGAGATGGGGATCGCCTGCATCGTGGCGGCGGGCAATTCCGGCGGGCCGGTGCAGTTCCCGGCCTCCCTGCCGCAGGCGCTGGCGGTCTCGGCCGTCGGCAAATGGGGCGAGTTTCCCGCCGACAGCTATCACGCCACCCAGGCGATCGACGGCTTCGAGAGCCGCGACGGCTACTTCCCGGCGAAGTTCAGCTGCTTCGGACCCGAGGTCGACGTCTGCGCTCCGGGCGTCGCGATCGTCTCATCTCTGCCGGTCGACGGTTTCGCCGCCTGGGACGGCACCTCGATGGCGACCCCGCACGTCACGGGCCTCGCGGCGCTGGTGCTGGCGCATCACCCGGACTTCCGGACGGCGTTCGCCGGGCGCGACGCCCGGCGGGTCGAGCGGCTGTTCCAGATCATCAAGTCGACCGCGAGGCCGCTGAACCTCGGCGATCCGGGCCGCACCGGGGCGGGACTGCCCTGGGCACCCAGTGCCCTCGGGCTCGAAGCCGCGATCGCCCCCCTCGTGGGCAATCCGGCGGTGAGTCCCGAATCGATCGAGGCGCTGCGCCGGCTCCTGGCGCTGGTCGCGGGCGGGTCCGGCAACGCGGCCGGCGACGGAGCGGCCGCCCCGCAGGGCTCCGACCCGCGGCAGGCGGCCGGCCCGGGCAGGATCTGGTTCAACCCTCCGGTGAGGCGGGGACCGACCGAGAGCCTCTCGCCGCAATGGCTGCCGCCGACGCTCGACCTGAGGCAGCTCAACGCAATGCTCCAGCGGGTCCTGCGGTAACGGGTCGGGCCGCGGCCCGGGGGAGCCGTCCCGGGCCGCGGGCGCCAGGGGGCAATCGACCGCGCGCTCGGAATCTCGACCGGACCGGGCGTGCGCGGGGTGCCGACCGGCCGGCAAGGCGGCTCGCCGGGTGCGCCAGGGGGGAGCAGGATGGCGAACGACGACGACCGTCCGAAGGACGAGGTCGGGCTGGCACTGTCCGGCGGCGGCTTCCGCGCGGCGCTCTTCCATCTCGGCACGCTCTGGCGGCTGAACGAGTTCGGCATCCTGGCCGGCCTCGGGCGGGTCTCGAGCGTCTCCGGCGGCGCGATCACCGCGGGCGTCCTGGCGACGCGGTGGAGCAGCCTGGGTCTGGTGCAGGGGCGGGTGGCCCGGCTGATCGAGGAGGTGGTCGAGCCGGTGCGTGCGTTCTGCCGGCTCAGCCTCGACGCCGCCGCCGTCGGCGAGGGCCTGCTTCTGCCCTGGCGCTCGGCCACCGACGCCGTCGAACGAGCCTACGCGGATCACCTGTTCGGCGCACGGACCCTGCGCGATCTGCCCGCCGACCCCGCCTTCGTGTTCAACTCGACCAACCTGCAGACGGGACGGAGCTTCCGTTTCACGAAACGCTACATCGGCGATTACACGATCGGCCTCGTCGACGACGCGCCGGTGCCGCTCGCACGGGTGGTCGCGGCATCCAGCGCCTTTCCGCCGTTCCTGTCGCCGGTGGTGCTGGAGGCCCCGGGCCCGTTCCGGGCCGTGGAGGGCTCGATTCACCACGGCGACCCCGCCTTCACCCGGCGTCTCCACCTCACGGATGGCGGCGCCTACGACAATCTGGGCCTGGAGACCGTATGGAACCGCTGCCGCACCGTGCTTGTCAGCGACGCCGGCGCCCCGTTCGCGACGACCTCCGAGGTCGAGACGGACTGGGTGCGGCAGACGCTGCGGGCCCTCGACATCGCGACGGACCAGTCACGGGGATTGCGCAAGCGGGCGCTCGTCGACCAGTTCGAGCGCGGCGACAGAGACGGGACCTACTGGGGCATCGACTCCGCGATCGCCGGTTACGGGCTCGACGATGCCCTGACCTGCGACCCGGGGCTCGTCGCGGCCCTCGCGCGGATCAGGACCCGGCTCGACCACACCGACGACGAGACGCAGGAACGGCTGATCAACTGGGGCTACGCGCTCTGCGACGCCGCGGTGCGCCGCCACGCGCCGCAACTCGCGCGGCCGGATGCGCCGCGGCCGGACTGGCCCTACCCGCAGCGGAAGCTCGGCTCCGCGCCGTCCTGAGCGCGGCGAGACCCCCATCACGACGGTGACGGTGCCGCCACGGCACGATCCCGGAGCGCCTGCGCCGCCATCGCCGGGCGAGCGCTTGGCGGGTGCGCCCCGCGGCGGGAGGAACCGATGGCGCGCAAACCCGGCACGGGCCGCAGCCGGGCCAGAGGCCCCGCCGCACCCCCGCCCCCAGGCCCGGACCCGTTCACGCCGACCGTGCCCGGGCAGGTCGTCGAGTACTTCCTGCTCGGGCCGGACGCGGGGCGACGCCGTCGACCGCTTCACGCAGGACGGCGGCATCGTCACCGATGTCTGGCTCCGGTTCGCCCAGGACCTGAGGCGCGAGGTGCGCGTCCTCGTCGCGCCGGTGGAGGACACGAGCGCGGTGCGCCTCGGACGGGCACTCCACCGCGCGATCGCGGAGTACCGCGCCACCCTCGGACCAGCCGTCCCGGGCCCGGCCGACCTGAACTGGGAGGGATTTCCGCTCCGCCGCATCCCACCGAGCGTCTCACCGCTCGAGAACTTCGTCGCGGTGACGCTCTACTTCGACGAATTGCTCCGCCTCGTGCTGCCGCTCACCACGTGGTGGGACGAGAAGAACCTCGGCGCCCTGCGCCGCACGGCGTCCCGCGGTTCGGGGGTCGCCACGGCCCTGCGCCGGGCGATCACCATCAAGCTCGGGCACGACGGCGATTCCGGGGGGAGCGTAGGCATGCTGCGCAGTACCGTGCCCGACGAGCCCGGGACGCCGGCCGCGCGCGGCTCGTTCCCAGACTGGCGCGTCATCGAGGCTGCGCCGCTCGCGGCGCTCGTCGGCGTCTTCAGGGCGGCGCAGACCGACCCGACGCTCTTCGACGGTCTGCCGCCGGTGACGGACAGGCAGGATCCGGAGGGCGGGCGCCGGTTCGCGCACTGGGTGCACGGCCGCGCCGAGCAGATCGCGGACGCGGCATTGGGCGAGCTCAACCGGCCGGTCCCGCCGACGCTCGCCTATTCCGAGGCGCGCAGCGGAATGGCGGCGCCCGCCGCTCCGGTGCCCGTCGCGGAGCCCGACGAGCCGCCGAGGCTCATCTCGCGCGTCTTCCTCGATCGCAAGGCCCGCCTCGCTCACGACGCCGACGCCATCCAGACCGTCAAGGCCGACGCCGCCAGGCGAGTGTTCGACCTGTCCTGCCGCGGCGTGACCTGGGCGATCATCGATTCGGGGATCGCGGCGAACCATGCCGCCTTCATCGACCACGGGGCGACCGACCGGCGCGGGCGTCCCCTCCCCGAAGGGGAGCGTCCCACGCGCGTCAGGGCGATCTTCGATTTCACCCTCATCGACCGCATCCGCAACTTCGACCTCGTGGCGGACGGACCGGCCGGCCCGGGCCGGGCGGCCGAGATCGCGGCGGTGGCACGGCAGCTCGCCGCCCTGCCCGGGCGGGGGGACCCCGCCGGCTTCGAGCGGCTCGCCCGGGCCCACCTGGAGCGGATCGCGGACCAGCTCGCCGACGGGTTCCAGCCGGACTGGAACCTGATCGAGCCCCTCATCGCGGCGGCGCCCGACGACGGGGACTCGCTGACGAGCGACCACGGCACGCACGTCGCTGGCACCCTCGGGGCGGACTGGCGCGAGAGGCGCATCCTGCCGGATGGCACCGCGACGGAAACGGTCGTGCTCCAGGGGGTATGTCCGGACATCAGGCTCTACGACCTCAGGGTCATCCATCCGGGCGATCACGAGGGCACGGAGTTCGCCCTCGTTGCGGCGCTCGAGTTCGTGCAGTTCCTCAACGCCCGCGCCGGCAGTGCCGGCCCGATCGTCCAGGGCGTCAACGTCAGCCTGTCGATCCCCCACGAGGTGCGCAACTACGGCTGCGGCGCGACCCCCGTCTGCGTGGCCTGCGACAGGCTGATGCTGTCGGGCGTCGTCGTGGTGGCGGCGGCCGGCAATCGCGGCTGGAACGAGCAGGAGACCGGATTCGGGAACTTCGTGTTCTGCTCGATCACCGACCCGGGCAACGCCCAGCACATCCTGACCGTCGGTTCGACCCACCGCCTCAAGCCGCACACCTACGGGGTGAGCTACTTCTCGAGCCGCGGCCCGACCGGCGACGGGCGGGTCAAGCCCGACCTCGTCGCCCCCGGCGAGAAGATCCGCGGGCCGATCCGCGGCGGCGCGGACGACCAGCTCGACGGCACCAGCATGGCCGCTCCCTTCGTCAGCGGCGCGGCCGCCCTGCTGATGGCGCGCCACCCGGAGCTCATCGGTGACGCGGTGCGCATCAAGCGCGTCCTGTGCGAGAGCGCGACCGACCTCGGGCGCGAGCGGTACTTCCAGGGGCATGGCCTCGTCGACGTGCTGAGGGCGCTGCAATCGGTCTGATACGGGATCCGGAAGATTGCTTCCGGATCCCGTATCACCAGCCCGCGCGGCGGAGCTTTGCTCCGCGCGCATGAGCGAAGCCGGTTTCCGCATCGCGAAGCGATGGCGCAGCCATCGCCACGATCCCGCAGGGATCGCCGAGCGATCAACCGGAAATCGTATGATCCGGCGACCGGGGGAGCGCCGCGGACACCGCGCGAGCCTGCGGGGAGGGTGGGGGGGAACCATGCTGCTGACGCTCGAAGTGCTGCCCGCCCTCGAAGGCGACTGCCTGCTGCTGCACTGGGGAACGCGGGCTTCGCCCCGGCTCGCCGTCATCGACGGCGGACCCGCCCGGGTCTTCGACGACACCCTCCTGCCGCGGCTCGAGCAGATCCGCGCGGACCGGAACCTCGATCGGCTCACGCTCGACCTCGTGATGGTGAGCCACGTCGACAACGACCACGTCGTCGGAATCAAGAAGCTGTTCTCGATGCTGGCACGCTGGCAGGAGCGCCACGCCCCGCAGGACGAGCGGACGCTCCAGGTCTCGCGGCTCTGGCACAATACCTTCAACGACATCCTGGGCGATGGGGCGGACGCCTACTATCGCACCCTCACCGCCTCGTTCCAGGCGAGCATCGGCGGCGGTCCGAACCCGGCGATCGTGACGGAGCTCGAGCGGCGCCTCCTCGCCGCGGCGGGAGCCGATCCAGGGACCGCACGCCACGCCGCCCGCGACGTCGCCGGGGTCCTGGCCGGGCACGGCGAGGGGCGGGACGTACGGGTCAGCTACGAGCTGCTGCGCGATGCCAGGCAGATCTCGCGGCTCAACGCGCCCTTCGAGAAGGACGGCCGCGCGACGCTCCTCACGGCCGCGGCAACTCCGAACGCGAGGGCCATAGACGGACTCGGGATGCAGATCCTCGGGCCGCTCGACACCGATGTCGCGGCTCTCCAGAAGAGCTTCGACGCCTACATCGACGAGCGCGGGCTGACGGCCGAGGCAACGCTCGCGGCCTACGCCGACAGGAGTGTGCCGAACCTGTCCAGCATCGTCTGCCTCGCCGAGGCGGGAGGCAAGCGCCTCCTCCTGACCGGCGACGCCCGCGGCGATAAGATCATCGAGGGGCTACGGTCGGCGCATCTGCTCGACGGCGAGGGGCCGGCTCGACGTGGACGTCCTCAAGGTGCCGCACCATGGGAGCGCGCGGAACCTCGCGCCCGACTTCTTCAACGCAGTCAGGGCCACCACCTACGTGTTCTCCGCCAATGGCAAGCATGGCAATCCCGACCGCGAGGCGCTCGAATGGCTGATCGACGCGCGGGGCCGCGACGCGCGCTACACCATCGTGCTGACCTATCCGGTCGCCGAGATCGATCGCCTCCGGGAGGTGTCATGCCGGGGGAACTGGAACGTGGAGCGTGACTCGCTGGCTGCCCTGTTCGCGGCGCGTTCCGGCCAGGGCTTCCGGTTCGTGCTCGTCGAGAATGCCCCCTACCGGATCGAACTCGGCGACGAGACGATCGACTGGTGACGCCTCGACCCGTCAGCCTGACCATCCGGCGAAGGGTCGATCAATTCGGCCGCCGCCGCGACGATGATACGATGTCCGGAACTGATCGTCCGGAAATGCCTCCGTCAGCCGCTGGAGCGGCATCCGATCACGTTGCCGTCGGATGCTGCTCCAGGTCGTTGATCTTGCCGCATTTTCTACGACGAAGCGGTATCCGCTCCGTCGGAGAATGCTCTAGAGGGACCATCCGCGCGGGCTTCAGCGTAGAGATGGGATGCGATCCAGTCGATGAAGGCGCGGAGGCGGGCGTTCATCCGCGCGGCCGATGGATACATCACCGAGATCGGAAACGTGTCGTTGGTCCACTCCTCCAACACCGGCACCAGGACTCCTGACGCAAGATGGGTCCGGATGACGGACGCATGGGTCTGCCCCACACCCAGTCCGGCGGCCATCATGTTGATCAGCCCCGTGCTGTCGTTCGAGGATGTGTCGAAGCGCGGGATCCGGTACGTGCCACCCTTCCCTTTGAACCTCAGGGGCCAGGGCTCGCCGTTCGGGCCACCGAAGTAGCCGACGATGCGATGGCCGCTCTCCAGGGTCGCGGGCGTGGTCGGCGTACCGTGACGAGCCAGGTATTGCGGGCTGGCGCAGGTGACCAACCGATCCCGGAGGATGGTCTTGGCGACCAGCGAGGTATCCGGCAGCGGGCCCGCCCTGACCACGCAATCGACGCCCTCCTCGACCAGGTTGACCGGCCTGTCGCCGATGCCCACGACCAGCTGGATGTCCGCGTAGCGCCTCTGGAAGTCGTGCAGGGCCGGGATCAGGATGAAGTTGGCCATCGAGGAATGGACGTCGATGCGCAGGCGGCCCTTGGCGCCGGCGCCCATGCCGCGCAGCGTTGCGTCGGCCTCATCGAGGTTCGCGACGAGACGTCTGCCCCGCTCGTAGTATTCGGTGCCTTCGATGGTCAGCGAGACCGAGCGCGTCGTCCGCTGCACCAGCTTGGTCCCGAGATGCACCTCGAGGTCGTGCAGGGCCTTGCTCACGGTGGAGCGTGGCATGCCGAGCTGAGCGGCCGCCTTCGTGAAGGAACGCGTCTCGACGATCCTGACGAAGGCACGCAGGGCCGCGAGCTGATCCATGGCACCCCTCTCCGAGCCGGGCGTCGATTGTGCATCAACATGGATACAGTCGTCAAAACAGCAGCCTTAAATGCTGTGGCTGCGAGGCCTAAAGTACCTGCAAACGTAGGGAAAACAGCATGACGGCGATGAACGAGAGGCAGCGTACGCTGCTCGCCCGGCGGTACGGCGGGCAGCCGAGGCCCGAGACGATGATCTGGAACGATCAGATCGAGCATTTGCTCAACCATCGCTCCGTCCGGACCTTTCTGACGGATCCGCTTCCCGAGGGGGCCTTGGAGACGATGGTGGCGGCCGCGCAGTCGGCATCGACCTCCTCGGCCCTGCAGCAGTGGAGTGTCGTGGCTGTCTCCGGCGAGCAGAAGAGAAAGGTCCACGACCTGATCGCCGCCACGGTTCCCACTGACCGCATTCCATGGATCGCCGACGCGCCGGTGGTCCTCCTATGGGTGGCGGACCTGTCGCGCTCCAGCGCCATTGCCGCGGCTCAGGGAGACGAGCCCATCGTCCACGACTTCCTGGATGCCTTCCTGATGGCCTCGGTCGACGCCGCCCTGGCGGCTCAGAACGCCGCGGTCGCCGCGGAGGCTGTGGGTCTTGGTGTCGTGTTCCTGGGCGTGATGCGGAACGCCGCCAACGACCTCGCGGCGTTGATCGACCTGCCGCACCACAGCTTCGTGACCTTCGGGATGGCCGTCGGCCGGCCCGACCCCTCCCGCTCCAGCGATATGCGGCCCCGGTTGCCCCAGGCAGTCGTGCTGCATCACGACCGCTACGTCCACGACAGCCATCGGGAGCACCTGCCTGGCTACGAGGACGCCTACCACGCCTTTCGGGTGAGGCAGGGAATGGGTCACAAGACGTGGCAGGAGGCCGTCCATATGTCGGCCACCAGCATGGCCTACATGAGCGGCCGCGAGAACCTGCGCGAAACGGTGGTCGCGCGCGGCTTCAAGCTGCGATAGCGGAGCGTCGAGTCTGCCAAGCTTTCACGCGTGATCGGATGGTGGCGTTCCCCTGCGGGGCCGTGCTCTCCTCGCTTCGCTCACCGAACACCTTCGGGTTTCGTCCCCTTGGGGCACGATCACATCGCGCGACCTGCATCGAAGGCCGCGATCACCTTCGACCTGTCCGGGGATTGGCGGTCGGCGGCTTCGCCACCATCACGCGGATGGCCCTGTCCCGCGACTCATCGCAGGCCAGGTGTGTCCGAGGTGAGCAATCAGCGTACGAGTTCGACCGTGAGCCCGGGAATCCTCAATTTCGCCCAGGCGCGATCGGTGGTGAGGACCGGCACGCCGAGCTTGATGGCGAGCGCCATGCAGGTCCGGTCCCCGAGGCCGCTGCCGTACTGACGTGTCGCCTCCGTCAGCCGTGCCGCGGCGAAGGCGGCCTCGCGATCGTGCGCATGCAGGTCGAGGCGCAATTCTCGAACCATCTCCTCGATCACCGTGAGGGTCACGCCCCGAAGGATCAGCGCCTTGACGAGTTCCTGGAGATTGACGGTGGACATGGCGGCCTGACCGACGCGACCGGCGACGGAGGCGGCCCCCGCCTCGCCGCGCAAAAGAGCGATCACGGCAGAGGTATCGAACACAACCGCGCTCACGCCTTGGCATCCTGATCCCCGCCGTCATCGGCGCGTCGTTCCTCCAGAAACGCCTCGGCGTCCGCATCATGTTTGACATGCTCGCGGTAAAGAGCCTGAAGCTTGGTCACGACGTTCGCGATCGGCGACAATCGCACCTCGGCGCCATCGACCGTCACGATGATACGCGTCTCGCCTGAGATGCCCATCGCCTCGCGCACCGCCTGCGGAAGGACCATTCGGCCGTTTGCTGCCAGCTTCACATCGGTGACGAATGCCATCTCAAGCTCGCATCGCTTCGTAGAGTGGCCGGTTTCATGCCGAGTCAGGCAGACAATGCCACATGCCCTATGATGGCATGCGACTGACGTGGCCGCAAAGTAACATTATGCCATCGCACGAAGCGTGACCTGAATGTGTACAGCAGGAAGAAATACCCCTTTGCAGTACGCGATGATTAAAGGGGCGCAAAGCCGCATCAGCGAAGCCATGGCGCGCTGATCGGGCGCCCGGTCCTGCCTCACTCCGGCAGCACCTCGTAGCCGGCGCGCGGGAAGTGGACGTGGACGGTGCCGACCCGCTCGTGGGTGTGGCGGATCACCACCTCGTCGGCGTCGGCGCCGACGAGGATTCCGCGGATCGGGTCGTGGCTGGTGTCGTCGGTGCGGATCGCGACCGCCTGCCCGGCGCGCAGGCCGGACGGGTCGGCATCGGCGGCGACCCGCACCGGCTCCGGCTCGGCCGCCCGGGCGGCCGTCAGGGCGTCGGCGGGGCTCATCGCGTGCCGGCGCCCGTGCCCGAGGGCGGCGACCCGGTCCATCCAGTCGCGCAGGGGATCGAGCGGCAGCATCGCCTCCGCCGCCGCGCCGCCGTTGGTGCGGGCGAACCAGATCGGGTGGTAGGCCGCGAGGTCGGCCGCCGAGACCGCGGGCCCGAGCAGGAACCGGCGCCCGTCGCGCAGCATGTCGGCGAGCCGGGACAGGCTGGCGTGCAGGCGCTGGCGGTTCAGCGGCTGCTCGCGCAGCGACGCCTCCTTGCCGAAGTCGTGGCGCATGAAGGTCTTGCGCTCCTCGACCAGTGCCGCCGGCACCGCGTCGCCGAGGATGCTGGTGGCGAGCGTCGCCGCCTGCATGAAGGTCGTGCGCTCGGCCCACCAGCTCACCGCCTCGGCGAGCCCGACCTGACCGCCGGGATAGAGCGTCGGCTCCGGGTGGCGCCGCTCGATCTCGCGCAGGATCAGGTGGGTGTCACAATACACGTCGGCGCCGACCTGGAGCACCGGGGCGCGGCGGTAGCCGGCGGTGAGCGGCACGAGGTCGGGCTTCGGCGGCCAGGCCGGCGTCTCCACCGCGTGCCAGTCGAGGCCCTTGTGGCCGAAGGCGAGGCGGACCTTCTCGCCGAACGGCGAGAAGTCGTAGTGGTGCAGGATCAGGGCGGACATGGCGCTCTCCCTCGGATCAGTGGCCGGGCCGCGACAGGCAGTGCTCGAAGATCTCTTCGGCCTGCCGGACGGTCATGCGGCGCGCCGCCGGGCTGGCGATGATCGTCCGGTCGGTCGCGGTGGCGGGATCGAAATCCTGCGCCGCGATGCCGGCATAGAGGCCGGGCACCGCCCGCCGCGCCATCTCGCGCACCCGCTCCGGCGGCAACTGCTCCGGGGTGAACCGGTCGGGGAAGCCGATATCGGCGTAGAGTGCGCGGATCGCCCCGGCGCAGGCCGCGATCGTCTCGGCCCGGCTCAGTCCCGCGGTCTCGACCCCCAGCGCCCCGGCGAGCGGCCGCACCTTGTCGGGCAGCACCGCGAGGTTGAACGCGGTGACGTGCGGCAGCAGCACGCCGACGCCGTAGGGGTGCGGCAGGTCGAGATGGCCTTCGAGCGGCAGCGACAGGGCGTGGCCGTGGCCGAGCCGGGCGTTGCCGCAGGCGATGTTGGCCATGCACGAGGCGACGAGATTCTGCTCGCGGGCGCGGTCGTCGTCGGCGTTGATCGAGGCACGCAGGGAGGCGGCCTGGAGCCGCACCGCCTCCAGCGCCACCGCGTCGGTGAGCGGCGAGGCGATGCCGCTGAGGTAGGCTTCGACGCCGTGGGTCAGCGCGTCCACCGCCGGCAGCGCCGCGACGTGCATCGGCAGCGAGCGCAGGGTGACCGGATCGAGGATCGCGGCGTCGGGGAAGCTCAGGGGGCCGCCGCCGAGGAGCTTGAGGTGGCGCTCCTCGTCCTTGACGATGGTCCATTGCGACACCTCGGAGCCGGAGCCCGCGGTGGTCGGCACCATGATCATCGGCAGCGCCTTGCGGTCGAAGCGCCCGACGCCGGTGCAGTCGCGCATCGGCTTGCGGTTGGTCGCCACGATGGCGATGCCCTTGCCGGTGCACATCACCGAGCCGCCGCCGACGCAGACGATCCCGTCGATGCCCTCGCGCCGCACCCGCTCGCCCTGGTCGTCGATGTGCGAGCACCGCGCGTCGATCCCGCATTCGTCGAAGCGCGCGGTCGCGATGCCGGCCTCGGCGAGGGCGGCGAGCGCGTCGGCGTGGAAGCCCTGGGCCGAGATGACCGGGTCGGACACGACGAGGACCCGCGTCATCCTCAGGTCGCGGGCGAGCGTGCCGATGGTCGCGAGCGCACCCGGGCCCGAGACGATGCGGGTCGGCATGAAGAAGGTGGTGATCATCGGGCGTGTCCTCGGGGGGATGGCGGGGCCCTGTGCCGGGTCCTCGTGTCGTGTTTCGGTAGAGCGCCGCCGGCTCGACCAGGCGCCCCTTTCCCGGACGACTAGGAACGAAGTGGAAGGAGATCCGGGACCCAGACGTCAGATGTGCCGCGGAGCGGCTCTATGTTTGCACCGTCGCAGTCGAACGGACGCTTCGCGACGTCTTGTGCTGGGTCCCGGGTCGCATTCCGCTGACGCTGCATGCGCCCGGGAAAAGGGGAGGGCGTGAATGAAGGGTCGAGCCCCCCCGCTCACGCCGGCACCGGCTCCCGCGGCGCCGGGCGGCGCCAGCGGGCGGGGCCGTCGCGGTGGATCGAGGTGCCGGCGGAATCGACCGCGACCGTCACCGGCATGTCGGCGACGACGAATTCGTGGATCGCCTCCATGCCGAGATCCGGGAAGGCGAGGACGCGCGACGAGCGGATCGCCTGCGACACGAGGTAGGCCGCGCCGCCGACCGCGATGAGGTAGGCGCAGCCGTGCCGGGCGATGGTCTCGACGGCGGCGGGGCCGCGCTCGGCCTTGCCGACCATCACCAGCAGGCCGGTCCGCGACAGGATCGGTTCGAGGAACTTGTCCATCCGGGTCGCGGTGGTCGGGCCGGCAGGACCCACCGCCTCGTCGCCGACCGCGTCGACCGGGCCGACATAGTAGATCGCCCGGTCGCGCAGATCGACCGGCAGGTCCTCGCCGGCCTCCAGCATCCGGGTCAGGCGCAGATGGGCGGCGTCGCGCCCGGTCAACAGCCGGCCCGACAGCAGCAGCGTCTCGCCGGCGCGCCAGCCGGCGACCTCCTCGCGGGTGAGCCGGTCGAGGTCGACCCGCCGCCCGGCCGGTCCCGCCGCCCGGATGTCGTCGGGCCACAGGGTGGGGGAGGGTGGTTCGAAGCGGGCCGGCCCGCTGCCGTCGAGGACGAAGTGGACGTGCCGGTCGGCGGCGCATTGCGGGATCAGCGCCACCGGCAGCGAGGCGGCGTGGACCGGGAAGGTCCGGATCTTCACGTCGAGCACGGTGGTCAGGCCGCCGAGCCCCTGGGCGCCGACCCCGAGCGCGTTGATCCGGTCGCAGATCTCCAGGCGCAGTTCCTCCTCGCGGGAGGACGGGCCGCGGGCGCGGATCTCCGGCAGGTCGATCGGATCGAGCAGCGACAGCTTGGCCAGCGTCATCGCCTTGTCGGGCGAGCCGCCGACACCGAGGCCGATCAGGCCGGGCGGGCACCAGCCGGCGCCGAGCGTCTCGACGGTGCGCACCACCCAGTCGGCGACCGAGTCGCTCGGGTTGAGGGGGGCGAACTTCGCCTTGTTCTCGGAGCCGCCGCCCTTGGCGGCGACGTGGACCTCGACATTGTCGCCGGCCACCATCTCGACGTGGAGCATCGCCGGGGTGTTGTCGCCGGTGTTGCGGCGGGAGAACAGCGGGTCGGAGACGACGGAGGCGCGCAGCGGGTTGCGCTCGGTGCGCCACGCCTGCCGCACGCCCTCGTCGACGATCTCCTGGAGCGAGCGCCGGCTGTCGATCCGGGCGCCGAGCCCGACCCTGACGAAGACCTGGGCGGTGCCGGTGTCCTGGCAGATCGGCCGGCGGCCCAGCGCCGCCATGCGGGAATTGACCAGGATCTGCGCCATCGCGTCCCGGGCGGCCGGGCTCTCCTCGCGCCGCCACGCCGCGACGAGGTTCCGGACGTAGTCGGCCGGGTGATAGTACGAGATGAATTGCAGGGCGTCCGCGATCGAGACGACCAGATCCTCTTCGCGAATGGTGGCCATGGCGTCCTCCGCTCAGGTTCCGGCCGGGGTGAACTCGCGCCGTATCGCCTCGCTGTGCTCGCCGATCGCCGGCACCGGGCCGAGCACCGGCGCCCTCCCGTCGCGCAGGGCCGGCGGCGCCACGATCGAGGCCGTTCCGGCTTGCGTCTCGACGCTGACCCGGCGCAGGGCCGGATGGGTCGAGAGGTCGGACACGCCGTTGACGAAGCCGTAGGCGGTGCCCGCCGCGCGCAGGCGGTCGGCCGCCGCCGACCGGTCGAGCCGGGCGAACCGAGCCGCCACCGCGGCATCGACCGCCGGGCGGTTGGCGACCCGGGCGTTGTTGCTCTCGAAGCCCGGCCGCGACGGCAGGTCGGGGTCGCCGAGGAACTCGGCGCAGAACCGGCGCCACTCGCGCTCGTTCTGGATCGAGATCAGCACCAGCGCGCCGTCGGCGGTCGGGAAGGCTCCGTAGGGGCAGATCGACGGATGCGCGAGCCCGACCCGCTCCGGCGCCCGCCCGGTGCCCTCGGTGTAGAGCAGCGGCACGTTCATCCAGTCGGCCATGCCGTCGAACAGGCTCACCTCCAGCCGCGCGCCCCGGCCGGTGATGCCGCGGGCGATCAGGGCTTCGAGCACCGCCGAATGCGCCGCCATCCCGCAGGCGATGTCGCAGACCGAGACCCCGACCCGCCCCGGCCCGGCCGGGTGGCCGGTGATCGCGGCGAGCCCGCTCTCGGCCTGGACCAGCAGGTCGTAGGCCTTCATCTCGGCGTAGGAATGGCCCTGCCCGTAGCCGGTGACGTCGACGGTGATGAGCCGCGGGTGGCGCTCGCGCAGGTCTTCCGCGCCGAAGCCGGCGCGGGCGGCGGCGCCCGGCGCGAGATTCTGGATGAACACGTCGGCCCGGGCCAGGATCGCGTGCAGCAGGCGCGCGTCGTCCGTGTCCTTGATGTCGGCGACGAGGCTCTCCTTGCCGCGGTTGAGCCAGACGAAGTAGCTCGCCAGCCCGTTGACCGAGGCGTCGTAGCCGCGGGCGAAGTCGCCCTCCGGCCGCTCGATCTTGATGACCCGGGCGCCGGCATCGGCGAGGCGCGACGAGCAGTAGGGGGCCGCCACCGCCTGTTCCAGCGCCACCACGAGGAGGCCGGAGAGGGGCTTGCCCTGAGCGTCAGGCGCCATGGTCGGGCCCACGGGCGGCGGGCGCGGTGCCGCCGATAGGATGCCGCTGGGCGTTCATGCCGTCCTCCCCTGGCCGGCCGCCGTGGCCGGCGGTGGCGCGTTTGGCCGGGGGTGATGGCCCCCTTGCCGGGCCAAGTCCAATACAATCGGCGTGTGCCTGCAAGAGCTGAAACGTATGGGCCGCGCCGGCCTCGTCTTGCGCCGCCGGTGCCATCGCCGAAACATATGGCAAGTGCAGTCCTAAAGTATTTGACGGCGATCGGCCCGGACGTCGATATCGCGCCGATCCGCGAGCATCGTTCCCGCGTCCGGCGACGGACCTCAACGACAGATGCCGCACGAGGAAACGCCCAGGGAGGGATCACCGATGCCCGTACGGACCGCACGACGCCTGCTCAGCCTCGCCGGCACTCTCGCCGCCCTCCTCGGCCCGGCGGCCGGGGCCGCGGCCCAGACCCCGTTCCGCATCGGCGTGGTCGAGGACCTGTCGGGGATGTATTCCGGCAATGGCGGCCCGAACATGGTGCTGGCCACCCAGCTCGCGGTCGAGGATTTCGGCGGCAAGGTGCTCGGCCGTCCGATCGAGGTGACGGGGGTCGACCACCAGAACAAGCCCGACATCGGCTCGGCGCTCGCCCGGCAGCTCGTCGACCAGCGCGGCGTCTCGGCGCTGGTGCTCGGCGGCGCCAGCTCGGTCGGGCTCGCGGTCCAGTCCTACGCCAAGGACCGCAAGGTCACCACGCTGGTGACCGGCGGCTACGCCTCGCAGTTCTCCGGCGCCGGCTGCTCGCCCTACGGCACGCAGTGGACGCCCTCGACCGGCGAACTCGCCAACGCGGTCGCCGGCGCCGTGGTGCAGGGCGGCGGCAAGACGTGGTACTTCATCACCGCCGACTACGTGTTCGGCCACGGCCTCGCGGCCGATGCGAGCAAGGCCGTGAAGGCGGCCGGCGGCAGCGTCGTCGGCGAGATCCGCCACCCGCTCGGCGCCACCGACATCTCCTCGCAGCTCATCCAGGCCCAGGCGTCGGGCGCCGACGTGATCGGGCTGGCCAATGCCGGGCCGGACCTCGTCAACACGATCAAGCAGGCGCGGGAATTCGGCATCACCTCGAAGGTGGTGGCGATGCTGGTGTTCACCAACAACACCGTGGCTCTCGGCCTCGACGTCGCCCAGGGCATCCGGATGGCGGTGAACTTCTACTGGGACGCCAACGATCCGAGCCGCGCCTTCGCGAAGAAGCTCATGGCCCGCAACGGCAACGTCGTGCCCACCATGGGTCACGCGGTGGCCTACGTCTCGACCCTGCACTACCTCCGTGCGGTCGAGAAGGCCGGGTCGGACGACGCCGCCGCGGTCGACAAGGCGATGAAGGAGATGCCGATCACCGACGGGATCCTCAGCAACCCGCGCATCCAGAGGAACGGCCGCGTGGTGATGGACATGTACCTCGTCGAGGTGAAGAGCCCGAAGGACTCGAAGAGCAAGGCCGACCTGTACCGCATCGTCGAGACGATTCCCGGCGAGACGCTGTTCACCCCGGCCGAGAAGAGCGGCTGCCCGCTGACGGCGGGCTGAGGGAGGATCTTTTCCATGACGACGCTGTTTGCCAACCCGACCTCGCCCTTCGTGCGCCTCGTGCGCATGGCGCTCTACGAGAAGGGGCTCGCCGAGACGGTCGAGACCCGCTTCGTCGATGCCTGGGCCGACGACCCGGCCTTCCTCGATGCCAACCCGGCCGGGCGCGTCCCCGCCTTCGTGACCGCGGACGGCGCCCGGCTGACCGAGGCGATGCTGATCCTGCGCCACCTCGACGCCCTGCGCCCCGAGCCGGCCCTGTTCGGCGACGATGCCGCCCTGTCGCGCGCCGGGCTCGCCGTCGGGGTGTTCGACGCCGCGGTCGCGGTCATCATCGGGCGCAAGTCGAACCCCGACTTCGACACCCACCTCGTCGGGCGCAAGCGCTACCGCACGATGCGCGACGGCCTCGCCCGCCTCGACGCGGCGCTGCCGGAGGCGGCCGGGAAGGGCCTCGACCTCGCCGCCATCGCGGCGATCACGGCGCTGGACTACCTCGTGTTCCGCTTCCCCGACGAGGACTGGCGCGGAATCGCCCCGCGGCTCGCCGCCTTCCGCGACGCCCATGCCGACCGGCCGTCGGTGGTCGAGACGGTGCCGCGGGGGTAGGCGCACGTCCCCGCTTCCCTCGCGCCGTAGGCATCCCGCCGGGTTACGGGCTATCACCCCTCCTTCGGTCAGGAGGGACCAGACGCGATGGAGCTTCGCCATCTCCGTTACTTCGTCGCGGTGGTCGACGACCTGAGCATCACCCGGGCGGCGGAGCGGCTCAACATCGCCCAGCCGGCGCTGAGCCAGCAGATCAAGAACCTGGAGCAGGAGGTCGGCACGCCGCTGCTCCAGCGCTTCTCCCGCGGCGTCGCCCTCACCGAGCCGGGGCGGGCCTTCGCGGAGGATGCGCGGGCGATCCTCGCCGCGGTCGACCGGGCGACGACCCGGGCGCGCCGCATCGCCGGGGGCGACGTCGGGCAGATCCGCATCGGGTTCACCGGCTCGGCCTCGTTCCACCCCTTCGTCACCGGGGCGATCCGCGACTACCGCGCCCTCTACCCCGAGGTGCAGGTGGAACTGGTCGAGGAGGTGACCGCGAGCCTGCTCCTCGCCTTCGAGGATCGCCGGGTCGACGTCGCGTTCATGCGGCCGGGCCGCGGCGAGACCGACCACCTGTGGTCGCATCACCTGTTCGACGAGGCGATGGTCGTCGCCCTCCCGGCCGCCCATCCGCTCGCCGCCTGCGACTCCCTCGCCCTGCCGGCGCTGGCGAACGAGGCGTTCATCGTCTACCCGCGCCAGAACGGCCGGGTGCTCTACGACAGCATCATGTCGGCCTGCGCGGCGGCGGGCTTCACGCCGCGCATCGCCCAGAACGCGCCGCAGCTCTCGTCGGTGGTCAACCTCGTGGAGACCGGGATCGCGATCGCGATCGTTCCGCAATCGATGGCCCGGCTGGCGACGGAGGGCGTGCGCTACCGGCCGATCACCCCGCCGACGCCCACCGCCCCGATGGTGCTGGTGCGCGCCCCCGAGCCCGAGACGCCCCACGCCACGATCTTCACCACCCTCGTCCTCGACCGGCTCCATCGTTCGGCTTGAGGAGCGGGGTTCACAGCATCGGCAGCGAGCGCGGGCGCGGCCCGCGCGGAAACGCCCGGTCGATGCGGGCGACGTCCTCCGGCGCGAGCCGCAACGGGAGGGCGCCGGCATTGTCCTCGGCATGGGCGGCGCGCGACGCCTTCGGGATGGTGAGCAGGCCCGGCTCGCGGGTCAGGAAGGCGAGCGCCACCTGCCGCGGCGTCGCGCCCTGCGCCTGCGCGATCTCGGCGAGGACCTGCCCGCCGGGGCTCGACGGCGACGGGAAGCGGCCGTGGCCGAACGGCGAGTAGCCGACGAGGGCGACGCCGTTGCGCACGCACCACGGCAGCACCGCGTGCTCGATCGCCCGCTCGCCGAGATGGTACAGGACCTGGTTGCAGGCGATCCGGCCCGGTCCCGCCAGGGCGAGCACCTCGTCGAGATCCTCGACGTCGAAGTTGCTCACGCCCCAGGAGCGGATCTTGCCGGCCTCGCGCAGGCGCTCGAACGCCGAGACCGTCTCGGCGAGCGGGACCGGGCCGCGCCAGTGCAGCAGGTAGCCGTCGAGGTGGTCGGTGCCGAGGCGGGCCAGCGAGCGCTCGCAGGCGGCGACCACGCCCCGCGCCGAGGCGTTCTGCGGCAATACCTTCGAGACCAGGAAGACCCGGTCGCGCAGGCCCCGGATCGCCTCGCCGACGAGGGGCTCGGCCTCGCCGTACATCTCGGCGGTGTCGATGTGGGTGAGCCCGAGATCGATGCCGCGCCGCAGGGCCGCGACCACCGCGGCCGGCTCGGCCTCGTCGATGCGCCAGGTGCCCTGGCCGATGGCGGGGACCGGCCGGTCCGCCGATCCGAAGGGGTGCTGGCGCATGGCGCGCTCCTCGCCTGGAATGTGGCGCCGAAGCGGATCACCGCTTCGGCGTGCGGGGCTCAGCGCCGGATCGTGACCGGCCCGTTCATCCCCGGCCAGTCGGAATAGCCGTTGGCCCCGCCTCCGTACCAGTACGCCTTCGGGGCTTCGGCGAGCGGCGCCCCGGTGGCGAGGCGATGCACGAGGTCGGGATTGGCGAGGTAGGGGCGCCCGAAGCTGAACAGGTCGGCCCGCCCCTCGGCGAGTTCCTTCTCGGCGAGGTCCAGGGTGAGCTGGTTGTTGCCGACGTAGGCGCCCTCGAAGCGCCGCCGCAGGTCGTCGAAGTCGACGCCCTCGGGCACGTCGCGGGTCTGCTGGGTCACGCCCTCGATGGTGTGGATGTAGAGCAGCCCGAACGGGCTCAGGGCATCGACATAGGCGCCGTAGGTCGCGCGCGGGTTCGAATCGAGCGGCGTCTCGCCGGGCTGGGTCGTCGCCGGCGACAGCCGGATGCCGACGCGGTGGCCGCCGCCCCATTCCCCGGTGACGGCGCGCACGACCTCCAGGGGAAAGCGCAGGCGGTTCTCGATCGAGCCGCCGTAGCGGTCGGTGCGCCGGTTGGTCGAATCGCGCACGAACTGCTCGAGCAGGTAGTTGTTGGCCGAGTGGATCTCGACGCCGTCGAACCCGGCCTGCCTCGCGTTGCGCGCCGCCCGGCGGTAATCCTCGACGATGCCGGGAATCTCGTCGGTCTCCAGGGCGCGGGGCGTCACGTGCTCCTTCATGCCCTCGGCGGTGAAGGCGGTGCCCTTCGGCGCGTCGGCGGACGGCGCCACCGGGAGCTGCCCGTCCGGTTGCACGTCGGGATGCGAGATCCGGCCGGTGTGCCAGAGCTGGAGGAAGATCAGCCCGTCATTGGCGTGGACGGTCCGGGTGATCCGCGACCACGCCTCGACCTGGGCGTCCGACCAGATGCCCGGCGTGAAGGCGTAGCCGACCGCCTGGGGCGAGATGTTGGTCGCCTCCGAGACGATGAGCCCGGCGCTGGCGCGCTGGCCGTAATAGTCCTGGGCGAAGTCCGGCGGCACGCCGTCGGTGGACGAGCGGCTGCGCGTCAGCGGCGCCATCACCACGCGGTTCTTCAGGGTGAGGTCGCCGAGGGTGACCGGCTGGAGGATGGGGCTCGTGGGCATCGGGCGGGAAGGCTCCGGGCTGGGACGGGCCGGCGCCGTGCGGCGCCGGGGTTGCGGCGGCAACGCGCCGGCGGGCGCTTGGATGCTGCACTGCGGCACCCTGGCCCGGCGGGACGCCGACCGCCGGCCGCTCAGGTCCCCGACACCGTGACGGCCTCCCCGATCCCGTCGGTCTTGCCGGCGAGGCCCGGCACCTCGTCGAGCTGGCGCAGGCTGGTGAACCGGCCGCGCTCCTCCCGGTAGCGGACGATCTCGAAGCCGTGCCCCTTCAGGGCCGGCACGCCGTCCAGCTCCTCCGCCGTGGCGGTGTTGAGATCGATCATCGCTCCGACATCCTTCGCGGGGCCCGTGCCGAGCCGTGCCAACGCCGCCGGGGCGGTGCCGTTCCCGGCGTGCCGGCCGCTCCCGCCGGCGGGTTTCGTCGCACCGGCGCTCAGCCCGGCGGGCGATCCCCCCCGCCGGCGGGCTCGACGAGGCCGCGCAGCGTCGCCGCCAGGTCGGCGAAGCTGAGATGCCCCTTCTGCACGATGCGGTCGGCATGACCGGCGAGGCGGCGGCGGTCCTCGGCCGTGATGTCCTTGGCGGTCAGCACGACGACCGGGATGTCGCGCCATTCCGGCTCGGCGCGCAGCCGGCGCAGGAACCCGAACCCGTCCAGTTCCGGCATCATCAGGTCGAGCAGGATCAGGCCCGGCCGGCGGGCCGCCACCGCGTCCAGCCCCGCCTTCCCGTGCTCCGCCGAGGCCACGCGCCAGCCCTCGCGGGTCAGCAGGGTGGTCATGCGCTCGCGCGCATCCGCGTCGTCGTCGACGACGAGGACCGGTCCCTCGATCAGGGCCGGCTTGAACCGCTCCATCACCTCCCGGAGCTGGCCCCACTCCACCGGCTTGTGCAGGTAGTCGGTCGCCCCGAGGGAGAAGGCAAGGTTCTGCTCGTCGAGCACCGTGACCATGACGACCGGGGTCGCGCCGAGCTCCGGGTCGGCCCGCAGCGCCCGCAGCACCGACCAGCCGTCCATCCGCGGCATGGTGACGTCGAGCAGGACCGCCCGCGGGCGAAGCAGGCGGGCCTGTTCGAGCCCGGCCTCGCCGTCCTCGGCGGTCACGACCTGGAAGCCGTCGCGCCGCAGGAAGCGGGCGAGGAGGTCGCGGGTGGCCGGGTCGTCGTCGACGACGAGGATCTGAGACCCTTGCGCGTCCGTCCCGTCCGGAAGCGGCGGGGCCGGCTGCTCGGCGCCCGGCACGATGCCGATCGCCGGGCGCTCCTCGTACTGCGCCGGCAGGCGCAGGGTGAAGGTCGTCCCCTCTCCCTCCCGGCTCGCCACCGTGATCTCGCCGCCGAGCATGTGCGCGAAGGCGCGGGTGATCGCGAGGCCGAGGCCGGTGCCGCCGAAGCGGCGCGTCGTGGAGGCGTCGGCCTGGGTGAAGCGCTGGAACAGCCGGGCCTGCTGCTCGGCGCTCATGCCGATGCCGGTGTCCCTGACCCGGAAGGTCAGCCACTCGGTGCCCCCCTCGCGCGAGCGCGCCGCCGAGAGGGTGATGCGCCCGTTCTCGGTGAACTTCGCCGCGTTGCTCAGCAGGTTGATGAGGCACTGGCGCAGCTTGGTGACGTCGGTCTGCGCGTGGCCGAGGTCGTCCGCGGCCTCGACCACCAGGGTGTTGGCCTTCTTGGCGGCCAGCGCCTCGACGGTGGCGGCGACGTCGCGGACGGTGCCGGCGACGTCGATCTCCTCGGCGTAGATCTCCATCCGCTCCGCCTCGATCTTCGACAGGTCGAGCACGTCGTTGATGAGGCCGAGCAGGTGGCGGGCATTCGCCTCGATCTTGCGCATGTCGGCGAGCAGCCCCTCCTCGCCGAGATCCTCGATCTCCTCCTGCAGCATCTCGGCGTAGCCGATGACGGCGGAGAGGGGGGTGCGCAGCTCGTGGCTCATGTTGGCCAGGAACTGGCTCTTGGCGCGGTTGGCCTCCTCGGCCGCCTGCTTGGCGGCCTCGAGCTGCAGCTCGGCCTCCTTGCGCGCGGTGATGTCGGCATGCGCGCCCACCCATTCGCGCACGCCGCCGTCCGGCTCCAGGATCGGCACCGCCCGCACCTCCATGTAGCGCCAGGCCCCGTCGTGGCGGCGCAGGCGGTGCTCGATCTCGTAGAGCGTCTTGGAGGCGACCGCCCGCGCCCAGGCGTCCCTCGTCGCCGCGCGGTCCTCCGGATGCACCGCCTCCAGGAAGCCGTGCCCGGCGGCCTGCCCGGGCGTCTGGCCGGTGAAGCGCGTCCACTCGGAGGTGACCTGCGTGAATTCGCCCGCCGGCGTCGTGGTCCAGACGATCGCGGCGGTCGCCTCGGTGAGCGAGCGGAAGCGTTCCTCGCTCGTGGCGAGGCGCATCTCCGACAGCCGCCGCAGGGTCGTGTCGGCCATCACGACCCCGACCCCGTCGGCCTCCGACAGCGCGTCGCGGGTGTCGCGCCGCAGCGGGAAGAAGCTCATCTGGAGGTGGCGCACGCCGCCCGGCGCGCTCGCGGTCGGCACGCCCAGGTCGACGTTCGGCGTGACGAGTCCCTGATCCCGGGCCGCGGTCAGCACCGGCGAGAGCTGCTCCCGCAGCGAGGGCAGCAGGGCCCAGATCGGCTCCCCCACGTCGACCCCGAGGCCGCGCTCGCTCATGCTCTGCATCGCGCGGTTCATGTGGCGCAGCCGCAGGTCGCGGTCGAGGAAGCCGAGGCCGACCGGTGCGTTCTCGAACACGCCGTCGAGCAGGGCGGCCATGCGCCGGCTCTCGCGGCGGCGCACGACGGCGAGGCGCGCCAGCAGGCCGAGGGCGGCGGCGGCCGAGCCGAGGGTGAGCAGGGACAGGGCGAGGAGGCGGTGGCGCTCGTTCCGCTCGGTCTCCACCAGGCGGCTCTGCGCGCCCTCCTGCGTCTCCTGCGTGAGGGCCCGGATCGCGTCCATCGTGCGCTTGCCCTCGCCGGTGAGCACGAGGGCGGTGGCGGCGGGCCGGTCGCCGGCACGGACCGCCGCGACGACGCGGGCGGAGAACGCCTGATGGGCCCCGACCAGCGCCTCGCGCCGGTCACGGGTCGCGCTCTCGCCCTCGATCCGCCCGAGCGCCTCCAGCTCCCCCCGGATCCGGCCCCGGGCCTCCTGGTAGGGCTGGAGGTAGTCCTCGACGCCGGTCAGCGCGTAGCCGCGCATGCCGGTCTCGAGGTCCTTCATCGTCGATAGCACGTGCTCGCTGTCGGCGATGATGGTGTTCTGCCGCGCGGCCTCCTCCCGGTTGCGCGAGGCCGCGACGTAGTTCCAGATCCCGCTCGTCAGCGCGACGACGATGAGCAGGCCGGCGGGCAGGGAACCCGTGAGGCGGCGCCAGACCGGCTGTCCCGGCACGTCCAGGCGGGACGACGATACCATCCTGATGCTCATCTCACGGCGACCTTTCCCGGGCCCTGTCCTGCGCATCACCCCGCCGGCCGGAACACGGCCGGCGGGGTGATGCCGCGGACGTC
Source organism: Methylobacterium frigidaeris (assembly GCA_036946295.1). Classification (GTDB taxonomy): domain Bacteria; phylum Pseudomonadota; class Alphaproteobacteria; order Rhizobiales; family Beijerinckiaceae; genus Methylobacterium; species Methylobacterium frigidaeris_A. The sequence continues at coordinate 15,324 of JAQIJK010000002.1, read as the reverse complement.
CAACGCACGAGGGCGGACGTTCGCGGTGCACCCTGTGCCGGGACAGGACATAGCCGGAAGCCGGGCCCGACGCAGGGAATCATGCGATCTTCGATGGATCGCCTGGCGATTGCCGTGCGATCGCTTGGCGATGCGGATCTCGCATCATCGCGCGGGCCGGCCCGGGAGGGCGAGGCCCCGGCGAGACCCGCCGGCCTTGCGCTGGATCAAGGCCCGTCCGGCCGGAGCGGGCAGGATGGCCCGGTTTCGACATGCGGGGCTCGGATGCGCACATACCTCGTCACCTTCCACGAGGTCGTCCCGGATTCCCGCGGCCACGATCACCGGATCGTGTAGCAGCGGATGGTCGTCGCGGCGCGGTCGGACGTCTCGGCCCTCTACGAGGCGAAGGCGCGGTTCTGCGAGGCGATGCGGATCGTCGACTGGCGCCTGCGCGCCGACACCTGCGAGATCGCCGACGTGGCGCGCCTCGTCGCCTGATTCGGGGATGGGAATCGTTCCGAGCCCCGAGCCCCGAGCCCTCTCCCCGTCCTGCTGGGAGAGGAGAAGATCCGCGTTCGTCGCCGAGTGCGTTGGCTCACCGGCGCGCGTACCGGTCTCCCTCGTCAGGGGCTGCGCAGCCGGCGGCCAATGATACGATTTTCGCATCGCGACGCGATCCGTGGCGATCGCCACGATCCCGCGGGGATCACCGGGCGATCACCCGGATTGCGCATGACGGGACGAGTGCGAGGGCCGGCGATGCCCGACCTACGACGGCCCGCCCTCGCCGAGCGGGAGCCAGTGCCGCCCGTCGCGGCGCAGGAGGTCGTCGGCGGCCTGCGGGCCCTCGCTGCCCGAGGCGTAGAACCGGAGGCCGGTGGCCTCCTCCCCCGTCCCCTCGCCCCAGCATCGCAGCAGCGGCTCCACCGCGGCCCAGGACGCCTCGATCGCGTCCGCGCGCTGGAACAGCGTCGTGTCGCCCATCATGCAGTCGTAGAGCAGGGTCTCGTAGCCGACGTTCGGGCGCTGGTGGAAGAAGTCCTCGTACCGGAACGTGGTCTCGGCCTTGCCGAGGCGCATCGCCGGCCCCGGCACCTTGGCGTTGAACTGGGTCTGGGTGCCCTGCACCGGGTCGATCTGCAGGCGCATGATGTTGGGCGCCAGCGTCGCCACGTCCGTGTCCTTGAACAGGTGGTAGGGCGCCGGCTTGAACGCCACCACGATCTCGGTGCGCCGCCCGGCGAGGTGCTTGCCGGTGCGCAGGTAGAACGGCACGCCCGCCCAGCGCCAGTTCTCGATCTCGAGCTTCAGCGCCACGTAGGTCTCGGTGTCGGAATCCTTCGCCACGTCCGGCTCGTCGCGGTAGTTCCGCTTGGGCCGGCCGTCCACCGTGCCGGCCTGGTACTGGCCGCGCACCGCGTCCTGCGGCGGGATCGGGCGGATCGCCGCCATGAGCTTGGCCTTCTCGTCGCGCACCGCCTCGGCCTCGAACGAGTTCGGCGGCTCCATCGCGACCATCGAGAGCAGCGTGAACAGGTGGTTGGGCACCATGTCGCGCAGCGCGCCCGTCGCCTCGTAGAAGGCGCCGCGGCCCTCGACGCCGACCGTCTCGGCGGCGGTGATCTCGACGTGGTCGACGTGCTCGCGCCGCCAGATCGGCTCGTACATGCCGTTGGCGAAGCGGACCGCCATCAGGCTCTGCACCGTCTCCTTGCCGAGGAAATGGTCGATCCGGTAGAATTGCGACTCGTCCGCCGCCTTCAGGATGCGCGCGTTGAGCGCCTTGGCCGAGGGCAGGTCGGCGCCGAACGGCTTCTCGATCACCACCCGGCGGAACGCGCCCTCCTGCTGGGTCAGCAGCTTCGCCGCCCCGAGCCCGTCGACGATCGGGCCGAAGAACCGCGCCGGCACCGCGAGGTAGAAGATCACGTTGCCGGACAGGCGCTTGGCGAGATCCTCGAAGGTCTCCGGCTTGAGGAAGTCGCCCTTGGCGTAGTGCAGGCGCTCGCGGATGAAGCCCCAGATCGTCTCGTCGATCGACGCGACGTGGAACTCGGCGTCCGGATCCCTGGTGAAGGACTGCATCGTGTCGGTGAGCGCGGTGCGCCAGCCGTCGTCGTCGAGGTCGAGGTGGTCGACGCCGAGGATCGAGAAGCCGTCGTCGAGCAGCCCGTCGTCGCGCAGGTTGTAGAGCGAGGGCATCAGCAGGCGCTTGGTCAGGTCGCCGCCGGCCCCGAAGATCACGAGGGTGCAGGGCGGGGCGGGCTCGGCGCCCGCGGGCGCCGCGTCCTCGGGCAGGACTTCGGTCGGCATGGAAACAACTCCTTCAGACGCCGGGATGGCGCCGGCCGCGCGGCGCCCGCCTCACCGGGCGGGCGCCTCCAGGCGGTAGGGGTGGGAGGACGCGGTGGGGTGGGCGAGGAAGTCCTGCACCGCGGTGGCGCCGGTGCCGAAGGTGACGAGGAGGAAGCCGGCGCCGAGAGAGACATTCTTCAGGAAGTCCCAGAACAGCGAACGGCCCTGGCCGCCGCTCCAGAAGTCGCCGGGCTTCCAGAACTGCTTCCACAACACGGCCGTCGTCATGCAGTAGCCGGCCAGGATGAACGCCGCGAGCCGGTCGGCGATGCCGGTGATGACGCCGAGCGACATCACGATCTCGACGAACAGGCCGACGAGGATCAGCCCCCGCGCCACCGCGCGCGACGGCGCGATCTCGCTCGCCTGCCCGACCGCACCGGAGAAGTTGAAGATCTTGTCGGCCGCCGAGAACGGCAGGAACAGGATCACCAGCAGGCAGCGCAGGCCGAAGGCGATGAGAAGGCTCAGGATCGTCATCGGCGGCGAGGGGCTCCGGCTCGCGCAGGCAGGTAGCGGCGTCCGGTCGCCCGGCAATCCCCCATCGCCGTCTCCGCTCATCTCTCCTTCCCCGCTCCGCTCACCCCTCCTTCCCCGCGCTCCCGGCACGATGCTGCGCTGCGATCGGGCCAAGGAACGCGGCTCGGGCCCTCACGTTACCTGCTCGCCTTCGGAGCAGCGGAGCGGGACGGCATGGCGGGCGAGCATTACGACGTGATCATCGTCGGATCAGGCCCCGGCGGCGGCACCATGGCGTGGCGCCTCGCCCAGACCGGCCGGCGGATCCTGCTCGTGGAGCGCGGCGACTACATCCGGCGCGGGCCGCGGAACTGGGACAGCCAGGCGGTGATCGTCGATGGCGTCTACCAGGCCCCGGAGACGTGGTACTCCTCGGACGGCCAGAGCTTCCATCCCGGCCTGCACTACTACGTCGGCGGCAATTCCAAGTTCTACGGCTCGATCCTGTTTCGCCTGCGCGAGCGGGATTTCGGCGAGATCCGGCACGAGGACGGCCTGTCGCCGGCATGGCCGGTGGGGTACGACGAGTTCGAGCCGTACTATCAGGCGGCCGAGGAGCTGTTCCACGTCCACGGCCAGCGCGGCGAGGATCCGACCGAGCCGTGGTCGCGCAAGCCCTACGCCTACCCGCCGGTCGCCAACGAGCCACGCATCCAGGAACTGTTCGACGGGCTGAAGCGGAACGGGCGCCACCCCTTCCACCTGCCAGTCGGCATCCGCCTCGTGGAGCGGGACGGGCGCGCGCTCCCGACCTCTCCTTGCGTGAAGTGCGAATCCTTCGACGGATTCCCGTGTCCGACCAACGGCAAGGCCGACGCGCAGGTGATGGTGGTCGATCCGGCGCTCCGGGACTGCCCGAACCTGACCCTGTCCACCCGCACCTACGTCGAGCGCCTCGTCACCGATGCCGGGGGCGGAAGGGTGGCCGGCATCGCCGGCACCCGCGACGGGCAGCCGTTCGAGGCCGGCGCCGACATCGTCGTGGTCGCCTGCGGAGCACTCTCCTCCGCCCTGCTGCTGCTGCGCTCGGGCGGCGACCGCCACCCGGGCGGGCTCGCCAACCGCTCGGGTCTGGTCGGGCGCAACTACATGCGCCACAACAATTCAACGGTGCTGGCGATCTCGAAGACGCCGAACCCGACGAAGTTCCAGAAGACGCTCGGGGTCAACGACTTCTACTTCGGCGACCCCGACCCCGGTAGCGACTGGGAGTATCCCCTCGGCCACATCCAGATGGTCGGCAAGTCGGACGGGGCGCAGATCCACGGCGAGGGCCTGCCGGGCTTCCTGCAATGGTTCCCGGAAAAGCCCTTCACCTGGATCGCACGCCACTCGATCGACTTCTGGCTCACCTCCGAGGACGTGCCCAGGCGCGAGAACCGGGTGTTCTACAAGGACGGCAAGGTCCACCTCGACCTCACCGAGACCAACGCGGAGGCGCACCGGCGCCTGCGGCACAAGCTGCAGGGGATGTGCGACGCCGCCGGCATCCACCCGCACCTGTTCGACCGCACCCTCTACCTCGGCAAGGACGTGCCGATCGGCGGCACCGCGCATCAGGCCGGCACGCTGGTCTTCGGCGACGACCCCGCGACCTCGGTGCTCGACCGCGACTGCAAGGCCCACGACCTCGACAACCTCTACGTCACCGATGCGAGCTTCTTTCCCTCGATCGGCGCGGTGAACCCGACGCTGACCATCATCGCCAACGCCCTGCGGGTGGCCGACCGCATCATCGCGCGCACCGGCGCGACGGACGTGATCCCGCCGCCGCAGGTCTTCGACCACACCGATCCCCGGGAGGCGCTGCATGCCTGACGAGACCCTGAAGGCCCTGAAACCCGCCAATCCCGGCAATGACGGCCGCGACGAGGGGCGCCCGCCGGTGATGCCGTTCTACCACATGGCGACCGGCCCGGACGGCACGAGCCGGCTCGAGCGCCGCGACCTCGCCGGCTTCGCCCTGCAGAGCGTCGGCGGCGGGGCGGCCCCGCAATGGATGCGCGACTTCCCCGGCGAGGTCGAGGCGGTGAAGTTCAACGTGCTGCCGGTCGGCTGGGTCGGCGAATGGCACGAGAGCCCGAAGCCGCAATGGGTGGTGCCGCTGGCCGGGCGCTGGTTCCTGGAGACGCAGGACGGACGCCGCGTCGAGATGGGCCCGGGCGACATTCATTACGGCGAGGACCGGGGCACGCGGGAGGTGCAGGGGCACAGGGGCCACCGCTCGGGCACCGTCGGCGACGAGCCCTGCGTGCAGATGATGGTCCAGTTCCGCACCGCCCCGTCACCGGGGGCCCTGGACTGACCAGTCCCGGCGTGAGACCGGGTCACGGTGTCCGGTGTCCGGCGTCCGCCATGAGCCGGAGTTTACCATGAGCCGGGATTTGCCATGACGATCTTCAACGCCTCGACGGTGGCCTTCCTCGCCCTGGCCGCGGCCCTGTGGGCCTCCGCCCCCGCCGGCGCCCAGCAGAACTACCTCTACGGCGAGCGCAACTTCGGCAAGGCGTGCCGGCCGCCGCTGAAATATGCCGCCGGCGCGTGCGTCCGCCGCTGCCCCGCCGGCTACCGGGCGCGGGGCCGCTACTGCAAGCCCCCGGGGACCGTCCTCGGCCGGTAGGCGGCGTTCCGGATTCGTGATCACCCGGCCTGAGCGGTGCTCCCGGACCGGCGAACGACGACGAGGCCGCCGTCATCCTCGACGAGCGGCACCGGATCGAGGCTCTCGGCGGCCCCGGAGAGGCAGGCGCCGCTCTCGGCATCGAAGGCGGCCCCGTGGGCGCTGCACAGAAGCCTCGTCCCATCCGCCGAGAGAACCGTCGCTGAGCGGTAGTTCAGGGGCAGGTACTGGTGCGGACAGGCGTTGACGTATCCCCGGATCCGCCCTCCGCGCCGGAGAACCAGGAGGGGAAACTCCTCGCCGCGCACCCGCAGGGAGAGGCAGCGGGCTGCCCCCTCCGGAACGTCGCTCGCCGCACAGACCGGCGTGCCCTCGTCGGGCGCACCGGGGTAGGACCGCCAGACCTCGTTCACGCGCGTCTCCCGATGCCGGCCGGTCATACAGATTTCCGGTTGACCGCTTCAGGCGATCCCTGCGGGATCGTGGCGATTGCTGCGCAATCGCTTCGCGATGCGGAAACCGGCTTCGCTCACGCGCCGCGCGGGCGGGTGATACGGATTTCGGAACTGATCGTCCGAAATCCGTATCACTCCGCGGCCGCGGGAGCGGTGCCGAGCACGCCGCGGCGGATCTGGTCCTCCTCGATCGATTCGAACAGCGCCTTGAAGTTGCCCTCGCCGAAGCCGTCGTCGCCCTTGCGCTGGATGAACTCGAAGAAGATCGGCCCGATCACCGTCCTGGAGAAGATCTGCAGCAGGATGCGCGTCTGGCCACCGCCGACCACGCCCTCGCCGTCGATCAGGATGCCGCGCCGGCGCAGCTTGTCGAGCGGCTCCTGGTGTCCGCTGACGCGGGTCTTCGACTTCTCGTAGTAGATTGCCGGCGGCCCAGGCATGAAGTCGAGACCCTGCTCGGCCAGTGCATCCGTCCCGGCGTAGATGTCGTTGGTGGCGATGGCGATGTGCTGGATGCCCTCGCCCTTGTACTCGCGAAGATACTCCTCGATCTGACTGTGCTCGTCGGCACTTTCGTTGATCGGGATGCGGATCTTGCCGTCGGGGGAGGTCAGGGCGCGGCTGGTGAGGCCCGTCATCTTGCCGGAGATGTCGAAGTAGCGGATCTCGCGGAAGTTGAACGTGTCGTGGTAGAACTTGTACCACGTGTCCATGTTGCCGCGCACGACGTTGTGGGTCAGGTGATCGAGGTAGTAGAACCCGAAGCCGTCATGCGTCCGGTCCTCCTCGCCGAGCCACTCGAACTCGGCGGAATAGCACGATCCCTTCTCGCCGTAGGTGTCGACGAAGTAGAGCAGCGAGCCGCCGATCCCGACCACCGCCGGCACGTCGAGGGACTTGCCGTCGCCGGTGTATTCCGTGGCGCCGAGATCCACCGCCCGCTTCAGGGCGTGGGCGGCATCGACGACCCGCCATGCCATGGCCGGCGCGCAGGGGCCGTGCTCGGCGACGAAGGCGGCGGCGTGGCTGCCGGCGGCGCGGTTGAGGATGTAGTTGATGTCGCCCTGGCGATACAGGACGATGTCCTTCGTCCGGTGCCGGGCGACGGCGCGAAAGCCCATCTGGCGGAACAGGACGTCGAGCTTGTCCGGATCGGGATGGGCGAACTCGACGAACTCGAACCCGTCGGTGCCGGCCGGATTCGCGTCGCTGATCGTGGCCTTCGGCGCGTCGTGCGGGAACGGACCCATCGGAACCTCCTCGTGCTTCGATGGAGGACAGCGTGCACGACCGCGCATGCGATGTTCTTGCAAGATGACCGTCGCATGGCTACGCGTTGCAATATTTCGTCAGGGCTTGGCCACGCGATGCAAGAAATTTCGGTCGATTCCTACGATCGGGCGATCCTGCGCGCATTGCAGCGCGACGCCTCGATGACGAATGCCGCGCTGTCGGCGGTCGTGAACCTGTCGCCGTCGCAATGCTCGCGCCGCCGCGCCCGCCTGGAGCAGGACCGCCTGATCCTCGGCTACTCGGCGCGGCTCGATCCGGCGCGACTGGGATACGGGCTCCGTGCCATCGCGCGCGTCAACCTCTCGACCCACAACGAGAAGACGGACGAATCCTTCGCCAGCTTCCTGACCCGCCACGACGAGGTGCGCGAAGCCTATTCGGTCTCGGGCGACGCCGATTACGTGCTCATCATCGTCACCCGGCACCTGGCCGCCTTCGCCGACTTCATCCACCTCAACCTGCTGCCGCATCCGCAGGTCGCCCGGGTCCGCTCCGAGATCTGCCTGCGGACGATGAAGTCGGACCCGGGACTGCCGATCCGTTGAACGGCCTCCGATCGATCGGAAACCGTTCAACGGGCGGCGAGGCGTTCGAGCCGGGCGCCGTCGAGGAGGCGCACGCCGCCGGGAACGATCAGGATCGCCTTCTCCCGGTCGAGCCGCGTCAGCATCCGGCTGACCGTCTCGATGGTGAGCCCGAGATGGTCGGCGATGTCCTGCCGGCCCATCGGCAGCTCGACGGTGACCGAGTCGCGCCCGACCCGGCCGTAGCGGGCGCGCAGCCCCAGCAGGAAGCTCGCCACCCTCTCCTCGGCGGTGCGCCGACCGAGCAGCACCATGTGATCCTGCGCCAGGGTGAGTTCGTGGCCGGCCCGCTCGTGCAGCCGTTGCAGCAGGTGCGGCGCCCCGGCGACGAGGCCCGCGAAGGCGTGCCGGTCGAACCGGCACAGCGTCGCCGGGACGAGCGCCTCGGCGGTGACGGTGAAGCGCTCGGGAAGGGCGAGACCGAGGAAGTCGCCGACCATGGCGAAGCCGACGATCTGCCGGCGCCCGTCCGGCAGCAGCCGCGACAGCCGCATCATCCCCTCCGTGACGTTGTAGACGGCGCCCGCCCGGTCGTCCTGATGGAACAGCGCCTGCCGCGCATCGAGGCGGAGGCGCTGGCTCAGGGCCTCGAGCCGGTCGAGCTCGTCGCCCGTCAGGGCCGCGCAGACGCTGACGAGGCGAACGCCGCACTCGGCGCAGCCGCCGGCCGCGCGGTCGTGGGCGCAGGGATGGCCGGCGCCGCCCTGCTCGCCGCAATCCCGCATCGGAAGGCTCCCGTACCGCGTCCTGTCCAGGCCGAGGACATAGCCCCGTCGCGCGCGGTCTGTGAAGCCGGGTCCGAAGGCGGGGCGAAGGAAGCCCTCGGGGCGAGGGTGAGGGGAGCCCCCGGATGAGGCTGGTCCTGGCCGCTCCCTCTCCCCGCGGGCCTACGGCATTCATGCATCTCCGGATGAGGCACGGGAACTCTCGTCGCCCCGCTTGCGGGGAGAGGGAGAACGCTCGCAACCCGTTGTGTGCATCTGCAAGCCCCGCAACCGGGGCGGGCTGGTGATACGATTTCCGGAAGATTCCTTCCGGAAATCGTATCACCAGCCCGCGCGGCGCCTGAGCGAAGCCGGTTTCCGCATTGCGAAGCAATCAATCGGAAATCGCATGAGAAGCCGCGGAATCGCTACGTCCGTTATGCTTCGTTCACCCCGATGTTGTTCCTATCGACCCAAGGTCGCCTCGCGACCGGCCGAACAGGGAAGGGCGGAGCGGTGACACCGAAGAGCGGGATGTCAATGGACGCATCAGAGCTTGGCGGGGCCGCCTCCAGCCGACGAATGATCCTGCTCGCCGGGCTCTCCATGCTCTCCGGCTGCGCAACGCTGCTGCCGCCGAAGGAGACCAAGCTCGTCGTGCGGGTCGGCACCGCGCCGAACGTCAACCCGTCGCCTTCGGGCGTCCCGTCGCCGCTGCTGCTCCGGGTCTACACCCTGAGAGCCGACACCAAGTTCCTGCAGAGCGACACCCAATCGCTCTACGACAACGATGCCGCGATCCTCGGCACCGACCTGCTGAGCAAGCACGAGTTTATCCTGCCGCCTTCGGCCAAGGACGGCTTCACCGCCACGGTACCCGCCGACGCGACGGTGGTGGGCGTGGTGGCCGGCTTCCGTCAGCTCGACGTGGCGCAGTGGCGGGCCGTGGCCCCGATCAAGTTCGCCGACATCAACATCGCGACCATCGCGGCCAGCGACCTCGCGGTGACGCTGACGGTCCAGACCGAGCCCAAGGCCTGGCCGTTCTGATACGAAATCCGGAAGACGACTTCCGGATTTCGTATCACCCGCCCGCGCGGCGCATGAGCGAAGCCGGTTTCTGCATCGCGAAAGCGACCGCTCGCGGTCGCCTGAAGCGATCAACCGGAAATCGTATGACAGGGCGCGGCGGTCGCGCCGCACGCGGGACGTCGGGGCCGGGGGAGGGGGGCTCATGCGCCCGGGCATCGAGCAGGTGATCGACCGCTTCGCCTCCGGCCGCCTCTCCTTCGCGGACGCGGTGGCCGCGCTGCGGGACGGGGCGCCGCAGGCCGGAAGGGCGGCGGCGACGCTCGCCCTGCAACAGGCCATCGACGCCCACCGGCTGTCCTTCCGGCTCGCCTGCCTGCTGCACGACGCGGTCGAGGCACCGGCCCCGGCCTCCGCTCGGGTCTCACCCGGCGACCGCTCCGATGCGGCGGAGATCGACCGCATGGCCGCGCGGCTTCGCGCCCTGCGGCATCCGCCTGCGCCCGCCGCGGATGCCGCCGGAGGGCGAGTCGGGCAGGTCCTGCGGGGCCGCTTCGTCCTTGATGCCGAGATCGGCCAGGGTGGCATGGGAGTGGTCTACCGCGCCATCGACCGCCGCCGCCAGGAGCTCGACGGCGTCTCGCCCTACGTCGCGGTCAAGCTGCTCGCCCCGCGCTGGGTCGGCGACCGGACGGCGACGCGGGCGCTGGAGGCGGAGGCGCGCCACACCCAGGCGCTCCGACACCCCAACATCGTCGCCGTCCACGACTTCGACCGGGACGGCGCCGACGCCTTCATGGTGATGGAGAACCTCGTCGGCTACTCCCTCGACGTCATGCTGCGCCGCCACCCGCACTTCGCCGGCAGCGCCCTGGCCCGGACCGCCCTGACCCATCTCCTCTCCGGCCTCGCCGCCGCCCACCGGCGGGGCGTGGTCCACGCGGATCTGAAGCCCTCGAACCTGTTCATCTGCACCGACGGCCAGTTGAAGATCCTCGATTTCGGCATCGCCGCCTTCCTGTCGGAGACGGACGTCGACGACGCGATCGAACGGGCCGTGACCCCCGCCTACGCGAGCCCCGAGCGCCTGTCCGGCCACGGTCGCTCCCTGCGCGACGACGTCTACGCCCTGGGCTGCCTGACCCATCTCGTCCTGACCGGCCGGCATCCCTTCGACCGTCTCGATGCGATCGAGGCCCGGCGGCAGGGGCGCGTGCCGGCCCGGATCGAGGGGGCGACGCGGGACGTCAACGCGGTCGTGGCCCGCGCCCTGTCGTTCGATCCCGCCGCCCGGCCGGCCGACGCGTGCGAGGTTCAGGCCGCGATCGGCCTCGCCTGAGCCCCGGAGAGGGGTCATACGGTTTCCGATTGATTGCTTCGCAATGCGGAAATCGGCTTCGCTCAGGCGCGTGGAGCCGGAGGCTCCCCGCGCGGGCTGGTGATACGGAATCCGGAAGCAATCTTCCGGATTCCGTATCACGTCGCCCGGTCCTCGATCAGCCCCGCGATCCGGTTCAGGCCGGCGGCGAACGCGGCCCGCGCCGGCGGCTCACCCGGGGAGGGGCCGCGGCCCGGCGGCCCCAGCGCCTCGCAGCGGGGCAGGACCGCGGCGACCGGCCGGCGGCACGAGACCGCCGCCTCGTCGGCGAGGGCCGTGGCGTCGAGCCACGGCGCGGCCTGGTTGAGCACGACCAGCATCCGGGTCGGTTCGAGCCGCTCCAGCAGCGTGAGATCCGTTCCCCGGCGCCGCCGCGGCTCGGCGTGCAGCAGCACCAGCAGGCAATCGGCGAGGGCGGCCGCCAGCAGCGCCTCCTCGCCGAATCCGGCCGGCGCGTCGAGGATGAGCAGGTCGAGGGACAGGGCCTCGGCCGCGTCGCGCAGGCCGCGGGCCAGCCTGCGGGTATCGAGGCCCTCGTTCAGCAGGCGGGCGAGCTCCGCCGGCGCCGGGCTCGCCGGCAGCAGGTAGAGCCCGGCCTTCTCGGGGAGCGGCGCCGCAAGGGCGCCGCCGAGATCCAGGGCGGCCCCGGCGATCCCGGTGCGATGCCAGAGGAAGTCGTTGAGGCAGGGGTCGGCCTCGATCCCGAACGAGGCGTGGAGGTCCGGCGACCTCAGGCAGCAATCGGCGAGGCCGACACGCCGTCCACCCAGGGCGAGGTGTGCGGCGAGATGCCCGGCCAGGGTCGTGGTGCCGGCGCCGCCGCGCTGGCCGTGGACGGTGACGACGAGCGGCACGGCGGGCGGACGCCGTCAGCGCCGGATGGCCCACAGCTCCATCCGCGTGTCCGGGAAATCGCCCGACAGGTGCACGGCGACGCCGCCGGAGGTGGCGAGGCCGGCCCAGAGCGGGCTGTCCGGCTTCAGCTCGAAGTACACCGCGCCGGCGTGGTAGGGGAGCTGGCGCGGCGCCACCGCCAGCGGCTGCACCGGGATGCCGGGGAGCTGCACGTTGACCAGTTCGCGGATCTGCTCGACCGGGCCGATCTTGACCAGTGCCGGAAGCGAGCGGCGGATCGTCTCCTCCGGCAGCGCCGCCTTGACCACCAGCACGAAGCCCGAGGTGGTCAGCAGGGTCTTGTCCGGGATCACCCCGACGCGGATGCCGTACTTGCGGTCCTGCAGCGGGATCTGGACCGCCGACTGCTCGATCACCGCGCTCAGGGAGCGGCGCAGCGCCAGCATCACCCCGGCGAAGACGTGCTCCAGGTCGTCGTGCTGGTAGGTGGCGAACTCGTCCGGGCGCTTGCGCGGCGCGGTGAAGGTGGCGAGGTCGCCCGCGAGATCGAGGAAGGTGGCGTAGAGGCGCTCCGGATGCAGCGCGGGCAGCCGCGCCAGGTGGGCGAGCACCGGCTCGGCCCGGTTGATCACCTGGAGCAGAAGGAAGTCGGCGATCTCGGCGACGCCGTGATTCGCCGCGCCGCTCACCCGCGGCGCCAGGGCCTCGCCGCGGTGGTGCAGCATCGCCAGCACCTCGCTGGCGAAGCCGGTCAGCGTGTCGGAGGCCGCCATCGCCATCACCGGCGGGATGTAGTCCGGGTCGAGCCGCGCCCGCTTGTCGGCGCCGACCTCGGCGATGCGGGCGAGGCCGAGGCTGTGGTAGCCGCTGCGGTCGTCGCTCTCCAGCATCAGGCTCAGCCGCAGGCTCGCGGTGCGGATGCGGGCGCTGGCGTTCGAGCCGCTGATCGCGTCGACCACCTCGATGTCGCCGGCGGCGTAGCGGGCCGAGGACGCGAAGGCGCCGCCGATCCCGATCTCGGCCGCGCCGGGATGCTGCACCGGCAGGCAGAGATAGACCACGGTGTCGGTCAGCCCGACCGCGAGGTCGAGGGGGGCCGGATGCGGCAGGTCGGTCGGCACGTCGAACGGCGTGCCGTCCTCGAACACGCCGCCGCAGCGCTCCAGCGAGAGCTTGCCGAGGTCGAGCAGCGCCCGGTTGAGGCTGAGGTGGCGCAGGCCCCAGGGAAACGGCGTCAGCCCCTCGGCGCGCTGGCGCACGAGGCGCTCGGCGTAGCGGTCCTGCTGCTGGAAATGCTGCGGCCGCAGGAACATGCCCTCGGACCAGACGACCTTGCCGGTGGTGCTCATGCCTCGTGGTCTCCCGGCCGCGACGGGGCCGTGGCGGCGGAGGCCTGCCGGCCCGCCGTCTGGTCTTGGGATGGGGGCGACCCGGCCGGGGGCCGCCGGGATGGGGCGTCGAGCCGCTCCGCCGCCCGCTCCGCGATGAGCGCGATGGCCCGGTCGGCGAGGCTCGGCTCGGTGGCGCGCAGCCGGCGCAGCGTCGTCTCGGACGGCCCCTGCATCAGGCCCGCATCGGGTCCCAGCAGCGCCCGCTCGACCCGCGCCAGGGCGGTGACCAGGGCGAGCAGCAGGGCGTCGTCGCCGGAGCCGGAGACGGGGCCGGACTCGGCGACGAGGCCGGGGACGGGACCGGGGGGCGCCAGCCGGGCGGCCACGGGCCTCGGCGGCTCCGGCGCCTCCTCCGACCAGTCCGAGGGGATCACCGGGGCGGGGCCCCGGCCCCGCCGGCGGCGGCGCCGCGTCGCCCGCCCCGGCCTGCGGCGGCGCGTCGAGGTCCCAGTCCTCGGGGATCACGGTCTGACCCGGAAGTGCGGAGGGAAAGGCCTGGTGCTCGGGCTCGCTCCGGTCGCCGAGGCCGAGCCTCGACCACGACGCGGGTGCCGCCCCCGCCGGCGCCGGGGTGCGGCGGTCCTGCCGGGTCCAGGAGAGGGCGCTGCCGTCGATGGCGGAGGTCGCCAGCGACAGCGACGAGAACGGCCCGGCCCCCGAAGGGCAGGCCGGCATCCGGCGCCTCCGGCAGGGCGGTGTCGTCGAGCGGATCGGCGCCCCATTGCGCCCCGGGCCGGGCGAGCAGGTCGTCGAGCGGATCGGGCGGCGTGGCGCCGGCCGCGAGGGGGGCGCCGTCCCGCCGCGGCGGCAGCACGGCACGGAACGCGTCCCGGGCGTCCCGGTCCTCGATCAGGGCGACCGCGAGGGTCACGCCGGGAAACCGCAGGACGTCGCCGTCGCTGAGGATGCGGCTGTTGCCCCGCCCGATCGGCCGCGGCGCGCTGTTGTGGAAGACGCCGTTGGCCGAGGTGTCGATGACGATGTAGACGCCGCCCTGGAAGTCGACCGTGCAATGGTGGCGCGACATCCGCCGCGCCGGGTCGGTGAGGACCCAGTCGTTGTCGTCCTCGCGCCCGATGCGCAGGGCGGCGCCGGTGACCGTGCGCACCCGGTCGCCCGCGGGAACGTCGCCGGGTTCGGTGACGGTCAGGCGCAGGGTCGGGGTCACGAGGCGCTGCCCGCAACGCCGCTGCCGCCGCGGGCGATGTCGAACCCGGTCTCGAGGGCCAGCCGGTGCCGCTCGGCGATGGTCCCGGCCTCGCCCGGCACGCAGCGGAACATCACCGCGGCGCCGACCGCGCTGCCGGTGAGCCCGTCCCCCGGCGGGATGTGCTGGCCGGTCTCCGGCGGCGCGAGGCTGCCGCCGGACCAGAACGCCCCGAGCGCCGCGTAGGCGCCGGCGGTGTCGAACTTCAGCCCCTCGGCATGGGCGTAGGTCGCCTGCCGGTTCGGCTCGGTGGGCTCGTAGACCCAGGTCTCCGCCGCCTGCCAGGCGGCCCGCTCCGGCTCGGACTCGGCGGCCGGCATCCGGCGCCGGGCGGCGCAGGCCCACCACACCGCCTCCCGGCGCGGCAGGGCGACGGCGAGGTAGCGGATCGCGTCGACCAGGAGCCCGGCCGTCGCCAGGGCGGCGAGAAACTCCGCCGCACCCTGGCGCGGCGCGAGCACCGCGCCGGCCTCTTCGCCCGGCGCCAGCACGGCGCAGAGTTCCTCGGCCGAGGAGAAGCGCAGCTTCGGGAAGGAGCCGGGAGCCATGCTGGTCCTCAGTTGATGGTCACGAGACCGCCCGTCACCTGCACCATGCCGCTGCCGTCGACGTTCACCATCGCGCCGTTGGCCTGGATCTTCGCGTCGGCCTTCAGGGTGATCTGGATCGCCGTGAGGGTGATGCCGGTCTGGTTGACCACGATGGTGTTCTCGCCGACCTTGAGGGTGATCGATTGCGCCGCCTGCAGCGTGATGCTGCCGGCATCGCATTGGTGCACCGCATTTCCTGATCCCAGCTTAACGGTGTAGTTCCCGCTGGTGACCTCGGTGGTGTCGTTGCCGGCCGAGACCGTGAGGGTGCGGTTGCCCTTCGACACCGTGACCTTCTCGTTGCCCTCCTGCACCGTCTCGGTGCGGTCGTTCTTGATCGTCAGGGTCTGGTCGTGCTGCAC